>DLYY01000159.1 GCA_003447535.1 Bacteroidota bacterium | reverse complement strand
GCGGTTACTCGCACGGCATAATCCACTGCATTATAATAGGTGTGACTTGGACTAGCGTCTGTGGAACTTCCACCGTCACCAAAATCCCATTGCCATTCATCATTGAGGCTGCTATTTGACGTCGATGCACTAAAGTCAAAATTGTTTTCAATGCCATTTGCATTGATGCTAAGCTCTATGGGTTCGGCAAACACATTAACAAGATTTCCAATACAAGGTCCTAATGCAATTTCCCAATCATAGAAATAATAATAATATGCATCAGGATCAGTTGTGGCGGTTGATTGGGTAATGGTAACAATGCCTTCTGTGATGTAGGGATAATCCGTACCTGAGTTGTTACGATACAATTCCATATCATTTCCACCGATAAAGTAGGTTCCTGGTCCAGGAATCGAAGCGTCTAGTTCTATGCGTTGAGGACCATCTGTTAGCGAAAAGGTTTCACTATAAATGGCATTTCCATTGGATGTCCCTTGACGAATCTCAATAGTTCGGTTTCCTGCTCCATCAGCGTCGACTAACACAGACTTGATTATGAAATTTGTGTCCGCATCAAACGCTAGGGCAGGGAAGAAGCCGTTTGATCCATGATAGCCACCACCGCCAAAGTCAGTGCCGCTAGGTCCTGCTTGGAGAGGACTTGAGGGTATTTTTTGTTGTGCCTGATAGAATCTTTGGGAGGTAAGATTAGGGGTTGTAAAAGTAGGCCCTTGACCCACAGGATTGCCATTATCAAACCATGTGACCTCACCCAGTAAGTTGTCAAATGTTAGAAGAGCAGGTTCACCTAGGCACCCTTGTTGCGTCGTATTATCCGGTAAATCAGCCTTGGTAAGATTTATGGTGCGATAGAGCGTGTCGTTGCATTGGGTGCTATCGCCAAGGGCGCTTGTCCAAATCTTTAGCGTATTAATTCCTGGGCCATCAATAAAAAGAATACTTCCAAAGCTATGTGCTAAACTGCTTCTTGAGGATAGTGTTCCTGAGAGAAACTCGGAAATGATGGGTCCATCATTAACTTGGAAATTTACCTCTACGAATCCTAAGTCTACATCCCCAAGATTTTCTACTAAGATATCAAGGCCTTGGGCAATGTTTTGATTGCATAAGTCTCCATCTGGAAGACTTGAAGTAATGGCTTGGATCCCTGCATCGACATCGCTTTTGCAGGAGAGTACGCAAGAGTTTTGTCCCCCAGAACCAAGTCCTTCGAAAGGAATAGCAATTGTGCGATTGCTGCGCATTCTATTGATGCCATTTGCTCGAACGGCAAGCCACTGTTCTTCCGACAGGTCACTAACCATTATATTAAATGATGTGTCGCTAGTATTCCCAATAGAGTCCATGTATTGGCTTCCCAACATAAAGATGTCATAGTTAAAAGCATCGTCTACGGGGTCCCAAGCTAAGACAAGCTGGTTGTCGTCCTGACATACGCGGTCCACGCGTACATTTTCCGGTCGTCGCATAAGGCTGAAGTTTTCTTTGCTTATGCCACTAAGCCCATTTTGCGTTATACGAACACGTGCTTGACCGGTTTGTACATTCGGCGTAGTCCATGTGAGGATGCGAAGACTACCCAAGACGGTTGAAATAGGTATCCACGTATTCCCTTCATCAAGGGAATATTCAATAAGAAAGTTATCTACTGAATTCCATGCATCCCATTGAATGCGCACATTGGTATTGGGTTCTAGTCCTTCACCTCCCATTGGAAAGATCACTGTTGGGATATCATTGATGTATTCCCACGTGACCCAATATTGCGCACTGCCAAAGGGAATGGCACTCCCGCTTACCGTTAGCGTATAACTCGATGTGTTGGGATTATCAATCGCAATTTGCTCGACGTTGTTAAGATTGTCTACGCCTCTTGAGGCGGGTTGATTCAGGCTTGCTGCATTAGGTGTTGTATTGAGAAGCCATGGAAAGAACACATTGCTGCCATCAGTCATTGTAGCATCGAGATCATTGACCAGTGCTTGAGCGGCTGAGGTTGATCCTTCCGGATCTGCCCAATAGATCATGACCTTGAGGCGACTAGTGCCGGCTGGTACATTGATCGTATGATTGTTAACCGATCCTTGGCTTACAGAATTTGAGAGGTATCGTCCTTCTTCTAGTGCAACTGTTGCTTTTAATGCATTGACTTTTCCCCATCCATGGATAAAGTCGGGTCCATCATTACCCAAGTCATTGGCCGTATTCAGCATCACCGCTTTGAGCAATGCGGAAGGTCCGTCGCTTCCATTATTCAGCGTCTTATATACATGTTGCAGTTGAGTAAAGCAACCTGCAATGCCGGGAGCAGCTGCCGAGGTCCCGCTGCCCGAAGTGTATGTGTTGTTTGGATCAGTGGAGGTTTGGTAATTGCCATGGGCTGAGATATCAGGCTTGATTCGCCCATCAGATGCCGGTCCTCGGCTTGAACTCGCTTGGATGTTATCATTTTCTCCAAGGTTGGCTGTGGCAATAACGTTCTTTCCCACTTTATGGCCTCCTGTAATGTTTCCCCATTGGTTTCCTGCACCATAGCCACAGTCATCGCCATTGCTGTTTCCAGCTGAGAAGACCTGCATGAGCGCAGGGTTGTCGTAGATTTCTTGGTCGACAAGCACGGTAGTATTAGTGTAGCCCGCATTGCAACCATTGCTATACGAGGAGTTAAAGACTAGAACATTGCTATCGAGATGGTAGTCCAAGGTTCCACCCATATTGGCGTTATACTGTCTTATATACAGGAAGCTACCCGGAGCCATTCCGCGCATTGTAGGATCGAGGTTTCCTGCACCTCCTGCTATGCCTGCTACCATATCTCCATGATCTCCATTTAAATCATTGGCTACTGTAGCTTGTGCATTCCTTCCTTTAAAATCGATATGGGGCCCGGCAAATCCATCATCATTAACGGCCTGACTCACGCCAGTCCCATCATAGGAACGACCACCATAATAGTCATTATCGATAGCATTTGAGCGGTGAAGATGTCTACCTTCATCAGATTCTGGCCTGCCAGGTTCAGACTGTAGGTCAATAGAGCGCAGCGATTTAATAGAGAGTATATTATTCAATGCCTGTTGAGGAATTCTTACAGCCAGTGCGGAGCTATGAGTAATAATTTCCTCTATTCGCCCTCCTTCTTTTTCAATCTGATCAATGGCAGACATGAGGTTGACGTGAGCATAGGTGCGCACTGAGAGTTTGATGTCATCCCCTTCAAGGGCCCAAGCAGGGTAGGGCGTCGACCAAATTCTGTTATGTTCTTTATGCTCCCTTGTAATAGGAGTAATCGCTTCAACATTATAACTGAGTAAGGCTGAAGGCGATAAATGGGGTGGTATCGCAGCGAGGTAGGTGTTGGTTTTTACGTATTCCTGCAAAACAATACCTGCATCTTCTATAGCATCTAGAGTAGTTTGGTCAGGAATATGCTGAAAAGTAAGCCATCCCACTTTATATCCCTGGACTTCTTCTAAAGTATAGTCTTGCCACTGACTATATTCGTTAACATTGGGGTAAATAGTGAGCGCCTTATGAGAAAAATAGACTGTTTGTTGCGCCCACCCTATATTACTTAGAAGGACTAAAACGAAGACGCCTACTAAGGAAATAGGTACAATACGCTGCATAAAAAAAGTTTCTAGGGTCTTATTGGAAGGCGTTCTCGCCCGTAATATCTAACCCAGTAATCAATAAATGAATATCATGCGTTCCCTCGTAGGTAATCACTGTTTCAAGGTTCATCAAATGACGCATTATGGGGTATTCTCCTGTAATACCCATGCCGCCCAAGATCTGTCGGGCTTCTCTAGCTACTTCAAGTGCCATCATACAGTTATTTCGTTTACACATCGAAATTTGCGCCGGACTTGCTTTCCCCTCATTTTTGAGGCTTCCGCATCGCCACACAAGAAGCTGGGCTTTGGTAATCTCAGTAATCATCTCAGCTAGCTTCTTTTGTTGGAGCTGAAAACCGGCAATCGGTCTTCCAAACTGAATGCGCTCCTTGGAATAACGTAAGGCCGTATCATAGCAATCAAGTGCT
>DLYY01000043.1 GCA_003447535.1 Bacteroidota bacterium | reverse complement strand
CTTCCCGTAAAGTCTAGCACTGGGGAGACAATGGCATCCCTTTGACCTGAAGCATCATAATTGAAGTTATCGAGTTTAGCGGCTTTACTTCCACTATTTGTGCCGCCTACAGTAACTACTTCCCATGTAATTCCACCATCAGGATTTTCGATGGTCCAAGCATTAAGCCCTAATTCAAAGTCCTCCACAAAGAAAACCTCTACTCCATTAGGTCCAACTTCAATGTATGCGTTCTCCGTAAGAGTGGTTGATCCATATTGATTTGTTGCCGTAAGCGTGACATCATAGAGGCCGTTATTGGCATAGGTTATCGTTGGGTTTTGCGCTGTCGATGTTGCTGGACTTCCTCCAGGAAAACTCCACGACCAAGAAGATGGATTGTAAAGCGACTGGTCCATAAATTGCACGGTAGCCCCTGTACATTGGGGTCCATTAGCATCTGACATAAATTGGACTACCGGCGGATTGGTTGGATTAGTGCATTGTAAAGCGCCAAATGCATTTATTCTTCCTGCCCCTAAATCCCCAACATATGATGGGTTCTGTGCATCAATATTATCCGCAGATTGATCGAGACAATTTTCAATTTCATCTGGCGTAAGAGCTGGATTGTAGGATTTTAACAAACCGCATAATCCCGCAACCAATGGACAGGCCATCGAAGTACCACTTTGTGTCCCGTAAGTATTATTTGGAATAGTCGAATAAATGCTACTTCCGGGTGCTGCGATATCAATCCAAGTTCCATAATTTGAAAAGCTTGACTTGCTGTCATTACTCGTAGTAGAAGCGACAGAAATCACGTAGTTATAACCCGCTGGATAAAAGACTTGAGAGGTGTTGTCATTCCCTGCAGCAGCTACAAAAGTAATACCTTGACCATGCCCAAAATTGAATAGCGATTGATAGGCGTTACTAAATCCACCTCCACCAAAAGACATGGACACAACATCTGCCCCTGCCGCAATGGCATACTCTGTTCCGCCATAGGTATTATCTAAGAACTGGTTGTTGCTATTACTGCGCGTCGCCTTAGCGGACATCAACTTACAGTTGTATCCAATGGAAGCAACTCCCGTGCCGTTGTTTGTGGCAGCAGCAGCCGTTCCGGAGCAATGCGTTCCGTGACTAAAAGAAGAATTTGGTGGATTAGGGTCGTTGTCGTTGTCAGCAGCATCCCATCCATTGATGTCATCTATGTAGCCATTGTTATCATCGTCTATTCCATTGTTTGGAATTTCTCCTGGATTTACCCAGACATTTGGGGCCAAATCAGGGTGAGAAATTTGAATGGCATTATCCACTACACAAATCACTGAATTCCCCCCAGTATGAATATCAAAGGCATCAAAAGCATCAATTAGATTCAACGCATAAACTTGATTTGTTCCTGGATCATTAGGCACGAGCGTTGTTTTCATTAATGGAACACGCTCAGCATAATCAACCTCATCCATTGCATTTAGTGCCTTAAGCACATAATCGATAGAGGCTGCACGGGTAAACTTCACCCATAGAATATTATCTAATTCCTCACTTTGATGCCGTAGGACAGGATAGAGATAATCGACAGCTGTAACATCAAGAGTTGACAATGCAGATTGAAAATCCGAATATCGAGTCTTTTGTTTACTCCATACATCATTAGGGCTGAGCGCAGTATGCATTCTGATAAACAACTCTCCATCAACGTAATCTTGATGAATGGTTTGCCCAGATAAAGAAGAAAGAGTACATAGCAATAAAAATGCTACATATGTTAGATATTGCATCGATGATTTAACCATAATTTTTCAGTGTTGACCCAATATACAGGAGAAGAGTAAATCTACCTAATCCACTTTATCATATTTTGCAAGGCGTCCACACCCTTTAAGGCAATAAAAAAGGGAGCTTTCGTTCCCATAGTTATTATTAAAACAATTTGTGATTTAAAATCATTCAACAAGAATCGGGATTGCTCCCATATTCTGGCCCTCTTGAATCTGAATAATGTAGCTTCCTGCCTGCCAATCTTTGCAATTGAAAACTACACTTGACGTATTGCCTGAAGACATCCAATCCTTCATAACACGGCCTTGAGCGTCCAAGATTGTAATGTGATCAATTGGCGTCTCCCATGATATTCGCAATTTATCTTGTACTGGATTAGGACCTACACGAAATCCGCTAGAGAGGTCATTATCAATTGATGTCGCTAAGCCAGAAATAGTCACTGAATTATTGGATTGATCAATATCTATGGCTGTCTGTGCCGTCAGTGTAATGGTGTATGTTCCATTCGCGGAATATACGTGGCTTGTCGACGAATTTACCGTACCGTCACCCCAATCTACATTGGTTTGAACCCCTCCACAAGGGAAAGTTTCTTCCAGTGTGATGTTCACATTTCCATTGCCTTGATTAATTACAATAAAATCTGCATTTAACACCGGTGGATCCGTTACTTCTAAATCAATAGTAAACTGATCACTTCCTGCAGGATTTGTAGCGGTGACCGTAATGGTGTAATTGCCATTAGACGAATAACTATGCTGTAAACTCGCTCCAGATGCCATGGATTGGACGGCACTACCATCACCCCAGTCGACTGTCGTACTGCCACCTGTTGCCACCGAAGTATTGGTTAAGATTATATTCTTATCGCAATACTCCACATAAGGATTAGTCTCATCTGTTGCCGCAAGATTTCCTCCCGCAACAGGCGGAGTTAACTCCTCGATAGATAGCAAATCCCATGACCCTCGTTCGCCATTACGCTCAGTAAATCGAAGTACATACCCCGAATCCGTAGTCGAAATGTTAAAGGCAAGTGAAACCGCTTGGTGAGTTGTGCCTCCCCCTGTGCTTATTTGGCCTAATGAAAGCGAAGAGCCGTTTGGCCTTACAAGATCAACATCCAACGTTGATCCATTACCGGTTATTGCTGCACCTAGCATAGAGAGCACATAATCCCCAGCGTCAAATTGCATTTCTGGAGTTTCCACATAATCACCAATATCGCCATCAGTTACTGCTCCCGAGTAACGAACGCCACTAAATAACATATAGGCACCATCAGCCGCAGTATAATTGGTTTGTTCATCAACGAGAATCGCATCATTGTCATTGTTTTCATCAAAGGACTTCCAACCCCATTCATTCCACTCCCAACTAAAGGACGATCCGCCTAAAACATATTCAAATGAAGTAGTGTAAGGTGGTGAGAAATACTGACGAGGATTAATCATGAAGGAAAAAGCAGTATCCTCTGCAAGACTTAACCCATTGCCATTAGAAGAATCCGTAAAAATCTCAACGTCTAATTCTTGATTCGACTGCAAGGCAGGGAACAATGTATCTAATCCAATGGCTGATAAGGCTATTGTTGTGGTGTCGCCTGCAGGAAGCGCTTGGGACAATTGGTAGGTTTCAGAAATGGTATATCCTGTAACATCATCATCAATATTCATAGTGATCACTACGGAGTCCAGGGCATTTAACCCTTGATTTCTTAGCGTAAGAAGTGGTTGGTAGGCAGTCGTCTTAGAATAATCCAATACGGAATAGCGCGTAGTAGAATTTAAAGGTGTTCGTTGGTTAACAGCATTTGAGTTAAATACCTCTATAGATACATCGTTGGATAAAAGTTCTCGTATGACTATGTTTCGAATACCCTGAATATTTCCTGAAGAAGAATTATCGTTGACAAAGGCGACATAAATCGTACTGCCGATATAGGCTGATAAATCCACTTCATTGGAAGACCACTGTCCAGGAATTGTTGTGAAGTTTTGCTCAGGTGCAACAAAGTCGCTTGGTTGTGGCGCAGCACCGGCAATCATATTGGCTATATACACCGAATGACTTTCCGGTCCATTAAACTGAGAAGAGACCAATTCAAAATCAAGTCGAGTTTCTTGTGTAATCGAGATCGCATCCGTTATCATCCAATCATTGGCATTGCCTGTAGCCGTCTCAAAATTGGACGTAGAATAAAAGGCTCGTCCGTAGCTAGAGAAGTTTACTTCTTCCCAAGCTGATAATCCGGCCCAAATCCCTTGATCGGTATAAAAGACATCAGCGGCAAAACCATCAACATCAACATTTTGCCAAGTGGCAGGTAAAACACCATCGGAGAGTGGTACATCTACTAGAATTTGACCAAATGAGAGAAGGGGCAAAAGAAGCCCAAATAGCACAATCCGTTTCATAGAAATAATTTCTTACAAAATAGCACAATTACATTTCTCTTCTTCAATGTAGCTTTATCTTACATTATCGTTATTGAACAAATACGCTTACAATTATGCTTTTTCATCCTTTACGGCTTGCCATTTTACTGTTTGTATCCACTTTTTTCTTCGCTTGTAATAGCCTAGGTCAACATCCCGAGGAAGGCGGCATACTGGAAAATATATCCAACGAGGTTTTGGCAAAAACGCTGATGGATAAGGCATTGATTCTTGACATAAGAACACCTGAGGAAACCCAGCTCGGTATTATAGAAGGTGCAACGATAATCAATCTCTATGACGATGATTTTGAAGCTAAGATTCAACTGTTGGAAAAATCTAAACCTATCGTAGTCTATTGCGCTTCAGGAGGTAGAAGTAGTCAAGCTGCTGCGATTCTAGCTGAGCAAGGCTTTATGGAAGTTTACAATTTAAAAGGTGGTCTTTATGGATGGCAAAATGAAGGATTGCCGGTAACCAAAGTGCTCAATGATTTAGAGAGTGCGATGATTACAAAAGAAGAACTAACAATATTAGTCCAAGAAAGCAATGCAGTACTCCTTGACTTTTATGCGCCTTGGTGCGCTCCTTGCAAGGCCATGGCTCCTATTATTGAGGACATTGAGAAGGCATATGGAGAGATTATACATGTAGAGCGAGTGGATGTTGCCGCTAATCCGGAACTAGGGAAAACATTCAATGTGTCTAGTATACCTGTTTTTGCTATCTACCGCAAGGGTAAGGAGGTTTGGCGAAGTAATGGCTTAACTGAAAAGTCTATTCTAGTAGACGAAATCAAAAAGGCCCTCGAATAGTTAGCGCTAGAGGAAGCAACAAAGACTGCCTTGTTGTAGTACCTTAACAAAAATGTAATAGATCATGGACGCATTTAAACATTCATCCATCATTGATGCGGTAGGAAACACCCCTATCATTCGGTTAAATCGTGTGACGAAAGATACCGATTCGGAGATTTATGTCAAGCTAGAATACCTTAATCCAGGTGGATCAATTAAGGATCGTATGGGAATCTACATGGCGCAAAAAGCCGTTAAGAATGGAGACTTAAAACCCGGAGGGACTATCATTGAATGTACTTCAGGCAACACGGGCATTGGTCTTGCCCTTTACGCAAACACCCATGGATTTGATTGCATTTTTGTAATGGCCGATAAGCAATCTCAAGAAAAAATAGACGCACTAAGAGCCTTTGGAGCAAAAGTTATAGTATGTCCAACGCACGTGGAACCAGAAGACCCAAGAAGCTATTACTCGGTGGCTGCAAGCCTCAAATCCTTGCCAAATTCTTTTCATGTCAACCAATATGACAACATCTACAATGCCGAATGTCACTACATGGAGACCGGACCCGAAATTCTACGGCAAACCAAGGGTGAATTCGATGTCTTTATGGCGAGCGTCGGGACCGGCGGAACCGTCAGTGGAACAGGTAAATATCTCAAAGAACATATCCCTGGATTACAAGTAGTCGGGGTCGACTGCAAGGGAAGCATCCTCAAAAAATATCACGAGACTGGAGATATGAGTGGAGCCCATGGCTATCTTCTCGAGGGTATTGGAGAAGACTTTCTTCCCGGAAATGTTCACTTTGACGTGATCGATGAATTTGTAATGGTTGAAGATGAAGAAAGCTTTCATATGACAAGAGCGCTATGTCAGCAGGAAGGAATCTATGCAGGTGGGTCATGTGGTGCCGCAGTCGTTGGAGCCATACGCTATGCTCAAAAGCTAAGTGAACCTAAAAGAATATTAGTCATCCTTCACGATGCAGGAAGTAAATATGCCTCAAAAGTGTACAACGATCGCTGGATGGAAGAAAATAAATTCTCACTTAACCGTGAGCGAGATGCAAAGGATCTAGCTATTTTAAATATCATACAAGACAATGGGAAACTCGTCGAATAAAGGATTCTCTACAAGAGCGATTCATGCAGGAGGTCATCCAGACAAGGAGACAGGCGCTGTAATGCCTCCAATTTATCAAACCTCTACCTATGTGCAATCAAGCCCAGGGGAACACAAAGGATATGAGTATACAAGATCCCATAATCCCACAAGAAGTCGATTAGAAGAAAACCTTGCCTCGCTTGAGCAAACAACATATGCCCTCACCTCGGCGAGTGGTTTAAGTATGATTGACTTGATTATGCATATGTTACCCTTGGGAAGTAAAATTATCAGTGGTGATGATGTCTATGGAGGAACCTATCGCCTCTTTACTACGGTGTTTCAAGACCGACACGACTTCACCTTCATCGATACTACTGATCTCAATGCCGTCAAAAAGGCATTGCAAGAGGGAGCTGATTTGATTTGGCTTGAGAGCCCCACCAACCCCACGCTTAAAATCAGTGACATTGTGTCCATTGCGTCTATTGCTAAAGACACCAATACTCTCAGTGTCGTCGACAATACCTTTATGTCTCCCTATTTTCAAAATCCTGTAGTATTAGGGGCTGACATTGCTTATCATTCACTAACCAAGTTTATCAATGGACACAGTGATGTGGTCGGAGGAGCGGTCATGACAGACAATGAAACGATCTACCATAAGCTCTTTACACTTCAAAACTCCATCGGACCATGTGCAAGCCCTTTTGATTCGTGGTTGGTATTGCGAGGAATAAAAACCTTAGGTGTTCGCATGCAACGTCATGCAGAAAATGCCCAGCAAGTCGCTGAATTTCTAGAAAAACATCCGCGTGTTCAAAAAGTCGTTTACCCGGGTTTAAAAAGCCACCCACAACATGAGCTTGCTGCAACACAAATGAGTGGGTTTGGCGGCATGATTACTTTCTACCTTGATGGAGATATTGAGGCAGCTCGAACAGTACTTGAGCGCGTTAAGCTGTTTGCCTTAGCGGAATCCCTTGGCGGAGTAGAAAGTCTAATCGAGCATCCAGCTATTATGACGCATGCCTCCGTACCCAAGGCAGTACGTGAATCCATTGGTCTTTATGATAACTTGATTCGACTTAGTGTTGGGATAGAAGATGTAGAGGACTTGATCGATGACCTGAGCAGTGCCATGCAATAAAAACTTTGCATTGTTTTGAATAACATTAAGATCCATTCTTCTTGGCTTGAACTGCTTAACCCAGCATTTCAAAAAGACTCCTTTCAAAGTCTAGAACAACAGCTACTCAAAGAACGTGCTGAGAGAATAGTACACTATCCGCCGGAAAGCCAAATATTTAATGCATTTGTTTCTACTCCATTGCATGATGTCAAGGTGGTTATTCTTGGCCAAGATCCCTATCACGCTCCAGGGCAAGCCCACGGCCTGAGCTTCTCAGTACCGCAAGGCATTAAACCGCCACCATCATTGATCAATATCTTCAAAGCGATCAATATGGATTTAGATATACCTATACCCACTCATGGGGATCTAAGCACATGGGCAGCACAAGGCGTTCTGCTGCTAAACTCGATGCTGACAGTACGAGCGCACGAGGCTTCGTCGCACAAGGATATCGGATGGCAGGAGTTTACCGATTTTGTTATCAAGGAATTATCAAAGCACCATGAAAATATTGTCTTCATGTTATGGGGTCGCTTCGCTCAGCGAAAAGAACCACTAATCCAAGGAGACCACCTAATCCTTAAAAGTGTTCACCCCTCTCCCCTTTCAGCCCACAGA
>DLYY01000157.1 GCA_003447535.1 Bacteroidota bacterium | reverse complement strand
ATAGCATTGTAAGGTAGATGATCTTGGAGCAGTTCGGAAAGAGATAACCCCTGAGATACGGTCATAGTATCTAAGAGACTTTTGGGGTATGTACCATAAAACCCACTTATTGAATCAGGAATCAGTTCTATGGTATCGGTACTGATGATGGTGTCTCTAAAACTTTCTTTACCATCAGCGTTCGAAGCATCCGTCTTCCCATTTTTATCGGAAGACGTGCAATGATACCCCAAGAGGAGAATAGTAATTAGCCAAAGGATGTGGAGAAATCG
This sequence comes from Bacteroidota bacterium, assembly GCA_003447535.1. Lineage (GTDB taxonomy): Bacteria > Bacteroidota > Bacteroidia > Chitinophagales > UBA8649 > UBA8649. Next base: position 2,402 of record DLYY01000157.1, on the reverse strand, counting down.
ACAACGCATAAAGTAGTAACAGCCGGTTATCTATTCGGATGCCCGAGTCCAATTTTCCGTTCGACCCAAGGCGGGTATGCCAACATAGCCTCTTACGTCGAGTTGGTTGTCGCTAACGAATGTAATAACGCACTTGTATGTTTTGCCATTTTCAGGGTCATAAATAGTGCCGCCGGAAAACTTCCCATCTCCATCAGCAGTAAAGTTCCGTAAGACGCGCAATCCAATAATCGGCTTCTTTTGATCAGAGGCATCGGGTGCATTTTCGTTAACCTTTGGTTTTCCGTTTTCGTCATTGGGTTCTTCCAACCATATAATCTCTCCGGAGTATGTGTTGCCCTCCTTGAATATTTTGATTTTACCTGATTTCTCAGTGTTATACCATGTTCCTGAGATGTCTTGCGCCTGAAGGATATTGCTGAAAGCCAAGAATATTAGGGTTGTGCTGATGACGATCAAACTTCTTTTCATAGAGTATTATAAGGGTTATTTATGCAAATGCATCTGCAAAATATCCAAAAACTCGGTCAATTGTATCGGGTAGGCTCCAAAGTTATCCATCAAGGTAGTGGGGATTTGTACATCAATCAGTTCAAAATCCATTTGAGTACATAAATGATGAAGTGCAACTTTGGATGCTCCACTTTTAAGATAAAACATAGATTCTCCGAAGAAGACGGGACCAATGGCTACTCCATAGAGACCTCCTATCAAGTCATCGTTTTCCCATACCTCTACAGAACTTGCGTAGCCCATTGCATGCAATTGACAATAGGATTCAATCATTTCAGGGTGGATCCAAGTCCCTTCTTGCCCCTTTCTAGGAATAGAGGCACAATGTTGAATTACTTTGTCAAAGGATGTGTTGATACGTATAGTCCATTTGCTTTTCGTGATAAATTCTCGCGCACTTTTCGGAAGATGGAATCGATCTTTTGTGATAACGAAACGAGGGTCCGGTGCATGCCATAGAATAGGTCCTTCTTGTCCATACCATGGAAAGACTCCATTTTTATAGGCATGGATTAATCGCTGAGGATTTAAATCCCCTCCAACAGCTACAAGTCCGTCTTCACCAAATAGTGGATTGGGTAGTGCATAGATGTCATCATTTAGCATTACGATCGGCATGGCATTCTAATGGCGATAGTTGATTTTACGATATTTTCCTTTGATGTAGAAGTGCTCTATTCCTTGGCTTAGTGCTAGGTCTTTCCAAGCTTCTTGATGTTCGTCATTATATAGTGGCTCTCGAATAATAACTTCTTGTATTCGTCCAATTACCAAAATTCCTTGGCTCGATGGAATGGTAATGTGCTCTTCATATTCGCAAAATATTTGGACATCAGCATGTCGCAAGGCGGGAATGGATTTATTGTTAAGGGCAGTTGGCTGAATATGCTTCTTTTCAAATTCCGAATAATTAGAAGGCAGATTTTCCGAACAATTCACCACATCTTCAAGATCTTCTTCTCGTACAGAATTTATAGAAAAGGATTGATGCGTTATGATATTTTGAAGGGTATGTCTGTGGTTATTATCGGGTCGGCTAATGTATCCGATTCTCGCTGGATTCGAACTGATATGTATAATGGAGTTAAACGGAGCAATATTTACTGTACTGCCATCTGAGGTTATTATGGCAAACAGTGATTTAATACCTGATAGTCCTTGTACAAATTCCGTCCGCTGACGCTTGGGCATGGCTTGCAAATCATCTGCAAGGAAATGCCGGTAGGACATTATTCTATAGTTGCTTGAATACCTCTTTCCGATAAGGCCTCACGCTGAGCCTTAAGCTTATCCTCACTTCCTGTTTTTACAGCATACTTTCCTGTGAAATGGATAAGCATGGCGCATTGCTCCGCTTGAATCGAACTATGACCGCAGACTTCAATCAAGGAAGAGATTACCCAATCAAATGTGTTCACCTCATCGTTATATACAATGAGCTTGGCGCCGAGGTCTTCGAGTACATCTTGATCATAGCTTGGACTGAAGTCGGTATTGGGGTCAGTGTGGCTCGAAATCATAGAGATGAGCTCGGTGATTACTTGATTTTTTGGAAGATTTATTGGCATTGTATATTTGAATATACCATCTTTTAAGAATAGGATTCTGCCTTTTTTCGTAAAGTTTGAATCATAGAATGCAAACCATTCGATCGCTGAGAACTCAGGTGTTCGTGTAGGCCAACAGCCTCAATAAAAGATAGAGGGTGTTGTTGTACTTCTTCTGGACTTAGTCCATTGATCACCCGTACTAACATGGCAATGATTCCTTTTGTTATGGCTGTATTGCTGTCCGCTTGTAACACAATGTGTTGATCGCGGCATTGAACATCTAACCATACGGTGGATTGACAGCCTTTTACAATGTTATCGTCTGTTTTTGCTGCTTGG
>DLYY01000079.1:11733-12009 GCA_003447535.1 Bacteroidota bacterium | reverse complement strand
CAGGTGCATGCTGGTGGTCGTGGAAAGGCAGGTGGAGTCAAGCTTGCAAAAGGTATTGATAAAGTAGAAGGCATTGTCAATGAAATTCTTGGAATGACCATTGTCAACCGACAGACAGGTCCTGCGGGTAAGTTGGTGCGTAAAGTTTTGATCGCCCAAGACGTATATTATCCCGGTGAGCATGAAATCCGTGAATTTTATGTTTCCCTTCTTCTAGATCGAGCGAAGGGGCAATTATGCTTTATCTATTCGACAGAAGGTGGAATGGACATTGAA
>DLYY01000079.1:0-11421 GCA_003447535.1 Bacteroidota bacterium | reverse complement strand
GGTGGAATGGACATTGAAGAAGTTGCTGAATCCACTCCAGAGAAAGTTTGTAAGGAATGGATTGATCCCAATGTAGGTTTACAAGGATTTCAAGTTCGAAAGATGGCCTTTAATCTCGGCCTATCTGGGCAGGCATTTAAGAATATGTGTAAGTTTCTTTCCAGTGTGTATAAGGCTTATGTGTCAAGTGATGCGTCACTAGTAGAAATCAATCCCTGTTTGATTGCTTCTGACGAAGCGGTAATCGCTGTTGATGGTAAAATTAGCCTTGACGGAAATGGCCTGTTTCGACAAAAAGAATTAGCTGAAATGCGCGACGTTTTAGAAGAAGATCCTACAGAGGTAGAAGCTGGGGAAGTTGGCTTGAGCTATGTTAAGTTGGACGGAAACGTTGGTTGTATGGTTAATGGTGCGGGGCTCGCTATGGCTACCATGGATATGATTAAAATTGCGGGACAAGAACCTGCAAATTTTCTTGATGTCGGAGGAACTGCCGATGCAAAGCGCGTTGAAACAGCCTTTCGTATTATTTTGAAAGATCCCAATGTTAAGGCCATTTTGGTAAATATTTTTGGAGGAATCGTACGTTGTGATCGCGTTGCTCAGGGAATTGTAGATGCCTATAAGTCTATTGGGGATATCCCAGTACCAATCATTGTTCGCCTCCAAGGTACCAATGCGGCCGAAGCTAAAGATATCATTGACCATTCGGGACTTAAAGTCTATCCCGTTATCCAATTAAAAGACGCTGCTCGAAAAGTAGAAGAGGTATTGGCCTAAACCCAAGGATTTAAAGTACACAGGATGTAATCCAAAAAAAGACCATGGATTATTTGGAATTATATATGTCAGTAATAGTAAAGCTCTGATTTGTAAGATACTACCTTCAGTGTCGTATATTTAGGCTTGCCTAAATATTAATTAAGGCAGTGTTATATTAGTACATATGTTGAAACACCTAAGTTCGCTAATTATTGTCTTATTCTTTATGCTATGCTTTTCGAAGTTATCGGCTCAGGGACCGATTTGTAGCGGTCAGGTAACCGGTCAAGGTAACCCCTTGGCGTATCCTACAATCATGGTACAGGGGGATAGCCTTCGATGGCAAGGTGATGCTAATGGCTATTTTCAAATAAATCTCGATTCTAATGAACAGGTTAGGCTTGTCGTATCCTATTTGGGTTTTATCTCTCAGGAGTTGGTTATACGATTAGACGGAGATTCTAGTGATATCAAAATTAATCTCCAACCTGAGGAAGGAAATTTAGAGGATATAGTTATCTCAGGAAACCTAAGGCCTGTCTCTCGAATGAATAGCCCCGTTCCCGTAGAAGTTTATTCTGCTTCCTATTTTAAATCCAATCCAACGCCATCCCTTTATGAATCATTGCAAAATGTCAATGGAGTGCGTCCTCAGCTTAACTGTAATGTGTGCAATACAGGAGATATTCATATTAATGGTTTGGAAGGGCCTTACACCATGGTGTTAATTGACGGAATGCCCATAGTGAGCGGTCTATCTACTGTCTATGGTTTGACAGGAATCCCGCAGTCCTTAGTAGATCGTATCGAAGTCGTCAAGGGCCCGGCGTCAACTTTATATGGCTCAGAAGCGGTAGGAGGTTTGATAAATATCATTACAAAAAACCCATTACAAGCGAATCGGTTTAGTGCGGATGTATTTACTACGAGTTGGTCAGAGGTTAATATGGATCTTGGAGGACGCTTTGCCTTAGGGGAGAAGGTGAATGCGCTGTTAGGTCTTAACTACTTTAACTATCAATTGCCTTTGGATAAAAATGGTGACGGGTTTACCGACATAAGTCTTCAACAACGTGTATCGATTTTTCAAAAGTTCCGCTTTAAACGACCGAAAGGCAGGGAGTTTTCTCTTGCAGGACGTTACGTGTATGAAGACCGTTGGGGTGGTGAAATGGATTGGAACAAAAGTTTCCGGGGAGGTGATGTGTTGTATGGAGAGAGTATCTATACAAGCCGTTGGGAGGCGCTCGGCGTTTACCAACTTCCTTTACGCGAAGAGATAAGGCTTCAAATTAGTGCGAATGGTCACCACCAGAACTCAGTCTATGGTAATACGGTTTATCTGGCTGACCAGTCCGTAGCCTTTGGCCAATTGACCTGGCGTAAAAGGCTTACGGGTAATGAGTTGCTTGCAGGCTTCACCTACCGTATGACGCATTTCGATGATAATACCACAGCTACCCAGACTACAGCGGGCAATCAACCGTCTACGATTCATTTACCCGGTCTGTTTGTTCAAAATGAGCTGAATATAAATCCTCAACATTCCTTATTGCTTGGGCTTCGATATGATTACAACTCAGTGCATGGGAGCATTCTAAGTCCTCGAATAAACTATAAGTGGCTTTCTGGAAATCGAAAGCACGTCATTCGCCTCAGTGCAGGTAATGGGTATCGCGTAGCCAATGTATTTACCGAAGATCATGCTGCGCTTACTGGAGCAAGGACGGTTGAGTTTGCTTCGGAGCTACAACCTGAAACTTCATGGAATGTAAACATCAATTTGGTGGAACGCATTTATTCTAGCAAGGGATACTTTTTAAGCTTTGATTTTACAGGATTTTTCACGCATTTCAATAATCAGATACTTCCAGACTACGATACCGACCCTAATAAAATCATCTATGATAATCTGGAAGGCTATGCGCTATCTAAGGGTATGTCATGTAATGTAGATCTTACTACAGAATCAGGTTTCAGCGCTAGAATTGGCGGAACGTTGATGGATGTATCGACCTATGAGAACGGGCTTCGCACACGACAAATACTTACGGAGCAGTTTCAAGGGATATGGCGTTTGAGCTACGAATGGTCACGCGCTGATCTTTCGCTTGATTATACAGGCACGCTCTATGGCCCAATGCGACTACCTCTTCTCGGTGACATAGATGATCGGCCTGAGTATTCTCCGTGGTGGAGTTTGCAGAACATTCAATTGACCAAAGGGTTTGGAAATCGTTGGGAAATCTATGGTGGCGTAAAGAATCTACTCAACTACCGACCGCCTGCCAATAGCATTGCACGTTCTTTTGATCCCTTTGATCGACAAGTTCAGTTTGATGGTAACGGTCAGGCCATTCCTACTGCTGATAATCCCAATGCATTGACTTTTGATCCTTCATATGTTTTTGCGCCGAATCAAGGTATTCGAGGATTCTTAGGTGTTAGAGTCGCTTTCGACTAGAGCTAAGTCGTCAAATTCTAGGGCAGGAGGACCACTTACTCATTCTATCTTGACAATCTGAAATCTAAATAAGATCTTCCCCGAAGGGAGGCGGGATGTGGTGGGCCTATGCCGTACCTATTGCCCTTTCCTGAAGAACAACCCAATCCCTAAACTCCGCAAGAATCATTGCCGTAGCCCCCCAAATCACCATGTCATCGATAGAAAAAGCCGGTACTTCTATATTATGACTTAAATACTCAACTTCGACAGGGTGTTGTTGAATGGAGGCCTTTAACAAATCCCTTACATCGATAAATCGTAAGGTTTCGACTTCATTGGGATCAATCTTCCACGGTATATTTTGCTGACTTATTGCTATATAAGGATGAATTTCATAGCCACTCACGGGAATCTGCACAGGGGACAGTTCGGTGATGTATTGAGGAATATGATTGAGTCCTACTTCTTCTTGACACTCTCGGATAGCGGTATGCCATAAGTCTTTGTCGTTAAAATCTTTTCGACCTCCTGGTAAGCCGATTTGTCCGCTGTGTTTGTCCCCAGGGCGTTTACTTCGCTTGATGCATGGGATAACTGCCTTGCCCTCAAGATTGTAGAGCAAAATCATGACGGCACTAGATATATAGGTTTTACGACTTGTTTTTAACTGATTCCGATAGGGTCGCACAAATTCTTCGTGACTTTGACATCCGGGTATTGCATCTATAGCAGGTGTTTTCGTTAACTTTGAAAAATATTCAAAACTCATAATGTCGCGATATTTAGCAAGTTGACCTTTTCCTATGAATCTGCGTTATCAAATCCAATGTGATCTTCCGAACAAAGAGAATTCCCGTGTTGCCGTGGAGTTTCTCGCCAAGGACCTTAAGATAAACTTATTTGCCTACGATTATGAAGATCTCCTCGAAGATACACTCGATCGATGGATTAACCTTGACCCAACGGTAGAATTGCCAACTCCTTTTGAGGAAGTCTTACGTGACAGTCAGCACGAGCAACTCTTGCCTGAGCACTGGAAAACACGAGATGTTGGAAAGGTTCGACAAATCGAGCTGAATTGGGCAACACTTTTAGTTAGAGAGCGCTTGCTTTCTGTCTATAATCAAGAAGTGGAGCACTTAGAATCCACCTTGGCTCAAATGGGTTCTTTTGATCGCAAGCACTTCGAATCCTGTAAGGCATTTTGGGATAAATTTTTTGCTTTTGCCAAAGAAAACCATTTACCTCGCTCAATCACCGATGAGTTTAAGGCCCGCGTTGATGTCATGTTCGATGTGTTAAAAGCTCTTCGCAAAGAAGATAAGCGCAAACTTGAGATTGCTTCTGTTGAAGGTAAAAAGATTGTCTTAGCAAAAATCGAGGAGATTACAGCAAAAATCGAGGAAGGGAAAACACAGCGTAATGTGCTATTTAACGAGTTAAAAGCTATTCATGAGTTATGGAAACATGAAAAGCTTACGAAATCTGACCGCAATGAGCTTAAAGCAACATTAGATGCTGCCTTTGACAAGGTGAAAAATTCTCGTCGTGATGAGGATATGGCGCGCAACTCCAAGCGCATTGATGATTTAAATCGTATTGTAGGAGGTGTTACTAAAGCTCTTGAGCGGGTGCAACGCAACGCAAAGTATCACCGTGGGGCCATGGAAAAAACCGATCAAGTCTTTCAAATGAAGCTGCACGAAACCAAGCTTCGGATGTTAGAGGTGGAGATCGCTGAAATCGCTAAGAAGAAAGCAGATATTGAGAAAACCTTGAGCAAGCTAAAAAAACAGATGGCAAGAAATGAGCCGTCCTCAAGTGGAAAAGTGGCTCCAAAGAACATAGGTGAAGGGCCTGATGACACAAAGAAGCCATCAAAGGAGACTAAATCCACTGAGTCAGTGTCAACAGAGATATCAAATGGAGAACTAAATATGGATGCCGCTTCTAGGAATACTTCCGTTCAAGAATCGTCTGATATATCACAGCCTGGCGAAGATTAACACGTCTTTTCTGCGTTGGTCTTCTTTGAGTACTTTCCGTATCTCGTTCCTCCCCTACGGATTTAGGTCTGTCATAGCTGCCATATGTTGAGGTATCCTGTTGTTTTACAGGCTGAGACTGGGCCTTTAATTTTTCTCTACTTTCTGCTATTGGCGCCCTTGGTTCGGGTGGAGTAGTCGGTATACGCTGTTGACTTGCAGGTCTTGGCTTACTACTTGATTTAGGGTTTTTTGTAGGCGGTTGTTTAACAGGTTTGACTTGCTTAGGTATCCCGAGCATTTCAGCCAATACTTCATCTAATGAATCGGGTGATTTATTTGGCCTGTTTCTTCGACGATTTTTATTCGGTCTACTAGTGTCGGTTTGCTGTGGCGGTGCCATGGGTTGGCCATCTTTATTCGCCTGTTTACGTCGCTTTTCTATGACTTGACTTATGGCAAAAAAACCTGCAACTATAATATAGTATAACCAGTTATCCATACGTTGAAAATACAATTCTTTCGATTATCATTTTATACCGATATTCATAATCCTTTCTAAAAGGAAATCGATAGCCAATGCGACTCGACAGACTCGAAATAAAAGGATTTAAAAGCTTTGCTGACAAAACCATCGTTCATGTGAATGAAGGGGTTACCGCTATTGTAGGGCCTAATGGTTGTGGAAAATCAAATGTGGTCGATGCGATACGTTGGGTGTTGGGAGAGCAGCGCATAGCTAATCTGCGACTCGATCGAATGGCCTCCTTAATATTTAGTGGTTCAAAAACACGCAAGGCATCAGGACTTGCGGAGGTTACCATTGTCTTTAGCAATACCAAAAATATTCTTCCTCTTCAGTTTAATGAAGTAGCAATTAGTCGACGCCTTTACCGGAGTGGTGAGAGTACCTATCAAATTAACGGTACAACTTGTCGTTTAAAAGATATTCATGATTTGTTGCGTGGCAGTGGAATATCCAATGATTTGTATGCTATAATTGAGTTGGGCATGGTAGATGACCTATTGCAGGACCGAAACAATGCGCGTCGAGCGTTGATCGAACAAGCCGCCGGAGTGCAGCACTTTAGAATGCGTCGAAAGGAGGCGAATAATAAGTTAAAAGGAACGGCACAAGATTTAGAGCGTATCGAGGATATCTTGCTAGAGATTGAGTCCAATATGAAGATCCTTGAGCAGCAGGCTCGGCGAGCAAAAAAATACCGAAAGTGGAAGGCTTCATATCAGGAGGTTTCTGCGGAACGACACCAAGTTGAGTGGTTTTTAATCCAACAATCGATTGATGCCTTTGCTACGGAGCGGGCCTCAAAGCTCGAAGCATCTAGTGCGGCTTTGGCATCCATGGCTAAACTCAAAATGAGCATTGAGTTAGAGAATTTATCCTTAGATAAGGCATCCAATGCATTAAAAGACAAGCAATCTTCTGCAAACGTTTTACAGGAGCAGGTAAAGGAAATTGAAAAGAACCGAGAAATCCTAAAAGAACGATTAACTAATCGCCAAACTCAGTGGCGTCAGGCCAATCAGTCCATCGAATCTGATCAGCTCGAAATGGAACAGTCCAAGAGGGATGCCCACGAATTAGGGAGAACACTTGAGGTAAAAACAGCAGATGCAAAAGCCCAGACCCTAATTGTTGATACAACATCAGAAGCATTTAAGAAGGAGGAATCCAATATGCTTTCCATAAAGCAGGAAGCTGCATTGGCGCAGCAGCGCGCGGTGGAATATGTTAACTCCTTAAGTAAGGCGGAACAGGATCTTCAATTGACGAAAGTTCGGCGGGAAGATTTTGAAAAGGAAGCGGACTTAATCTCAACAAATCACGCTGAGCGATCGCTTCGTGAGCAGGAGTTGAAAACCACATTGGATGATCTAGAAAGGTCTATTGAATTCAACGGTAAACTATTGGGAAAGGAGGAGTCGAAAGAGGCTAGTTTAACCAAGCAATTGGAAGATAACCAAACGGCCACACAACATGGAGAATTGAGACTATCTCAGGCAAGTCGAGCCTTTGATCGATCGCAAAATGAAGTACAGTTACTCAAATCCATGGTGCAGAACTTAGAGGGCTACCCAGAATCGATAAAATACCTCACAAAAAGTGCGAATTGGGGGAGTGATATCCCCTTGGTTTCTGACGTTTTAGAGGTCGAAAAAGACTATCGAATTGCCGTTGAGCAAGCATTAAGTGCTTACCTCAATCATTACATTGTGCGTAACGAAGCAGAAGCTTGGGAGGCGGTCTCGATTTTGTCGAAAAGCTCCAAGGGTAGGGCGCAGTTTATTGTAATGGATCAAATCAAGGCGTTTAAATCCAGTACTCCTATACTAGACCCTAATCTTATTGCTGCTACTGATGTTGTGCGAGTCGATTCGACGTATAAGAATGTTATTGCATGGTTATTGGATAAGACCTATTTCATTCGAACAGAAGACCAAGCTGATGTTCCTGCATTGCTCAAGAAGTACTCAAAATTTAACTTAATTAGCCAGGATGGTAAGTGGTCGGCCATGCATTCCGTGATTCAAGGAGGATCGATCGGATTATTCGAAGGCAAAAGAACAGGTCGTAAGCAACAGATAGAAAAACTTGAAAAGGAGGTCAAGAAAGGAAAAAAACGAATCCAGGAATTAGAAGAGCATCTTGAAGAGTTAAAAATTCAACACGGTAAAATCCTTCTTAGTAGATTGGAATTGGATCTTGATGAATATCGATCTCGTGCACAAGAGCTTGCTCAGGGCAAATTAAAAGGAACCTTGGAGCTTGAACAGATTCAAAGGGTATCGCAAGCTGATGCTGATCGTAAGACGGAAATATCTAAAATTTTAAGCGACCTTGCCAAACAAGAAAAAGAACTCTTAGCCCATCTTGACAGCCTAAAAACGACAGGAAGCCCTGATGAAAAAGTAACTAAACTTCAAGAAAAAGTATCGCAAGCTGAGCAAAGAGTAGGACAAAGCCGTGAGGCCTATTTTGCTGCTCAACAAAGTCTGTTGACGATGCAGTCAGAATGTGATCGTATTCAAGGTGAGTTAACCTTAAGAAAAAAATTTACCGAGCAGCGCCAAGCTAGAATTGATACACGAAAGGAGAGGAGCACACAGCTTCAGCTCGAAGTAGATACGATTGAAAAGGACCTGTCTACCCAAGAAGATGCTTTACAAAAGGCGGTAAAACAATATACAGAGGCCAATGCTGGTCTCAGCGAGGAAGAGAGCGCTTTTTATGCTCAACGCGATGCTGTGCTTGGTCTAGAGGAAGACTTGAGAAAAGCAGAACGAATACGATTGCAGCTCGACGCAGAGCTAGATAGTAACTCGTTAAAAAAGGAAGCTTTGATTGGCCAGCAAGATAGTTTGGCAGTGGCCTATGAAGCCAAGTGGTCTGAACCGTTGAAAATCGAAGTTCATGCAACTCATGATCATACAGAGTCCAAGGACTTCAGCCAAGAACTTCGTCAAAATCTGATAGCCCAGGAGGAATCATTGGCCCAACGAATTCAAAAGTTCGGCGATGTCAATCCTATGGCTGTTGAAGCGTATGAGGCTATGGAAGGACGGTATTCCTTTATCATTCAGCAACGAGATGATATGTTGGCTGCACGGGAGGATCTAACGCAGACTATAGAAGCTATTGAGAAAGAGGCGACCATGCGATTTAATGAGGCCTTTGTGGAGATACGCCAGTATTTTATTGAGACCTTTCAAACACTTTTTGAACCAGGAGATAAGTGTGATCTCGTTTTAGAAAATCCTGAGGATCCTTTGGAATCTAAAATCACTATTAAGGCTAAGCCTAAAGGCAAAAAGCCAGTAGTTATTGATCAGCTATCAGGAGGTGAAAAGACATTGACTGCAACCGCTTTACTATTTTCTATGTATCGTTTAAAGCCGGCGCCGTTCTGCATTTTTGATGAGGTGGATGCTCCGTTAGATGATCGCAATATTCAAAAGTTTAACTCCTTGATTCGCCATTACAGCAAGGAAACTCAATTCATTCTGGTAACGCATAACAAGCAAACGATGGTAAATGTCAATGTGATGTATGGAGTCACCATGGCCGAGCCTGGTGTGTCAAAAGTGCTACCTGTTAATATGAACACTCGACCAATGCCTGTAGAGGCTTAGGATCTACTCTTCCTTTTTTATTTTGCAGTAACAACTCAGCTTATAGAGCTGTAATGCAGCTACCGAAGACCATTGAATGGCCATCCATTTCCAAAAGGGTTGCATTGATTGGATAAAGCCCAACTGAAGCCGTCCAAATCCATTCCTTTTTTTCGTGGTGTAATATTCTTGAAGTCTCGTAAGTGCATGGCTTGCTGGGTGGTTTATACTTTGCTCGATATGATAAAGGGTGTAAATCGCGGTAACACTTCGCTCTACAAAATCACAATTGGTATAGAGTCCAAGGTGATAGCAAGGTTCATCGATAAACTGAATCTTATAGTTGTGTTGATCAAGCGAAGCACCAAACAACGAATCCTCATGACCGTAATCTACAATTGACTCATTAAACTTTATGGAGTTAAAACAGGACTTTTTAATCGAAAAGACAGCAGAGGAGAAGATGTTATTCTCATTTTTTGAGCTCGCTTTCGCTTCGACGGTACTGCCATAGCGCCAATGCAGAAGATATGAGGAGTTGGGACTTTTTTCTTTGTAGACATGACCTCCAACGACCACGTCGTTGTTTTGAAGTGCGTGATAATAACGCTTAATCAACGATGATTTTTTGGGCATCATATCTTCATCCATAAACAAAAGTAAATCATATTGACTTGCATCGGCTAGCTGATTTCTATTTTTTGCACGTCCTATATTTTTTGAATTCTGAATGAAGCGAAAACCTCTTGTATTCAACCATTCTTTGGTGATGGGATAGGAGACCTGATCATTATCATTCGCTACGATAACTTCATAGGTAATTTGGTTTGGAATTGATGCCTCAAGTAGGTCAAGAAGAGCAGTAACTTCTTGATTGTACTGCGGTATCAAAATGGATAAACCTTGTGCTGTCATAGTCTAGATTAGAGCACTACAGGTCAAGGTTCTCGCTTATGGTTTCATCAGCGCATTGTACTACACGTGCAGGAAATCGTTCGATGAGCGTGTAATCATGGGTTGCCATAAGAAAGGCGGTTTTATCGTTTTTATTGATTTCAAACAGGAGTTCCATGATTTCGTGTGACGTATCTGGATCCAGATTTCCTGTGGGTTCGTCGGCAATAATTAACTCAGGTCTGTTAAGCATGGCGCGCGCTAGAACCAAACGCTGTTGTTCACCACCTGATAACTCAAAAGGTCTCTTATACTCTTTACCAAGAAGTCCCACCTCACTGAGAACCTCATGAATTCTCTCTTTCATGGCTACCTTATCACTCCATTCCGTTGCAAAGAGAATAAAGAGTAAATTGTCTTCGACACTGCGGTCGGTTAAAAGTTGGAAGTCTTGGAAGATAATTCCTAGTGATCTTCGCAGAAAGGGAATTTCTTTTTTCTTGAGCTTGGGTAAGCTAAATGAGTTCACCATGCCTTGGCCGGTAGTCAGAGGCAGATCTCCATAGAGCGTCTTCATCAAGGAAGATTTCCCTGTCCCGGTTTTACCAATTAGATAGACAAACTCACCGCGATCGATGTGAAAATCCACTTGATGTAAAATCAAATTTTCTCCTTGATAGATTTTTGCCCCTTTAAGGAATACAATTGGTACATTTTCCGATACGGCCATACTATGAATTTAGGAAATTTCGTGCTTCGAGAATGTCTGTTGCCGTATCGATGCCAATGCCATTTGAAAAGCCTTCGACCATCTTTATAGAATAACCGTGATCCATCCAGCGAAGTTGTTCAAGGGATAAAGAGATTTCACGCTGGCTTGGGGCTAATTTCATTAATTCCTTGAGCGTCTTCCATCGAAAGGCATAAATGCCTATGTGTTTATGCCATTGTTTATCAGAAGGCTTGACGATGCGCTCAAAGGTGGTTGCCAGACCGTGGCTTACATTGACCTTGACCCGTTGGGACATGGTATATTGATTAGGTGATACCACTTTGCCATACAAGGAGGCAATGCGAGTATTCTTTTCAGAAAAGCTTTCGACTAATCGTTGAATGTTTGCAGGGTTCAAGAGGGGCTCATCTCCTTGAACATTGACCACAATGGTGCTTGGATCAATGGTATGGTCTATCTCTGAGAGATAA
>DLYY01000168.1 GCA_003447535.1 Bacteroidota bacterium | reverse complement strand
GTTCGAATCCCCGTCTCTCCGCAACTCGATTTGTCTCGCACGTAATGATAACTCGTCGGGATATTGAGTATCACGATAAAGAAGCTGAGGGTGTCATGGGAATAATCCCCGTCCCTTTATGATGCCGTGGTATTTACTTTCTGTAAACTGTAAAAGGGAGCCACCCAGGTGATTCCCTTTTGATATATAATATGTGTGATTACGCTTGAGCGCGCTCTGTTCTCACAGAAAGAAAAAGAAGGACAAGGAAGGTCACAAACAAAACAATGACTGGAATCGGTGCTTGGGCTTTGGTGGTTGCCGATGAATAGAGCGCAACAGCAAGAACCGTTGTGTTTAATGCAATCATTCCTTGCAAAAAGTTAATGGCATCCTTCCCTGATATAGTTCTACATGCTATTGTTAAAATACCTAGGCCAAATAGTATGCTTGCCATGGCCTGGTGTAAAATGGTGCCAACTTCAATAGCTGTTCTTGAGAGATCACCAAAGCCTGAAAAGGCATCTTTCGTGATAAACTCAGCTCCGATAAAAAATCCAAGTCCTTCGAGCAAAAAGAAGGAACCTAAAATGGTGAGGGTAGTTTTTGTTTTCATAGTTATTGTTTTATTTGGTTGATACAACTTCTCCTTTTTGTGATGCATAGAATAAGATTCCAATGCCAACAAAGGACATAATCATAACAGGAATTGGTGGATGGAAAGAACCACCCATAGTGAGTTGGACTACATCGGGTAATGTCCAAAAAAGGTGTGTGATAAAAAGAAGAAAGGTTGCTGTTTTAAGCGATTCTTCACTCTTTAAGCGAAGAGCATATACTATGGAGCATATTATCCCTATGCCAATAAAGCCAAAGACCGTCATCATGGTATCTATTATATTCATGGCTACTGCATTGCCTGCTAATCCCGTGATTCCCATGTCTTCTATCATCATGGTTTTCATCTCACCGCCCATTTTAAAAAGAATTAAGGGCGCGAATTGCAAGACATCGATAATCAATGACACAATCAAAAGGGTTTTGAAATTTTTCATTTGAATTGTTTTGGTTTTGATTTCAAGGTAATGTGAAAGAGCAGATGTCTTTTTAATAAAATGGGGCTGGTCTAAATCAATTTCTTGGCAGACTAGTTGTAAGTGTTTATTAATGAAGGTGTTTTGACTACAATAAGGAAGCTGTAAATACACAAATCTATGTGTATAAAATTCGAAATCAGTTAATCGAGTAACATAGTTACATTGTTTTCCGGCTTCCTGAGCAAAGCCGGTTGAGTTCCTGAAGTTCTCGCTTGGATAGGTCACGCCACTTACCCACGGGTAAGTCCAGTTCGATGTTCATGATGCGAATCCTTTTGAGCCTTTTGACGCGATAGTCTAAATACTCGCACATACGGCGAATCTGTCGATTCAAGCCTTGGGTTAGGATAATTCTGAAAGTAGCCGGACCTTCTTGTTCTACAACACATTTCCTAGTTACTGTTTCAAGTATCGGAAGTCCGTTGCTCATCCGTCGCAGAAAGTCCTTTGTGATCGGTTTGTTGACTTGGACAAGGTATTCCTTTTCGTGATTGTTGCGAGCCCTCAAAATCTTGTTGACGATATCTCCATCGCTTGTCAAAAGGATGAGCCCTTCGGACGGTTTATCCAAACGCCCAATTGGGAAAATGCGCTGGGGATGACCTATGAAATCAATAATGTTATCTTTTTCAACCCGTCGGTCGGTTGTGCAGACAATGCCTCTTGGTTTATTGAGCGCAATGTAGACATGTTTCGCACTTCGCTTGCTAATCACTCGACCATTGACTGCTACGATATCGCCCTCCTCTACTTTTTCACCAAGAGGGGGCTTCTTTCCATTAATGGTAATTCTGCCTTCCTCTAGAAGTTTGTCGGCTGCCCGGCGAGAGCAGTAGCCTATTTCACTGAGGTGTTTATTGATGCGCGTTCCCATAGATTGCAATGCAGACTATATTTCTATTTGGACTAAAATGGAAAGATAAGACGGCAATGCCTTACAGGTTAAAAAGTTTTACAGCGTTTTCAGTGGTTTTCACTGCTATTGTTTCTAGGGGGGACTCATGAATATCAGCAAGTTTTTGAGCAACTTGGACTAAGTACGATGGTTCGTTTCGTTTTCCTCGATAAGGAGTGGGCGCTAGATAGGGTGCATCGGTTTCTAAGAGAATACGATCTAGAGGGATTGATTGTATCCATTCGGCCAGCCCTCCATTTTTAAAGGTCAATACGCCTCCAAGTCCTAAGTAAAATCCCATATCAATCAATCTTTCGGCATCCGATTGACTACCTGTAAAGCAATGAAGAACCCCCTGAAGACCTGGGTGCTTCTTTTGCTCGAGAATATCAAGGATTTCTGGGTAGGCATCGCGGCAATGGATGACAATTGGAAGGTCGAGTTGTATTGCCCAATCGATTTGATGCTCAAAAGCATCAATTTGCTGGATAAGGTAGTCAAGCGACCAATATTTGTCAATGCCTATTTCTCCTATGGCAATGAACGCTGCATCTTCTAAACTTGACTTAAGAAGGGATAATTCCTCTTTGTAGTTTTCAGCTACAGAGCATGGATGTAGGCCGAGCATTGGCCTAAAGAAGCTAGGGTCACTTTGATATAGCTCGAGCATTCTTGGCAAGGATGCTACATCAATATTGGGCATAAGGATATTAATTAGGCCATTCTCTTGGGCTCTTTTTGATGCAAGCGGGCGATCTTCATCAAAGGATTTATCGTACAAGTGGCAGTGGGTGTCTATGAGATTTTTCACACCTCAAATTTCTTATTTTCTTTTCAAGAAGAGCTGGATAACAAAAAAATGTGGTTGAAACAGGTTAAAAAATGAATTTATTGATTAACAAATGGTATTTTTTGTAACACTATTTATGAGATTTAATATGCTGACATTCATCTATATAAATGATTTGACAACATAAAAATATTCCTTTTTTATATCTCACAAAATGATATCCCCTAACAATGGGGTATATGCGTAATGTAAATCCTTGCAATTTTCTTATACGTTAGCTGTTGTAAAAGCGTAGAAACAATAACAATAGGGATATGAGAATGACAACAAAACGTTCAGGATACGGTCAAGCGGAAAAGTTCCTCTTAACTCTAAGTAATGTAAGTCTTATGCTTGTTGCTGGAAATGTTACTGGTGATTTTCAAAACTATGACTTCGTGGCACTTAACGTGGCTGCTTCAGGTCAGCTTATATGGACTATTGAGCATCAAGATAATTCGGGGCAATTCGTTGTCATGAATAGAATAAAAAGCGGTCGTCGAAAAGCACTTCATTATCGCTTTCCCATTCCAGGATCGTATCGTTTGACATTAGAGGTTGTCAATGTATTAGGTCTTACGACAATCAAGATCACAAAGTTCATTGCAACATGATTAACAAATTATATAAAATATTAAATACCTAAACTATTATAAACCAATGTTTTATAAAAAATATATTGCATGTTAAAATGCCAAAATTTATTAACAAATAAATCACATTGTATTATTGCAGATACAACAATAGATATAAGTTTATAAAGTCACTAAAACCCATGGATATGCGAAAACGAAACAATCATTCAGGTAAAGCCCAAGGGCAGAACGCACCATTCTCTCTTAACGCTGGGCCAAGCTTTATGGCACTGGCAGGCAATGTAAAAGCTGGTTTCAGGAGCTTTGACTTTGTTGCTCTCAATGCGGCCGAAGGGAAACTGACATGGATTATTGAACGAGTCGTACATCATAATTCCTTTGTACATATTGCGCAAGTAAGCGCGGGTAAGCGCAAAACAATGAGTTATCAATTGCCCTTATCGGGTTGGTACCGTGTAAGTCTAGAATGTTTGGATCGATTATCGAATCAAAAATATGTTTTCACTAGAACCTTCTTAACCTAAAACATCTATCAAAAAATCGAATCTTTAACCCTTTAATCATTAATATGAATCATTTACGAAAACTTCTTTTTTTATTACTTATGTCGAGCTCGAGTCTTGTCTTAGCGCAGAGTATGGCTGACTTTATCATTCTGCCAACCTCACAAAACCCTGGCGGTGGCTGTGGAAATGCTTCCGTAGAATTTGCATTTATAGATTCCTTTCAGACATTTGGAATTAACGGCACTTATATAATTGAAGACATGAGCGGAAGCGCGGGCGGAAGTTGGATTGTGGATTCACTTAGTTTTGTGTCTAACGGTTTTGCTCCTGTAGTGCCTTATACCTTTCCTTTTGATGGGGTCTTTCAAGTGACATTATATACCTACACACCGAACGGCGTTGTAACTGATAGCTCGAGTCAAGCCTATACTGTGGTCTCTCAGGGGCAAGCACTTGACCCACAGTTTTCGGTAAGCCAATCTGCGTCGAATTCATGCGATAGTGTGGAGTTGACCTTTGACATCACATCGATTAACTCCCAGTCCTACAGTTATGAATACTACGTTTACGGCTGGAATGGGACCAATGCTGTTATACAAGGTTCAGCTACTATGCCGAATCCAACCGTTTTGGTTCCTGCCGATATGGGTGTAGTCGATATCTTACTATTCGTTCATGATGGCTTGTGCAATGATTCAACCTCCTTGACAGTTGCCATTGACTCAACTCTTGCGAGTGGATCGACGATTCAAGCTTCCTTTTCAAGTACCTTAAATCTAGTAGGATGTGATTCGGTCATTATAGATTTAAACAACACATCAAATGGCGGTAGTGTATATTCTTGGACGGTGTATGATGGATTTCAGAATATCCTGCATTCTAGCTCATCGGAAAATACATCCTTTACCTATGATGTGAATGGCGTGAATACAGCAAACATGTTGTACATCTATTACGAGGTATCCGATCCTTCGGGATGCGCATCTTATGCTTATGAATCCCTTCTTTTAGACTCTTTAGGTACCTTTTTGTATAGCTTTTTAGAAACGACCTTCGATGTATCATGTGCTGGTAATGGGGCTGATGGAGGTGCAGGAATTAATGTCTATGGTGGAACGCCGCCTTACAGCTACAGCCTTAATGTAGGCCCAGCGATGGCGGTGAGCAGCAGTTACTTTATAATCGATAGTTTACCAGCCGGCACTTACAGTGCTGAGGTGATGGATGCGAATGGTTGTAACGTAGTCGTGGACTTTACGGTTTCTGTAGCAGATTCTGTGGTAGTTTATGCCTCAGAGTATTTTGATGCCTGTGGCATTGATTCATTAAATGGAATTTTCCTGCAGTCTTCAGGCCTTCCACCCTTCACGTATCAATGGAGTTCAGGCGATACGACCTCTTATGTATGGGGTCCTGCACCTGGGTTAATATCAGTAACAGTAACTGATGCCTTTGGATGTTCTGCCTCCTATTCTACAATTGTTCCTGATTCCAATGACTGCGTAGAATTGTTTGGATCGGTATTTCTTGATGACAATGCGAATTGTGTTCAAGATGGAAATGATGCGGGATTGGCCAACATACCGATTCAGCTTACGTCAACGACAAGTGGTAACACATATTGGGCATACACCGATGCTGCAGGTTTTTACAGTATCCGTGTCCCTGAGGATACCTATGATGTAGAATCGACATGGCATTATAATAACTACTACAGTCCAACATGTGGATCTTCCTTCCTATCAAATATCTCACTATCTGCTGTTGCCGGTGCATCACAGCTAGACTTTGGCTATCAGATGGATTCATCTACCGTTCAAGATCTATCGGTTAGTATCTCGGCGTTTTCAACGGCGACTCCAGGCTTCCCTTATTACAATTATATCCAATATTGTAACGACGGATTGCTACCCATGTCTGGTACTGTTGAGCTTACCTATGACAGCCAATTAGAATGGGCTCCATCGGGCAATACTGCGGCAGGATATTATTTCAATACCTATCCAATGCCAACTTCATCCAATACAGCAAGTCAATTGCTTACTTGGGATTTTGTAAATCTTACACCCTATCAGTGTCGTACGATTTATGTGGACTTCAATACGCCGATCAATACGGGATTAATGCCTGGTATGCCGGTGGTACAGAATGTAAACATTACTCCTGTAGCAGGGGATGCTACACCGAGTAACAACATTGCATCACTTAACGATTCGATTACTTCTTCTTGGGATCCTAACGATAAGGCAGTTTATCCAGCAGGTCAGATGTCGACAGATGAAAAAGATCATCATTACACCATTCGATTTCAAAATGAAGGAAATGGACCGGCCTACAGGGTTGTAATTAGAGATGTGATTGATGCTAATCTTGATCTTCAGACGTTGCGTAATGTGTCGGCAAGTCACTCCTTTGTTGTTTCTCAGGAAGTACCGGGTGAGTTGGCCTTTATCTTTGATAATATCAATCTAGTACCTCAGTCAGTTAGCGAGGAGTTCAGTCAAGGATTTGTATCCTTTACGCTTTCGCAAGTTGATGATGTGCCGGAGAATACCATCATTTCAAATACAGCTGATATTTTCTTTGATTTTAATCCAGCGATTACCACCAATACGGTGGAGAACTTGATTAAAAATGAAGTTACCTCCATTAGTGGCTTGACAAGTACTCTTGCAATTTATCCGAATCCAACCTCAGGGTTAATTCAAGTGGAATCTACGAATCCAGTTTCAAGTTTTGTACTTACTGATATGTCTGGTCGTCGTGTGTGGTCAATGGATAAAGAGGTCAATTCTTTCACTACTGATTTATCCTATATTGCTCCGGGAATATATTTGATTCAGTGGTTAGAATCAGGTCAACTAATGCATAGCAGAATTCAGATTCAATAGAATCGTTCTCGAGAATCATTCTAGAAGATTGAACGGTTAAACAAGGCCTCCCCTTTGGGAGGCCTTGTTGTTTTCTGGCGACTTGTAATTTCTATGCTAGGGCCTTAGTTACTATATCAAAAAAGTCTTTAGGTTGCTCGGCATGTAGCCAGTGTCCTGCCGAGTCTATAGTGCGCAGTTTGGCTTTTGGAAAAATCATTTTAGTGCTTTTCCAGTGATCTTCAGTAAGGTAATTCGACTTACCTCCTCGAATATAGGTGGCACTTTGTCTATAGGGTTTTAGCGCTTCGGGAAACGTTAAAATTTTATTGTAGTGTTCCCATAAGACATCAACATTAAACTTCCAGGTCAATTCTTTGGTCTCGTCTCGTGTGACGCCTTTCATTAAAAATTGTCGCACCGAGGTGTCTGGTATGTCGTGGGATAGCTGTTCATCGATTTCTTCGCGACGATCGATTAAAGTGAAGTCAATCGATTGAAGGGCATTAAAAATTTTGGTATGTCCTCCTTCATAGGTTACAGGGGCGACATCGGCAATGATTAAATTTCGGATGCGTTCTGGCCTTGTCAGTGCGAGATACATTGCAGTTTTCCCGCCCATGGAATGTCCCATAAGATCTATAGTTTCAAAAGACAAACTATCCATCAAGTGTAGCACGTCTTCTGCCATTTCTTCATAGCCAAAATCATCAGCATGGGGAGACTTTCCGTGATTTCTTTGGTCAACAAGAACAACTTGTCGATCTACACTCCATTTTCTACCTAAGGTCTGCCAATTGTCCAATGAACCGAAGAGACCATGTAAAATAATAAAGGGTTCTCCTGAGCCTAATACTTTATGGTTTAACGGCAGAGCCGGCATTAATCGTTGAGTTTAAGTACGGCAAGGAAGGCTTGCTGTGGGACCTCTACTTTGCCGAATTGGCGCATTTTTTTCTTACCCTTTTTCTGTTTTTCAAGAAGCTTACGCTTACGGGTAATATCTCCACCATAGCATTTTGCCGTAACGTCTTTACGAAGTGCAGAAAGCGTTTCTCGTGCAATAACTTTTTGACCAATAGCGGCTTGAATGGCAATCATAAATTGTTGTCTTGGAATGAGTTCCTTGAGTTTCTCGCACAACCTTCTTCCAAAATAGTAGGCCTTGTCCCGGTGAATCATAGCAGTAAAGGCATCTACGTTATCACCATTGAGTTTAATGTCGAGTTTAACCAGGTCGCCGGGTTGGTAACCAATGATATGATAATCAAAGGAGGCGTAACCTTTAGAAATTGACTTTAGCTTGTCATAAAATTCAAAAACGATTTCCGACATTGGCATTTCAAAAGTCAATTCAACGCGATCGATGGAGAGATAGACCTGATTTTTGAGAAAGCCTCGATTTTCAATGCAAAGCCCCATCATCGATCCGACATATTCCTCCTTCGTAATGATTTGAGCGCGTATGTAGGGTTCCTCGATACGCTCAAGAAATGAAGGGTCGGGTAAATCCGCAGGATTATTAATGATGATCTCGTCGCCCGCCTTAGTGTAAGCTAGATAGGTTACCTGAGGTGTTGTGGTAATTACACTTTGATCGAACTCTCGTTCTAGTCGTTCCTGAATGATTTCCAAATGAAGGAGTCCTAGAAATCCGCATCGAAAGCCAAATCCTAAGGCAATGGAAGTTTCGGGTTCATAAACCAAAGAAGCATCATTAAGCTGAAGCTTTTCCAAAGCATCGCGCAAATCTTCATAATCATCGGAGTCCATGGGGTAAATCCCAGCAAATACCATAGGTTTTACATCTTCAAACCCATTTACCATTTCCGTAGTGGGATTCTCTTGAAGGGTAATTGTATCACCTACTTTAATCTCCTTGGACTGTTTTATACCTGTAATGATGTAGCCTACATCTCCAGAAGAAAGGGTCTTACACGGTTCAGGCTTTAGTCGCAGAATGCCAATTTCATCTGCGTTATACGTTTCTTTAGTAGAGAGTAACTGAATTTTATCTCCTTTATTCATTGTCCCATTTAATACTCGGAAATAGGCAATGACGCCACGAAATGGATTAAATACGGAATCAAAAATCATCGCTTGCAGAGGAGCTTCAGGGTCGCCTTTCGGCGCTGGAATTCGAGCAACCACAGCGGATAAAATCTCAGGAACACCAATACCTGTTTTTCCACTGGCATGGACTATATCATCTGCGTCACAGCCGATAAGGTCAATGATCTGATCAGATACTTCCTCAATCATAGCGCCATCCATGTCAATCTTATTAATGACGGGAATGATCTCCAAGTCATTTTCAAGCGCCAGGTAAAGGTTAGAGATCGTTTGGGCTTGAATGCCTTGTGCAGCATCCACAAGAAGAAGCGCTCCTTCACATGAAGCAATAGACCGCGAAACTTCGTAAGAAAAGTCCACGTGGCCTGGTGTGTCGATTAGATTAAAACGATAAATTTCCCCATCTGTATGGGCATATTCCATGCGTATTGCATGGCTTTTAATCGTAATTCCTCTTTCGCGTTCCAAATCCATATCATCAAGGATTTGGCTTTGTTTCTCTCGATCGTTGACGGCTTTGGTCTCATCAAGAAGTCGATCAGCAAGAGTAGACTTGCCGTGATCAATATGCGCAATAATGCAAAAATTTCTAATGTCCTGCATGGAGTAAATATACTATCAAAACCAAGCTCTTTTGATCAGAATTCGTTAAAGCTTTCATAATTACCGTCAAATTATGCTAGCCTACCTTGGCATAGCTCGCCATGTAGAATTCTGTAGACTCATAGTTGAATCCTAAGGCAAGGAGAGTTCAATCTGAAGGTGTACTCTGTGTAACGAATCCTCCTTGGTAAGCTTAGAGTTTTGCAGGATTGCGATTCGTATTCCACGCCGCCATCGAATCGTCAGTGAATTCACTAGCTGCACTTGGCCCAAGCTAAAGGCCTGGGGAAACCCATAAGGTAGGGATATAGTGTAAGGGTAGTCTAGTAACGCATCGGGCCCGGTATGGGTGGAGAGCGTTAATCTAGCTCGGTGTTGAATTATTTTCCAAGGATTATGTCGCACTTCCGTATACCACATATGGCCCCAGGACCAATGGTCTTTTGTACCCTGTGCTTGGGCGGATAGATAACAGTGAAAGCTGAAATCATCATGGTAGCGTTTTGTCCATTTTAGTCGTATCAAGATCTGATTCGAGGACGTTTCCGTATCGAGATATGGTCGGTAGCGTGCCATAACATAAATGTTTTCTTGACGGTTTCTTTTGTACTCATATCGGCCGCCTATCGTTACTTGGCTTTTATGACCATTGTTTGGGTTGTCGTACATAGGAGAATAAAGTGATGCAACCCCATGCATATAATGCTTTTTCCACTCATGTCTGAGTCCCAATCTCACTTGAAGGCCTTCGGTTATATCTATGGCATTCATACTTGGAATCCTAGGTGCGTTATTATTAATGGATTGCAATTGTAGCGAGGCCGTATAATCCGTTTTCGGAGAAAGGGCCATAATCATTGTTGTCAATAATGTGATTGATTTAGCGTTCGAAGGTTCAACCATGGTAGAAATTTCTCCTTGTACTATACCATTGGGCAGATGCCATGAGTTGTAAAAGCCCAGATTGAATTGGGATTGATGGACATGAGACAGGAAGGCTCTTTTGTAGAGCACACTTATTCCTGGCTGGAATTGCATTGACTTTGTACGAACGTCAAATCCAATTGCTGTGAGTGTAACAGCTTTACGGCGTAATTGCTGGAGTTCACTTTGGTGGAGACCTTGATTACTTGGATCAATCCACAGAGAAGAGTCCCTGATTTCTCCATCGACCTGTTGATAGTCGAAAAGTACGGTTCCTTGAAGTTTCTTTTTATAGATGTCAAGGCATACTCCTCGCATTTTGTTTACCTCATTGAGGCTCGTATGGGGTTTACCTTGCATTTGAATTCCCACCCACGTACTTGGAATATAAAGGGATTGCAACTGAAAGTGCCGAGATAAAACACTTCCCAACCCCCAAGTTACTCGATAATCCCCGAGAGTAAGTGCAAAATTTGGTTGCCTAACCGACCAATATAATGAGGTGTAGTCCCAACCTAGTTGCTTTTTTCTAAACACAAAACGTTCGCTGTAATCGTGTTCTATATTTATTCCAGCTGACCATACGTCGTTTACTTGAATTCCATATTGGATATAATGTCGCAGCAAGAAACTATCGCTTTTTTCGCCCACAATACCCAAGCGTAGCTTGTGCTCTGTGTTATCTAAGGCCGCCTGAGAGCTAATGAATAGGACTTGTTGACCAAGAACATCAAAAAGTCGCTCATACGTGGCTCGATCAAAGGAGTTTACATGGCGTAATTCTAGCAGGTTGTGTATTCGACCAAACTCTCTTTGATAAGATAATAGGCTGTCGTATTGCTCTTGGCTTATCCATTTTTTAGTCAGCCATCTACGCGCCATATGGGCTGGGCCTTTTTGTTTTGAAGGCGAATAGCTTTCTTCATAAAAAGAGGATGTTTCAGATAAAAATAACGATGTGTTGTCTCGATAAGTACTATCATAAACAAGAGTGGAAGGATCTTGGGCATGACATGTAGAGGGATAAGACCATAACCAACCAGTGCATATAATTGACCATGCTAACCTTTTCATTATTTGAAGTATTCATAGCCGGTAATGGCAGCATATTGGATAGGTATTCCGTTGTATAACTGTGCTGAGAGTCCGAACGTGACATTCTTTTTATCGATGAGCATTGTTAGACCAGCCTTTACAGGTGATAATCCCAAATCAAAGCGTAGAGACAAGGCGCTCTGAAGCTTTATTCGGCCGCCAATAATGTACTGGTTTCCTTTTATACGATCAAGGATAAGGGCAATGTAGGCCTCTACCAAATCCTTGGAATAGAAAAGTGCTTTGGTTACTTGATGTTGTGTTGCATTTGTTAGTTGATCAAGCTCAGCATTTCGATGACTTGCTTCCCACAAAAGATGGAGTGATATGAAGGATTTTAGCATAAGGGAGGCGCTGCCCCCGAACTCTAGCTTAGCAGAGTTTTCTAGGGGGGTGAAGTAGGTCGAGCCGCCAAGATAAAGCCCAATATTGAGGTAATGCCCAATGTTTCGCGTATACCCAGTATAGAGCTTCCATCGCGAATGTTTTGGAAACCCTGTTGCCTTGTTTACAAGTAGAATACTCTGATTGTTTTTCCTGTAGGTAAGTCTTAGACCAGCTTCATATAGGTTTGGACTGAGTGGGTGATGGTTCCACCGTCCGTCGAGTCGAAGGTTTTTCTTGGTTGGACTATTGTCTGCCGGGTGCAGTAACCAGAAAGACGTAACCTCTCGGAAAGTGTTGGATGATCCTAAGGCGTAATCCTGTCCATAAAGTAAAGGATTGTATAGGAAAAGTAGGGTATAGAAAGTAAGCCGTCGGAGCATCAAGTTCAAACCTAAGCTCTCTTGTCACCCTTTATGCCTTGTATTGAGCTATGGTAATCTAAGCGTTAGTTTTTACCTTCTGAGGCAGAGCATCCGGATTTTTCACCTTGCTTTCCTCCACAGCATCCTGGCAAACTCTCCTGACTGATAGGATTAGGAGCAAAATTTCCTGCGACGTATCCTGCATCGGCAACAGCCATTTTAATCGCTTCTTCAGAAGTTTTTGCATCATTAAAGGTGACGGATACAGTTTTATCTTCTAAATCAACATCTACATTTTTTACTCCCTGAAGGGCATAGCAGGCCTCTTCGATACGATCGATGCACATGCCGCAGATTGCATTGGTTTCAAAGGAAATAGTCGTCTTTTCTGCCCGAAGATTTGCGGATAAAAAAAGGATGCTCATAGCAAGTAATATTGTTCTCATAAGTTCAAAGTTTTTCAAGAATCATGCCGAAAAAAGGTAAATCGGTATCCCAAATATACTCTAGGTCCGAAAATTGGCCCCCAAATCATAGAGGCATCAAATAGTGTTGCTGGGGAATTTACATCAGTTTGTGCAATACCATCCGGACGAATAATGGGATTGGATTGGCGGAACACATTGAGGTTTTCACCTCCTATGTAAAGCTCGTGGCCAGCATTTGGTGCATAGGTTACTTGTGCATTTATAGTGGCATAGGCAGGAGATTCCTTAGACCTTCTATTATCCGTAGATGGAATGCGACTTGGTCCTCGTAATGTGAGCGTAAAATCTGTTCTAAGTTTTTCGGAAGGCAGACTGTAAGCAATATTTTGTAAAAGCACCCACTTTGGAATAAAAGGATCTCTAAGCGTTTGTCCATCATATGTTGTAAAGGTCTGATCCCCTTTAATCGATATACTGGTTTTTAGATTATCGAGCCAATTAGTAACTAAGTCAATTTGTAATGAATTTGAAAAGGCGCGTCCTTGAAGCGTTTGAATTTTTATTGTTGAAGGATCTTCAATATTAAACACTGTATGCCGCTGGAAATCCGTACGATAAGCATCTATAATCCACTCCCAAGAGGTATTACCTATCTCGAAATTTTTAAACAAATTTATACCATAAGTCCAAGCTCGCTCATCATATACATTATCTATAAATTCCGTATCAATGAGGAATTGGCGCCCACTAGCAAATCTTCCAAAGCTCTCTGTAAGGATAAAGGGACTTCGTGCTGAGCGACCTGCAGATAGCTTTATAATCCATTCATTAGGCGTTGTCCAGCGCATATTCATTCTAGGTAGAAGGTACAGTCCATAGAGGTTGTGGTGCTCGACGCGCATCCCTGCAATCCAAGCGAACGATGTATTGAACTCGTAAGTATACTCTGCAAAGCCATAGGGATTAAACTCCCAACGTTCTTGTTGCAGTGGATTTGCTCCTAGAACAGCCTCTTGTAAAGAGTCTACTAACAGTCCTCCTCCAAATTTCAGCGTGTGACTATTGAGGTCCTCACCGTTGGCAGTGGTATTCCAAAAATGCTCAAGAATTAGCTTGCTCTCACCAAATATTTCCTGCCCGCTATAATCTCTCGTGCTATACAATGCCTGACTATTGTCTCCAAAGAATGCCTCGCGATCATGCAAATAGAAACGGTTTTGAAATCCAATACTCCACTTATCCCAAAGCCTGCCCATCTTCCAAAAGGCTGCTATTCGCCGACTCTCTTGCTCATATCGATAGTCCGCATTATAAATTGAGTCTTGGCGGTAAGCGCTACTAAGTCCTCCTTCTAACTCAGTTTGGCTGTAATCAAAGCCAAATTGAGTACGCCATTTTTGTTTATGGAAGTACTTCCATCGATGCATAACATTAAGGTGAAATGGATTTTTCGGCAGGTCTAAAAAGCCATCGCCATTATTATCCATTTCCCGATTATTCACCATGCCGTGCACCGAAGTGAGCGTAGACCAACGTCGGCTAATCTTTTCCGTAGAGAGAATATTACCCTCTAATCTCCCGTAAGCTCCTAGGTAAACATTCACATGAAGTCGTTCATCGCAATCTGGAGGTTTCCAATTATAAATAATTTGCCCAGAAATCGCTTCGCGCCCGGTTACAATTGATCCTGATCCTTTTGATAGAGCAATGCTGTGAAGAAAAGGTCCTGGTACATTAATCATTCCTCCTAACAGATT
Organism: Bacteroidota bacterium; assembly: GCA_003447535.1. Lineage (GTDB taxonomy): Bacteria > Bacteroidota > Bacteroidia > Chitinophagales > UBA8649 > UBA8649. Next base: position 2,043 of record DLYY01000168.1, on the reverse strand, counting down.
CAGGCCCCTAATGGAGGCTAGACCTTCAAATCGAATTTCTGCATACTTGCCATCAAGGCCAAGCATATGAAGCTTTTTGCTACCCGTAATGGCATCAGTATAGCCAACGTCTACCGAATTATTCGTTTCGAAACTTTCCGAAAGATTACAACAAGCGGCTTTCGTTAAATCCTTTTGGTCAAGTAGTGTCGTATTCAGTGTTACGCCAAGCTGTCTTGAGTTTCTGCGAGATTGAATCACAGTAGACTCTAGAATTTCGGGATACAAGATAACTTTGGCGTATTCATCGCGGAAAACGTCAAGCGTATCTGAAGTATATCCCAACGCACTCACCATAATTTCTTGTTTATCAGTAGTCCCATTCCATTGCGCTAATCCCAGCGAATCGGATTGTGCAATAGGGTTGCCTGTCAAATCTTTTATATCAGCATAGGGTAGGGCTCTGTAGCCCTCTGCTTGCGAGAAAGAATATACGTTAACGCCAAAATTGCTTTGGCTATGTAAAGCAGAGCATAAACAACTAAATGCACCAATGAAAAATAGTCTGACGTATCTATTCATTATATAGCCATGTTATTAGCGAATAAGCGAGACACTTCCGCTGGCCTGTCTTTTATCAGGGCGTCCAAGCTGTTTGGCAAGAACAACTATCATGTAGCTACCTGCGGGCGCTTGTTTTCCATTAAAGGTTCCGTCCCATCCTTCAAGCGATGAGGCGTCTCCAATCTCTTCAAAGACAAGTTCCCCCCAGCGATTATAAATGCGCATTTCTACAGTAACAAAGAAAGAAGCATTGATTACTTCGAAGACATCATTAAGGCCATCACCATTCGGTGTGAAGGCATCAGGAATAAGCGGATCTACCTCTGGGATAACATTTACCGGAATGAAGATTATTGAATCACCACAAGGGCTTACTCCACCTAGAGCGACTTCATAAAGCGTTGAATCTCCTGGGAAAAGGACTACCGAGGCAGTGGAGTCGCCTAATACATCCCATAGATAAGAGGTGATATTGTCACCGGATATGGTTACTACAAGACTATCGCCATAAAGTACGGTGGTATCAGGCTCATAGAGAATTTCGATGTTTTGAATTGGATTAGATACTGCTATGAAAATACTATCCTGTGCAGAGCACGGTCCATTAGAACCTGTAACATATAACGTGGTATCTCGATCGGGAACAACGGAGATTAGTGCCCCTGATTGGCCAGTACTCCAAACATAGGATAGTGTGGAGTCGTCGCTACTTCCTTCAAGAATAGCAGCCTCAGGAAAACACAAAACACTTGGTCCTTCAATATTGATGCTTGGATTCTCAAAGGGCTGGTCTACAAAAACACTATCGGTGAGCGCACAATTGCTTGCATCGGTAACCGTCACTATGTAGGTGCCTGAGTCTAGTCCGATTGCCACAGCATCCGTCTGGTTGTTTGTATCATTCCAGCTGTAGATGTAAGGGCTTGAACCTCCACTAACAAAGATTCCTGCAGCGCCATTTTCTCCATCACAATTTGCATCTATGATATTGATGCTGTCGATTTCAGGACCAATTTCTGGTATGGTTACACAGCGCGTGACTTGACAGTTCGAAGCATCGGTTATGGTCAAACAATAATCTCCTGCAGGCACACCTGCGAGAACAAGGCCACTCTGTCCGTTGTCCCATGAATAGGTTAGGGGAGGGTTGGCTCCTACGGGAGCTACTGCAGCTGCAACTCCATTACTTTGTCCGCAATCCGCGGTATCGGTCACACTCACTGAAAAGTCAAAGTTTTCAGCTACGGCAACTTCTACCGTATCGTTGTAGGTTAATGCAGTACCACTGCACGAAGTATACATGATTTCAGCTCGGTAAGATGATGTAATATCTGGGCAAACATCAAGGTTTGCTGTATTGCCAAGATTGTTTCCTGCCATATCAAACCAGTTAAAGCTGTAAGTAGGTGCTCCATCCGGTGAAAATCTCCATGCTTCAGGAGTGGAGACACTCCATGGTCCTGTATTTCGACCTGGAGCTGCAGTGGCATTACTTCCTGC
>DLYY01000207.1:2296-2547 GCA_003447535.1 Bacteroidota bacterium | reverse complement strand
GTAGTTACAGCAAGTCACAATCCCCCAGCGTACAGCGGCTATAAGCTGAAGTCCTACTATGGTGGGCCAACAAAGCCGGACGATGTTTCCTTAGTTGAATCGCATATCCCTGATCATACCATTGACGTACCCCACGAAAGCCTTGAAGAACTCTGTGCTTCCGGGCATGTGAGCCTAGTCGATTTAGAAAAACACTACCTAGAAAAAGTAGAGGGATATTTTGATTTGGATGCCATTCGCAAGAGTAAGCT
>DLYY01000207.1:0-1968 GCA_003447535.1 Bacteroidota bacterium | reverse complement strand
CGTGTAGCCTATGATGCGATGTTTGGTGCGGGATTTCCTGTCTTTAAAAAAATCCTTCCAGAAGCGACCATGCTCCATGCTGAACTCAATCCAGGATTCAATGGCCAAGCACCAGAACCAATTGCCAAAAACCTCCAAGAATTTGGAGCAATGCTTGAAAAAAACCATCATGATATTGGATTTGCCACCGATGGTGATGCCGATCGAATTGGGCTAGTAAAAGGTAATGGGGAAATTCTCGATGCCCACCACGCGATTCTCATTTTACTTCATATTCTAAAGGAGTATAAAAAGTATGATGGAACCGTAATTGCAGCATTCTCAGCTACACCTAAGGTCAAAACGCTCTGTGCGCATCACAAGTTAAACCTCGAGGTAACAAAAATCGGATTTAAGCATATATCAGGTCGAATGATCGAGGTAGATTCAATTATAGGATGCGAGGAATCAGGAGGAATTGCTGTAAAAGGACATATACCAGAACGAGATGGGATTTGGGATGCCCTGCTTGTTATTGAGCACCTTGCACAAACAGGCAAGTCGATGGAAGATCTTATTCAAGAAATTTATGAGATCACCGGCTCACTTGCCTATAACCGCAATGACATGCACCTTACCAATGAACTCAAAATGGCCACCATGGAGCGCTGTGCAAGTGGAGAATTCAACGAGAAATTTGGGAAGTACACCATTGACTTTATCGAAGATATCGATGGATATAAATTTCATTTCAAAGAAGGTGGTTATGTAATGATTCGTCCTTCTGGCACAGAACCTGTCCTTCGTGTCTATGCAGAAGCAGCAAACATGGACTTGGTTGACGCTATTTTAAGTGAAGCAAGTCAGGTGATTCAAGGCAGCTAGGTATGAATCACCGCTTTGGTCTTTTTTGCATCTTTACTATGCTGGTTATCTATCCAGCATGGTCGCAAAAAAAGTTAACCTATTCACAAGATTCCTCCATTTCAACAGACGAGGTCCTATCGTTTTTCAATGTAAGCCCCTCTCGAAATAAGGCACGGATTCGCGGACTATCTATTGGAATTCCCACAGCCTACGGAGCAACGATGACTGCATTAAGTGCTGCATGGTACGATCAAAACGAGCGTAATCGCTTTCATTTTTTCGACGATGCCAGGGAGTGGCAACAAGTAGACAAGCTCGGACATAGCCATACTGCATATTTTGAAACCTATTGGATGATGCAATCCCTTCGATGGGCGGGCGTTGACAAGAAAAAAAGCCGATGGATCGGAGCGGCTCTTGGCTTTACCATCCAATCATCCATTGAGCTATTTGATGGCTTTAGCGAGAAATGGGGTGCCTCAGGATGGGATTTATTAGCAAATTTTGCAGGCACTGGGCTGTGCTTAAGCCAAGATGCTCTGTGGGGCGAACAGCGCATACGCAGTAAATTTTCCTTTCATGAAGTCAATCATGCCGATGCCATACTCAACCAAAGAGCCAATGCACTCTATGGCACCTTTCCTTTAGAGCGTTTACTTAAAGACTATAATGGTATTGTAACATGGATCAGTATCAATCCTGCAAGCTTCATGCGAAATCAAGAGCGACAAAGACCACTAACATGGCTTAATGTCGCAATTGGCTATGGAGCAAGTGGCATGTATGGGGGTTTTGACAATACTTGGACTGACGAGAATGCCAATTTCATCGAACGCCAAGATGTCGAACGCTATCGACGTTTTTTTATCTCTCCAGATATTGACTTCGAACGAATGCCTGTTCGAAAAAAGGGATGGAAGACGCTCATGGGATTGCTTAATATCTTTAAATGCCCTGCTCCTGCCCTCGAGGTAAATACCAAGGGAGAATGGGTCTTTCATCCGATGTTTATGCTAAACTGGGACTATCCCATAGTGCTGAATGCTCGATAGAAGAGACCGTTTGATAAGTCCTTCAGCGGCACACTTTTTGAAGGTGTTATTTTGCCCGTAGGGCGGGGGT
>DLYY01000236.1 GCA_003447535.1 Bacteroidota bacterium | reverse complement strand
CAATTTGCTTTACGACCTTGAAAACAATCGTACGATTAGTGTTTCACCAAAAAGGATAACCAACACAATAAGCAAGATCCATCGCCACAGACCATCACCATGGTTAGAGGATTCAATACGCTTTACTATATCTTTTCCACTGCGTAAAGTAACACTTGAAGAAGATAGCCAAGAAGAAAGTTCATTGACTGTCCAGAATGATGAATCGGCCTCTGCCCTGGAAAGAGCGCAGCCTATCACAAAACGCTTCGAAGAATTTTGATATCCTGACAAATGACCTTGTGCAACCCCATCCATCGCACAGAATACACCATCATTGGACTTGGTCTGCCTTGGTATCCAAGTTTTTGTTAGGGTTCTAAACTCTACAGGTGATTCAGCATCCACCATGGTATTCGGCAAGGGAAACTTCGCCTGATAATCAAGACGAATATAAGCAGGGAAACTCGAGGCATCTACCATCGCCATCCTGTATAACAGAGGAGCAAACAATGGATCCTCTATAAGATTACTAGCTTGCTTATCAACAGAAGACGTAAACACATACGATGCCCCTTTCGCGCTTTGGCATGAATACAACAAGACATCTCCCTTTAAGGTAGTATAGATAGGCGTTGTACGAAGAGCAAATGTACTACGCCAAGTCAAGCCATCATATACTTCTGGGAACCTAGAGCGAACGGCCTTACCTCTCAGTACACCATCCAATAGATAATGCGATGCATTAAGCTCATTCACCTTGCCACGATAAGGATAAGAATCCTCAAGAGGAATATCCCATTGAGCAAAGGCATCGGCATAGCTTGCTTCATCCAATGTAATAGATGGCAAGATGATTAGGCGTAATCCTTTATTCCTTAGTTTTCCTATTTGATCAATCTGTGCTTGATTAAAGGCCTTAACCGATTCTAAGATGATCACTTCATAATCAGCGTACAAAGAGGATTTTTCGGCCATAAACGCTGCCAAACTAGTTTGCGCTACAGTGAAATCACTTACCGATTTTAAGGCTTTAATACTCTTGGGGAATGGATCCTCGGAGACCACCAAAACATCGACCAACTCAGGCAAATATATTCCTAATGGAATCGTATTGTTATATTGATTTGGATCATTTCGTAATGCAAAGGTGAGACTTAACCAACCCGTATCCCTAACTTCAATTTCTAAGGTATCCGTAAACAAACCAATGGTATCCATGGGTATATACAATGAATCGAGCGTAACACTGCCATAACTTAATGTAACTTGACTTACTATATCACCTTTATGGACTTGTAATGCAAAGGCCAAAGACCCCGAGCGATTATCTACCGTTGGACGATCAACCCACCACACGCTATCAATTGTAGCGGCATCCTCTGAGGATAATGATGGTTCCTGAATAAATAGATCAACTGGAAGCGAATCAATTCCGGGAATAGTGTCGAGAAAATTACGCTGACCATCGGTAAAAATCTTAATGGAAAGGTCTAAGCTATCTCTAAAAGGAATAATTTCTTGCCAGCGGTCATTCAAGGATCTTGCGAACGGAACAGGTTCCATTGAGCCTAAGATTGTAAGCGCTGAATCCTTGCCATACCATAAGTTGGAATTAAAGACACCTTCGTGATCCAGGAGTTGAAATCGCCGATCGCCACTGCTGTTATTTATATACACAGTTAGGTCCTTGACCGTTTGATCATACGATGAGGTATCCCCATCATACATACTTAAGGAGTTATCAATCAATAAGATTTCATGTCGAGCGATATCGTCATCCAATGGATTATCTTCATCAAATACAGGTTGAGCAAAAGCCATAACCACGAAGAAGATTGAAGCCATTCTCAAGAACAGCAACAGAAGTCTTTTTAGATTGCTCTTTGTCGAGCGTTGTTCCTCCATTTGAGAAAGCAAACGCACATCGGAGAAATACACTGTGGTATACCTCCTAAAATGGAACATGTGCACCAGTATTGGAACACTCAATGCCAATAGCCCCCATAATGCCGTAGGATTAATGAAGGTCATTGGTCTTAAGCTTCAGCAGTAGGTCCTAAGTTAATATCAGGTGTGACGGATCCACTATCAATCGTTCCATGTTGATTCTCGTATCGGCTGACATTCTCAGCTAGGGCATGCGCTAATCGCTTGGCATGCTCCGGCGTCATAATGACCCTAGACTTTACCTTGGCTTTTGGCAAGCCGGGTAAAATTCTTATGAAATCAAAGACAAAGTCCGACTTAGAGTGCGCAATCATAGCAAGATTAGCATATTCGCCATCGGCAATCTCTTCAGGCACCTCAATGTTGATTCGGTTATTACCAATCTCTAAACTGCGATCCTCCTGGTCTTTTGCCTTCATATTCTATTGATTCTAGCTGTTTTCCGTTTGTGTCTCTTCAGCGGATTCCTCTGGTTGTACTTCCATAGCTTTCATTTTAGCCAGCTCTTCCTTTGAACCAACGATTAGATTTTGGAAGGCTGGAAGACCTGTACCTGCTGGAATCTTATGTCCTACAATTACATTTTCCTTCAAACCAATCAACTTATCAGACTTCGCTTCGATAGAAGCAGAACTTAGAACCTTCGTTGTTTCCTGGAATGACGCAGCGGATATCCAGCTGTAAGCACTTAATGAAGACCTTGTAATTCCCTGAAGAATAGGCGTAGCCGTTGCAGGCACTGTATCTCTGAACTCAGCAGAAGCCTTGTCCTCACGTTTAAGTTTAGAATTTTCCTCACGAATCTTTCGAAGTGTTAGAATCTGACCACGCTTCAGCATTTCAGAATCACCCGCGTCCGTAACATATTTCAATCCAAAAACATGGTCGTTAGATGTTAAGAAATCAAAACGATTTACAACTTCTCCTTCAAGTAAGTTGCTATCGCCCTGGTCATTGATGATTACCTTGCTCATCATTTGACGAACAATAACTTCAACATGTTTATCACTGATATTGATCCCCTGAAGTCTATAGACATCTTGGATCTCATTGACCAAGTACTCTTGAACAGCTTTAGGTCCTTTGATATTTAAGATATCAGAAGGTGTAATAGAGCCATCACTTAATGGTGACCCAGCACGGATATAATCCTGATCCTGCACAAGGATTTGCTTCGTAAGCTTCACTAAATACTTCTTCACCACACCATCAGAAGATTCAACTCGAATCTCGCGATTACCACGCTTGATTGAACCAAAGCTAACGATACCGTCAATTTCAGAAACTACAGCAGGAT
>DLYY01000169.1 GCA_003447535.1 Bacteroidota bacterium | reverse complement strand
GATGCGAATATTGAGGCGATCAAAGAAGCTATGCCCGAACTCCCAAGAGAGGGTATTCCAAGACTAATGGAAACCTACGGACTTTCGATGTATGATGCTCAACTCCTTACAGAGGACCGAGACTTTGCTCATTTTGCCAATGGTATATTGGAACAATCACCCAGTGCAAAAACAGCGGTGAATCTTTTGATTGGACCCGTTCGATCCTGGATGAATGAAATGGGACAACCTATTGCATCCTATCCATTATCGGCTTCTGTATTGCTAGAGGTTATTGATCTATTGACCAACAACTTGATTAGTTTTTCATCTGCTAGTCAAAAGCTAATCCCATACTTACAAGAGCATCCTCAAAAGGTGGCCACAGAAGCAGCAAAAGCATTGGGTATCATTCAAAATAATGATGGAAACTATCTTGAAGCTCTTATTGACGAGGTTCTTGCCGAGAACCCAGATAAAGTAGAAGCCTATAAACAAGGTAAAACAGGGCTTTTAGGAATGTTTATGGGGCAAATCATGAAAAAAAGTGAAGGAAAGGCAGATCCCAAGCAAACATCAATTCTACTGCGTGAAAAACTTAGCTAATTCAGCCGCAATCGCTCTAGCACTATTCATTGTAACTCTTGGAGCATGTACAAAGGGTAAGCCAACTCAAGACAATGTGGCTGAAGTCATTGATAATCCGAATACCACAACGGAAAACTATAATGACAACCTGCGTATCAAGGATGCCCACGGATACTATTCTTTTCGAGGAGATGTTCCGAAAGATGCATATATCGAGATTCTAATTGATCAACCGGAATTACTTAGCACAGGAAGTGCCTTTCGTATACAATACAACCCCTTACCCATTTACGCAGGGCAAGAGAATGCACTGGTTACTATAGATAGCTTTCCTTTTGACCCTTCCACCTCTAGTTATCTCCGACCAGTTAATCAGTCTCCTACAGGGTTTTATCGCATTGAGCATCCTGATTTGGGGCGCTATGAAGCCTTAGTCACAGATAGTACGACGGTTCGATTTCAACAAGGAGAAGGAAATGTTTTGGAATTAACTAACGAAGGTCCTACGCTAGACTATAATGACCTTTTGACAACGATACAACAGGTGTCTGCAACACTGGATATGAATGACTTTTATAACAGCTACCCCATTATTATTGAGGCTGCTAGAGCATCCTATGCAACGAAGCCAAGCAATGTCTATCTCGAATTCTTTATGGCCCTCTTCGATGCAAAGGATGGCGCAAGTCCAAAAAACATTCAATCCATTATGAGTCGTATGGATAATATCGACTATCAACAGGCATTGTTTGTTAAACGAAACGTCCCCTATGACATCGCAATGCCAGATACTTCAGGACAACCGATATCCATCAGTGATTACTCTGGCAAGGTAGTTTTGCTTGACTTTTGGGCCTCATGGTGTGCTCCTTGTCGCCAGGAAAATCCAAACTTGGTGCGGCTGTATCAAAAATACAACCAAGAGGGCTTTGATATTCTTAGTGTTTCCTTAGATAACGTCCGATCCCGGTGGCTGCAAGCCATAAAGGACGACAATCTATCTTGGAAGGGACACTGTAGCGACCTTAATGGGTGGAATACAGAACTTGTCAATATGTATAACATCCAAGGCATTCCCACATCCTTTTTAATCGGTCGTAATGGCTTGATGATTTGGAATTCCAATAATCCTCAACTTAGTCTAGAAGAAGCCATAAAAGAGGCGCTTTAGTAAAGAAGATATTTCGCCCGAATTGATTTAAACACATCGAGACCCTCTTGCCATGTAGCTCTAATCTGCTCGACTGTTTTCCCTTGCCTGAGGTAGGTTCTCAAAGCATCTGAACCGTATAAGAGGTCAACGAAATTATTCGAAAGAAAAAAATCTCCATCGAGATCATGATAGGCCTTATTTAGATGAGATAAATCCAAGCCAGTCGGTGGGTCAAGGCTTCGAAAGTCTTTTCCTCGGCAAGATTGTCCATTGAGTTTTGGCCTAGTCGAGCCACCATTGGGTTTCGGGGTAAAGGAAAAACTACCATAGCTTAATGCGGGATGACCATAAGCTTCAAAAGGAAAGTCTGTTCCCCGACCGATACTTACCACAGTGCCCTCAAAGAAGCATAGGCTTGGATACCAAGCTATCGAATGCATATTGGGCAGGTTCGGAGAAGGCTTAACCGGAAATGAATAGACTTGATTTCTTCGGTAATTCTGTATGGGAACAACCCTTAGATCCAAAGATGATGCATTCTTAATCCAACCTTCTCCTTTAACCATAAGCGCATATTCTCCAATCGTCATCCCATAAATGACTGGAACTTCATGAAGGCCTACAAACGAAGAAAATTCTGGATCAAGCGTAGGCCCATCCACCACATCAGTAAATGGATTAGGGCGGTCGAATACCATTACAGGAATATCGAGTTCAGCACATGCCTCCATCACATAAGTCATCGTTGATATATAGGTATAAAAGCGAACACCTACATCTTGAATATCAAAAACTACAAGATCAATTCCCGCTAACTGCTCAGCACTTGGCTTTTTGGAAGAGCCATAGAGCGAATACACAGGAATCTTATTAAGTGAAGCATCTGCCACCCGCTCCCCAGCATCCGCATCACCCCGAAAACCATGCTCAGGCGCAAAAATGGCCCCAATATCAAGTCCCTCTTCCCAAAGTGCGTCAACTAAATGCTGATCCCCCTTACGGGAGGTTTGATTGACTACAAGAGCGATTCGCTTAGATTGTAAACGCGTCATGTAAGTGCGCTCATTTTCCGCCCCCACCACTACCTGACCGATGCAATCATTGACCATGGAAGCCAAACAGAAAAAAGCAAGTAAAAACCGCACCATGCAATGTACCTTTATACAATAATAGGCTGATTTTTTGGGATATTCTAGATTCATAGCGAAACGATTACTTTTTCAAAATAAACGCGGATTTTCTGCATTTATCGCCCGCCTTGCCATTCTTGCGATTGCTATTAGTACCGCAGTTATGCTTATTGCAACCTCGCTAGTCAGTGGATTTCAGCAGGAGATTGCTCAGAAAGCTTTTGGATTCTTTGGTCATTTACACGTTACGGAACTCGCAGCACGAAATCTTACTGAATCCTCTCCATTAATCCAAGACAATGCTATGGTCGAACGTATTGCTAAGGCAGAGGGTGTTAACGCTGTATTCCCCATTGTCTACAGCGCAGGAATCCTCAGTCATGAGGAATTTGAAGATGGTATAGCCCTCAGAGGTGTTGACCAAGAAGATGCTTTGCGAACTATCAAAGATTACATCATAGAAGGCAGTGTCCCTCCGTTAAGTGATAGCCTATGGAAAGAAGGCATTCTGCTCTCTAAGATCAGCTGTGAACGGCTTAATGCATCCCTTGGGGATACGCTAAGGTTTCGATTTTCTTCAAGCAAGGGCCTTGTGCGGTATCGATACTTGTCCATTATTGGTATCTACAATACGGGACTCTATGAGATTGATGAAAAGTTTGCCTTGTGTGCAAGCGATTTATCACGATCCTTTCTTGAATGGTCTGATCAACAGGTGAGTGGCTATGAGATTTTTCTCGACCCACAGGCCATCCTACAGCCCAAGTACCTCGCCTATCTAAACACCCTATTGGGCAGTGCAGAAGTCGATGAATTGAGTGCAGCCTATGCTGCCATTGATGTTCACGTGCCCCCAAGTTTAACGCTTCAAACCATGAAAGACATCAAGCCAAGCATGTTTAACTGGCTGAGTATGATGAATACCAACGAGATAGTCATTCTCCTCCTTATGCTGATCGTCGCTGCAGTTAACATGATTACAGCGATGCTATGTCTTATTCTAGACCGTACCAAAATGATTGGTTTGTTGAAAGCGCTTGGAAGCACCCAAGGCATGACAAGAAGGATTTTTCTGTGGAAGGGCTTGTTTATCGTAGGATTAGGCATTGTATTAGGTAACGCAATAGGACTTGGCTTGGCCTATACGCAGATAGAATGGGGATGGATAACCCTTCCTGAAAAGGCCTACTACGTATCAAAGGCTCCCCTATCCATTGATATGGTATGGATTATCATTATAAATTGCTTTTCCATTGTGTGGTCTACCTTAGTCCTCTTCTTACCACTCAGCCTTATCAATAGAATTCAGCCCGTTCGTGCGTTGCGTTTTGCCTAGATTTGTCCTATGTATCGCTCTTTACAATTCCTGTTATTGAATGTTGTCATCCTCTGTTGCCTTACCGCAAGCACCTGCGAGCAAGAGGATAAAAACAATACACCTTGTCCGGAAGCCTTAAATCAACCGCAAGCAAACTGTCTATGCACGATGGAATATGACCCAGTATGCGGGTGCAATGGCTTGACCTACAGCAACGTCTGTATGGCCAGTTGTTCTAATGTATCGGAATATTCAAAGGGAGTTTGTCCCTAATAGCAAGCTAAATGGGTATCGAATCAGTACCTCTTCTTTTTCTGAAAGAATTCGCTGTACACAAAAAAGACAACCATGGCGAGAAATCCGGTAAAGGCAAGCCCTTCAATCCATGGAAATTCCTGACCTTGTTCCTTAATCACCTTAATGATGAAGACGACCAAGATTGAAACAACAAGTCCTGTAAACACTTTTCTAAGATCTTGAAGTATCATAGTGAGCGTATCGCCCATACGTTTTCGTTCATGCCAGATTCGCATAGCAATTTCTCGACCAGCTAACAGGCCCATAAAGACCCAAGTGGTTGACATCGGAATTTTATTGAGTTCCTTGAAATAATACAACAAAAAAGAATAGGTTAAAGCGATTAAGGTCGCCGAGCGAATATCTTCCGTATTTGTCTTACTACGAACGACATCTTGTACTCTTCCTCCACGTTGCTGGAAGATGTAGGCCAAAAGCGCTAACAATACAGCACAACTCAACGCAAAGAGCGGAAGCGATAAATCATTTCGACCTTTTCCTAAGTATACATATATGTTCGCTAAATCTTGGATCAACCATGTATACCAAAGAAGACCGGTCACAATCCACTGTAAAACAATCCAAACTTTATGCGATGTGGAATTTTCTTCGAGCTGATGTTCTCTGAACCGCTTTTCAGTGTAATTGCTTATCAAAAGATAAACCACAATACCCACACCAAAGGCAAGAAGGTACCCAAACAAGGATTTCATGATCATCCCCCCTAACTTGGTATCTATATCCACAATTTGCCCAAGCATGTCCGTAAAATCCGCTGGGATTTTATCCAAGGCAAAAAGGGTAAGAATAATAAACGTGGTGCTCACCGGAATTCCAAGACGGGTTAGCAGCATTAGCACCATAGGAGGAATCATAAAGTACCAACTGTAGGTATCGGGTAGCGTATATTTTTCCAAACGTCCGTAGGAAACATCCCCTTGAAAATATCCCCAAACCAAGGTAACCATCATAATGCTTGCAGCGAATGCCCAAAGAGTTTGCCACTTTACGCGCTTTTCATTGGAGGTTAAAAAGGTACCAAGTGTTTGAATCACATCATTACCCACTACAGAGTATCCTGCAAGGCAAAATCCAAGAATCATTACCACTAGGGAAAAGTCCATTACGATTTATTTGATGGACCCTAAAAGTAACTAATCTCCTTGTTAAGGAATCGTTAAGTTTTGCGCCTTATTTGCCTTTTCGACGTCCGCGTTTTGGCGGTGGAGCATTAGCGATAATATCCTTGACCTCATCTAAGGTGAGCTTGGCTGGATCAGCATCTTTTGGAATCTTAAAATTCTTCTTACCCTGTTTGATGTAAGGACCGTATCGGCCTTTTAGGACTTGAATTGCACCATCCTCAAACACTTGAATAAATCGCTCTTCATCCGCCTTTAGCTTAGCTGTGATGAGCTTTAACGCGTCATCTAGCTGAATGGATCGCGCATCGAATCCGCTGTCTTTAGGAATAGAAGCAAAGGTTCTATCCAATTGAACATAGGGACCAAATCGGCCGATATTGGCTTTGACCTCTTTTCCTTCTTGTGTAGTACCCAATACGCGCGGAAGTTCAAATAGCTTCAGAGCCTCTTCTAAGGTAATTGTCTCGAGCAATTGCCCCTCCATTAACTTCGAGTAGCGTGGTTTCTTACCTCCTTCTTCATCCGAAGTCTCCCCTATCTGTGCCATTGGACCATATCGACCAATACGCACCTTGACCACTTCGCCTGTTTCAGGATGATCTCCCAAGACCCGCTCCCCTACGGCTCGCTCAGCATTTTCTATTGTATCGACCACCATTTCACGAAAAGGCTGATAGAATTCATCTAAGACGACGTCCCAACCCAAATCACCTAAGGCTACTTTATCAAACTGAGCTTCTAAGTCAGCGGTAAAGGAAAAGTCCACAATTGAAGAGAAATTTTCAACCAAGAAGTCATTGACCACCATCCCTATATCCGTAGGAAAAAGCTTCATCTTCTCAGCACCCACTGTTTCACTGCGTGTTTCGCTGGTAACATTACCCTTTTCTAATCGACAATAGCGATAATCGCGCACGACACCCTCTCTAGACGTCTTCTCCGCATAGTTTCTCTTTTGTATGGTGGTAATCGTGGGAGCGTAGGTAGAAGGTCGGCCAATACCTAATTCTTCCAAATCCTTGACCAACGAGGGTTCTGTATAACGAGGTTTCGGCTTAGTAAACCGCTCAACGGCCTCCATGTAGTTTAGATCGAGCGACTGACCTTCCGACAATGGAGGCAAGACATCTTTAAGATCATCATCCCCATCATCATCCTTAGATTCCAAGTAGACCTTTAAAAAACCGTCAAACAAAATCATCTCAGCCTTCGCCTCCAAGGCTAATTCACTTTTGCTTAAACCAATTGTCATAGTCGTGCGCTCTAACTCGGCATCCGCCATCTGAGAGGCTATAGTGCGCTTATAGATTAAGTCGTACAGACGTGATTCATCAAATTCAGCATTGACAGTGGTATTGCCGAAATTTGTAGGTCGAATGGCTTCGTGTGCCTCTTGTGCCGAGCTATTTTTTGTGGAGAACTGGCGCGGGTTGCTGTACTTATCCCCATAGGTATTACGAATGGTCGTTTGCGCATTATTAATGGCTACTTGTGCTAAACTCTGCGAGTCCGTTCGCATGTAGGTAATATGTCCTGCCTCATAGAGACGTTGTGCTACACTCATGGTCCGGGAGACACTAAAGCCAAGTTTCCGTCCAGCTTCCTGCTGTAAAGTTGATGTGGTAAATGGAGGGGAAGGACGCTTTTTACCGGGCTTTTTGACAATAGAATTCACAAAATACTCCGAGTTGCTGGCTTCCTCAAGGTATACCAAGGCTTGCTTTTCATCCACATTTTTCTTTGAAGAAGTAGCTTGTAAGACCCCTTGACCTTCTGAAGTTTCTACAGCGAACTCTGCTTTGATTTTGAACGAAGACGTTGGCTCAAACTCCATAATCGTCCGCTCACGCTCTACCAAAAGACGAACCGCAACCGACTGCACTCGACCAGCGCTTAACGATGGACGTACCTTCTTCCACAGTACTGGTGAGACTTCATATCCCACTATACGATCAAGCACTCTTCGTGCCTGTTGTGCATTGACTAGGTCAAGATTTATTTTTCTAGGATTATCAATAGCACGCTCAATCGCTGCCTTAGTTACCTCGGTGTAGGAAATTCGCTTCGCTTCCTTAGGATCAAGACCTAAGGCTTCACAGAGGTGCCAAGAAATGGCTTCTCCTTCGCGATC
>DLYY01000037.1 GCA_003447535.1 Bacteroidota bacterium | reverse complement strand
GAAAGGTTGACGAATCATTTAACCCCTGCCCGAAGGTATAAGAGGCGCCTAGCATCGCCACATGGTTAGACCTAAGGCTGTCTATTGTTCCCGTATTTCTGGCACCATCATCAACGATGGAATATTTTACCGCTGAGTCGGCAGCAATTTTAGAGATATCAAAATGAGTGAATTGGTGGTTGCTACGAGGCTTAAAACCAAGGTTTTTGTCATAGCAAAGATGTTCAGAGTCAAACAAGGTTACTTGGTCATTATTTATGGCATTCAGCCCCACGCAATACACCGCCGCGTAAAAAGCTAGACCAAGCCAAAGGACCCCATCAATTATTGCCCCGACCCTTGAGTAACCTCTGTTTACCTTTTTCATAAAGTTAGTGGGGTGTATTGTTTTCCAATCGGTAAGCCTGTACATCATTCCCTTGATATAATGGGCTGAACAGGGTTGTGTCCTGACATAGCACGTCAATCTTTTCGGCATCTCCATGAATGGAAAGCCCTTTGTTTACGACTAAAACGTCCACCGCCTGACTTGAGCATGCTTCATACAGTGCCTCGGGTGTCTTGGCAAGCCCAATATGATCGTAGAGGACTTTAGTCGCCTTGGGATAGTAACTAGAAGAACCGTTAACCATTGGGCATCCTAATGTTTGACCGGAATAAACGTGCTGATATTCTCGATTAAAATCGCTGAGACCTTTGTGGTATTTGTCGTACTGCCCAATGGAAGTAGGCAAAAACAACACCGTATCCGTCGGCAATAAATGCATCTGTATGGATGATAACTCTTCTGTTATCGAGGGCAAGGCATAGTAGGTTCTATTGTTTATCCAGGGGAGGTTGGCAATTAAAAAGCCTATTCCAATCAATATTGAATAGCGTACTTTATGGCCCATGAAAAACGGTGTCTGTAATACAGCCTTTACGCCAAAAATTGCCAGTACGGTCAAAAACATAAGGGAAAAAGCATAGAATCTTCCTGGAATACGGATAATCTTACCTAAGAATTCTGATTCATAAAGAAAAATAAAGGGGCTTGGAACCTCGTAACCTCCATAGCTCCACAATACAGGGCCTAAGCTTAGCAAAAAAAATAGCCCTGCTCCAATACTGTATCCGATTCTTTCTCTCCTAGGAGCTGAACACAAACCACAAATAACTAAGGCCCAAAAAAGCAATCCAGACCAAGCATAATAACTCATTTTAAGCACCTTACTTCCAGACTGATAAGAGTCAAGGCCTAGTATACTTCCTGGTGGTGAAGTATACAAAGAGGACCATTGCAGGGCGAAATCTTGATGACTAGCGATTGTCAAATCCAATGCATTAACAACATTGTTTTGCGCCAGAGCATACACTTTAACCATCATGGGAATTGTCAAAACCAGCGCTAACAACACACCAAGAACCACTTCCTTTTTGTATTGAACGTCGGTGGTAAAGCCATAAAATACGCCATAGATTAGAGAGCCAAAAACAAAAGTATAACCTGACCACACATACGATGTAGCAATAATTATTAGGCTAAGAATAAGATCTCGATTGGCAGAAGGGCCGTCCCCTACAGACCGCATTAAAAAAGCAAGGGAAAGCGGCAAAGGAAACAAGGCCAACGTATTTAAAAGCTCGTGATTCCCCCACATGAAACTTGAGGCCGAAAAAAAGAGGCCACCTAGAAATGCTGCGTATCGGTCAAAAGATAGTGTTCTTAACCAAAAGAACATGGCAAAAGCATTGAAGCTAAAAAGACACACTTGCAAAAAAGCATGGCCTCCTGCATCTCCATACGGTAAGATTGCCTTACCGAGATGGAACAGTCCAGTTTGGCCCAGATAAAACTCAGAATACCCCGTAAGCCCCCCTTCGCCTAACGCCATTGCCGTAAAAATCTCTTGTCCCGTAAACCAGGATATGACCTTGTCGGCCCACTCATTAAACAATGCTATATGAATGAGAGTGTCTGTATTGCCCGTCGTACTATAATGAGCTGCAAATGGCATAAACACTGCCGAAAAAAGTATGAAATACAATGCAAAAATTCCCGGATTGAGCATCGTCTTCTTATTGATAAAGACCGTCATTACTGAGAAGAATTATAATGCCACGACGTTGGACACACTATGGGTCCCGAGAAACCTTTGGCCGCCTCATGGGACTGATTATCATCACCTTTTATCTCAAAAGATAACGCCCTTGGCCAACGAGCCAACTCCTCTCCCCCCTTGGCCTTATCTAAGAGAAAAAACGTGATCGAATACCATCCCCTATTAAGCATGGTTAAATCAATGGTTGTGTTGCCTATCTGTCTTACAGCCTCAGAACTTGCAGGTGGGGCATCAACAGATGTTGCCCAAAAAGGAGGTTGACCAATTTGAGCAATAGACAAAGCAATTCTTGTGATAGACCAGATTGATTTTGGTGTGGTGATTACCAGAGAAAGGCTACCCTTCTCTTGTAACAATTCTTCATCGAATATCGCCTCTATAGTGGCTCTTTTTCCATGGTATTCAACATCCCAAACCCCTTGGCTCACGACCTCCATGGAGACCACATCCTCTTTATTGTGTAGACTTGCCGAGGTGTTTAGCCAAGAGGAGAGCGCATAGTGATTAACCACCTCTCTTGGACTTCCTTGGTGAATCATTTGGCCACGATCAAGTTGGAAAACACGATCACATAAAGAAGCAATCTGGCCGATATCATGGCTAACCAAAATAACCGTTCGGTTTGATTTTAGGTTTCGTATACGCTCTTCCGCCTTTTGTCGAAAGGACGCATCCCCCACCGAAAACACCTCGTCTAAGAGCAATATATCAGACTCTAAAAAGACCATAATCGAGAAGGCGAGTCGCATAAACATGCCACTTGAGTAAGTACGCACTCGCTGATCAATGAAAGACGCTATTCCTGAAAAGTCAATGATCTCTTGCTCATGCTGGCGAATCTCCTCAGTTGACATTCCCAAGAGCTTGCCGCTAAGAAATAGGTTTTCTCTTCCTGTTAAATCAGGGTGAAAACCCGTTCCCACCTCAAGAATAGAGGCCACCTTTCCCCGCATCTGAACCTCTCCTGAACTAGGCTTTGTAATTCCGCTTAGAATTTTTAACAAGGTGCTTTTCCCAGAGCCGTTTGGTCCCAAAAGGCCAATCGTCTCGCCATGCTCTACCTCAAAGCTTAACCCACGAAGTGCTTGGCACGCTGATTCAACTGTACGTTGCACATTATAGGTTTTTGCTAAGTCGTTTGCTTTGATTGCCCAAGACATACCTCGTTACTTTAAAAAGTTTTCAATAATACTTCGGTCAAAAGTCTCCATACCGTGAGGTCTTGTTCCTAGACTTTTTACAAAGGTCGGTCGCTCATCGACCTGGACTTTTTCATAAAAATCAGGATTCGTTTCAAACGTCTCTACCAAAGAAGAATCTAATCCATTAAAACGCATATGCACAATGGGCTGTGCCTCGTTTGGAAGCAAGCCTACGATTATTGCAGGCCGATCCTTTCCCGATTGATTCATCGGTGATCCATGGATAATTTTACTATGAAAAAAGATACCTGTTCCAGCCTCAAGTTCCAGTGGAGTTCCTTGCTTGGCTATTTTTTCTGAATAAGGTTCAAATGGAAAGGGAAGACCTATCCCACGTATGGGTAAATCTAACCGATGAGAACCCTCTATAAAATACAGACCTCCATTTTTCTCGTTGACATCAACCAGGGGAATCCAACAATTTACTCCGGTAAAGCAAGACTCGTCAGCATGAATATCATCAATGTGCGGAGTAAACGTCGCATGACTCTCTGCGGTTTTTACTGCAAAGTTCACTCCGAATGCCTTGTATTCTAAAAGAATTCGAGCAATACTTGGTTCTAATATTGGCCACAGCTGATCATACAACCCCACAGGCCGCTCTTGGTCATCGAGTTCTAAGCTATTATACTTATCTCTTGCAGTAACCCTATGGCTCGCAGCGAAGACCTCTGAGCACGCAGCAAGGGCTTGGGAATCCAAAAGTGGAGTCGTTAGAAATCCACGCGTAAAAAATTCTTCTTGGTCAACTTCTCTATGAAAAATTGGCCGCTCCTCCGCACGTAGTCGATCATTGACATAAGATTTTCCAAAAGAGAAAGTCCTCGTTAACGGTTGCTGAGAAACGTCGTTTCGGGGATTGAACCGAGCCTTTCGAAAGGCAAAATCGGTTAGTTCATTAGCTTGAAGTGTACCATCATCTTTCCTTTCTGCAAGATGTATGGGTTGTTCTTTGGGTACTATGGTAACTCCTAAAACTAATCGAGAATTCTCTCCAACAAACTGAGGGGATTTGTGCACCAATCCGTGGTCCATAAGCAATGCCTCCCCTGGGCTTATGGACAAACAAGTATATTCTAGACCTTCCATTGAGTGGAGGAGGTCTCCGACCGAAGCTATACCACGACCACGCTCCTGAGGGAAATAGCGATGGCTTCCCGAAAAGACATCGATTGCCGCCCCTTCTTTTGGCGTGGTTAAAGGAATCCACAAGAGGTAGCTACGCCCAAAAGCCTCATCGACAATAGACCAATCTTGATGAGGAAAGACTTGATTGTCGCCATTGGGCTGCTTTACCAATGCGTAAAAAAGAGCTGGGCGATACGCCGGGAACCAATCCTTGATTTGGTCGCCTAACTCCTGACTAAAATACTCGTGTACCTTTTCTGTTTCACACCCTGGAATATCCCAGTGGCTAGTGTAAAAATCATAGCCCTTGACTTGTTGGATGATGTGCTCTTCTGCCCAATCAATCCATCGCTGTATCGTTTGTTGATCAAAAAGACTTCCCACTACGTGATACCCTTGTTGACGCAAGCATTCTTGGTCAATGTCTATAATATGTTGGTTGACTTCATCCTGACTGTACGCCGCTAAGGTTTCTTGGATTACATCAAGTGAAAGGGTGTGTTTTTTTGCTGCCCCTGAATCATTAATGATACAGGATAAGAAAAAGTCATCCTCGACTTCTCGAGCCTCAATGGGCAGCGTTGGTGAAGATTTTAAATCGCCTGGTCCTCCCGACCATATATAATGCATGGCTGGAATTTCTCTAGGCGCCATGGCATAATTTAATCCAATTCGAACAGAGCTACTTAAATTGGGTGGTGAGCCATGAAACAACTTATGGCTATAAATTATAGCATCGCCTGCTTTCATTGGAAGTGCTCTTTTTCGAAGCTTTTTGTGTTTAAATAACTCGTCATCATGCGCCAATAATCGCAAACCCGGTCCACAGCGATACGTTGCTGGAAGGCGATGGCTTTGTTCAAGAATCCACAAATTTCCATTTTTAGCATCGGTATCATCTAGCGCAACCCAAATAGTTACTGAACGAGATTTGCGCTCATCAACCATATTCCAATCCAAGTGAAAATCAAAAAAGCTTTCTTCGCCCACCTCTTTAACTGCGTAATTAGCTACCAAGGGTCTATAATCCTTTAACACCTTATCAGCGTATGGTTGAATGTGATCAACCATAGATTGGTGGACTTTTTTTCGGTAGGCAACATCATGGCTGTGCATCGTAGCATGAAATCCTTCTCCAAGATCGTGGTCCCACTTTATATATTGCTGTCGAAGTGCCTCTACAACGGAAAGAGGAAGGAATTGAGAGAAGAGCACATAGCCCTCTTCTTCAAATTGGTCTTGATATCTGTTTTGGAGAAAAGTATCTCGCATGGTATAAAAATATCGTAATCCAGCATTAATACATTGGATTAATTGGTTTTTGAACTACAATCTCCAACCATTCGGCTACTCGAAACTCGGGCTTACCTTCAAACAAATCGATATCTAGGGCTTCTTCAAACGCAAAACGCTTAGTAATATCATCCTCAAATGGAAAGGCTTGAATCGTTAAAATTCTTAGTCCCTCTTTTCTCAAGCACTGCATCAAATGCTCAAAATCAATCACATTATACGCGTAATATTGATTGATTCGCTCAATGACTTCTTCTTGCTGCCGACGTAAATCTTCATCTTTTCGATAGAACGGGAAAAAGTCTTTTATGTAGAGAATTCCACCTGGCTTTAAAATGGCCTCCGCACTTTGTACCGCACGATGCAGTTGAGTAGAATGCCCAAGCGATTCGATAAATAGCACCCTGTCTACACTTTGCCTGGCTACTAGTTGAGCTAAGTGATGATAGTCACCATAGTCGATTTCTAAGCATTCCTTGGCGGAGTGCTTTTGGTTTTTCAACCGACCCTCTTCAACTTGGACAGTCGAAAGAGTAAATCCTTTGAAGTGGGCCTTAACCCGTTCGGCAAGTGCACGCATACTACCCCCAACGCCACATCCCGCATCCACCACCTGGAGACCCTCACTCAGTTTCATTGATTCTACCATATGGTTAAAGAGAAGGGCGTCTTCAGTAGGGCGAAACGCTTGAATATGCTCACCATAATGTTGCATGTATTCATGGTTAACCCTATCGTAGTAGTAACTGACTTTGGCAATATCATTTTCTGTCGATAGAATCGGTGCAGCTATGGTTTTTTCCGGTGTAATGGTTGAAAAAAAATCGCCGCTAGCATCGTAGGTTACACATTGCCCTTCATTAAAACTATAATGAATAGGTTGTGCCTCCGAAGGAATAATCACTCCAGCTACTGCTATTCTGGGGTTTTTTCCAGAACATGGATTAGAAAAATGAAGTAGCCGGGAGTCATATACCAATACCTCACCCTTCGTCATAGGCAGTGCCTCAGCCCCTTGCATTATATTTTCCTCAAGGTGTTTGGGCATAGAAACAAAAGGGGTTCCACGGAAAGGCGATGCGGAACGATGACTGCCTCGCACAATATGTATACATCCTCTTTGCTCATCAACATCTTCTAAAGGAATCCAAAAATTCAATGAGTTACATTTTGTCTCATCAACATAAGCCCAATCACGGTGAAGACCGACTATTTGATCTCCTTGCGGAAACTTAACGACTAAGCTTACCAATAAAAGACGGTGCGTCGGAAAATGTTCAGTTAGCCAATCTTCCATCATAGCCGATAATCTTGCTTGAACCTTTTGTTTAAATGCAGAGTCGTCTTCGTTCATTGTTGAATAAAATCCTTGTCGACCCGACCAATTCGTCACTAACACTGGAACCTCCTCTTGAAGTCTACACACCCAGGATTCTGACATGAGGCCTAGCTTGCAAAAGCCCAATGAAGACAAGGCATTGCTCATGGCTTTCCGAGTGGGTTGATTTGAGCAGGAGTCGCTTGGCGGTATTCAAAGGGCATAACCTTTTGAATAGGAGCACTAGGTGTCTCGGTTTGCACAAAGGTGTCAAAAAAGGTTGCATCTACATCGTGTACGGTAAGCACATCCTCTTTACTGCGATAGTAATGTAAGGCCTGAGCAGCTTTGGGT
This sequence comes from Bacteroidota bacterium, assembly GCA_003447535.1. Classification (GTDB taxonomy): domain Bacteria; phylum Bacteroidota; class Bacteroidia; order Chitinophagales; family UBA8649; genus UBA8649. Next base: position 6,004 of record DLYY01000037.1, on the reverse strand, counting down.
TTCATGATTAACTGAATCGAGGGTCTTGCCTCAGGCGATTTGTTTGCTCCAGAATAATGAAGCAAAGCATCATCCAAGACTGCAATTTGACCCAGCTTCAAGGTAAGGGGCTGCATCCACCTTGCCTTAATATCCTCTTCATAGCCAGTAAAAACCCAAGGAATAGTAGGGCTCCGGAAGGGGGTCAGAGTTGTATGAGTTCCAGGTATAACCTCTAGAGTGCCGTTGTGTCTGCTAACGTCGCATAAGGGCATCCAAATCGAAACCGAAGTGTATTGGCTCTCGTCAACAAAGGTCCAATTTTGATGAATAGGCACCTCTCCTTTCCCCGGTTCTTTAAAGAATAAATTGACAATCAATGGCTCATAATCCGCTAGAGTTTCGGCTAAAAACTTCGTGAAATAATTTGATACCTTTTCTCGTAATCGTGCTTTGTATTCTGCACTCGAAGCAAAAAAGCTCAGATCATAATCAGAATCAATATGTTTCTCTGCCGCTCGGCTTTCAATGTAGAGCTCATCCATATAGCGGACCGTCTTATTCATCTCCTCCTGCGAAAACGCATCCAGAATTACATAACCCTTAACATCAAATTTCTTTTGAAGCGCAGCATCATTAAAAACCGGATGTTTCATGCGTTCTAATCTACCATTTTGAAAACAAAAATCCCCGAGAAAGTGCTTTTTCGCGCCATCTTTTGATGTCTTGAAGCGTAGTTTTTGCATATTCTCTTTGAAACTGAGCACTTCGTGGATAGTCTGCAATATCTCCGATCGTATAATGGGTATAAAAGGAAGAGTCCGTCAAAACTATTTGGCCATGTTCTTTTGCTTCATCCGGGATCACACAGTGGAGGGTTTGCTCATCCTTTGGCGTGATAATTGCCGTAACTGCAATTCTCGGCGTGTTCGTCAAATTGGGCGGACTAGCATGAGCCAGCCTATGATCCCAAACTATAGCCTCCCCAGTCTTAAGGTGCTGAGCACTCAACATGCCTTGTTCACGAATCAATGGCTCGTGTTCTTGAAAGGGGCATGTTGTGCCAGGACCACGCCATTGATTACCCGCTCTATGGCTTCCCTCAAGTACTTCTAGAGATCCATTTTCCCCGTGCAAATCCTGCAACGGAATCCAAATGGCATAGGAGCGGGAATTCTGAGTTTCTTCGATGTAAGTCCAATCCTGATGAAGAGGCATTTTGCTGTCCTCTCCTGGATATTTTACCATAAAGTTGCCATAAAGAAGATGGAATTGGGGTTGGCAATATTTTGTAAAGGCGGTGTTAAATGCTTGGCAAATTAGCTCATTAGCCCATTGCCTATATTTCACGTCATCGGAAAACATGGTGGCGCAGAAACCCTCTCCTGTCGATTGTTTGTGCTGCATAAAGGCCATTCTTAATGCCTCTACAGCAGATGTAGAAAGAAAGGGAAAGCGGACATATCCTTTCTTTTCTAATGTTTTGTTTACTTTTTTTTCTCTAAACAGCGTTGGAGTCATGGCTATACGTGTTAGGGCTAATGGGCGTCGGCAAATTCATGCTCAACGCGATATAAGTAAATTATGCCCATGAGTCCAAAAAGCACTAGGATTCCAAGGGATATAAAAAAAGCGGGATAGCTCACCCATGCTTGGCCAAAAAAGCTTAGTCGAAGCATTTCTATATAGGAAACCAACGGGTTGATCTGTAGATAAGCACGCCAGGCGTGGGGAATCAACTCAGTAGAGTAGAAAACCGGCGTCAACCATATTCCAAAATTCCCTATAAATGGAAGCAAATGAAGAACGTCTCGGTATTTTCTAGAAAGTATTGACGACCAAAGGCCAAGGACAAATCCTATACATACTATGGATAAGGTAGCCGGAAACCACCAAAGAATTTTCCATTGAATCGGGATTGGAAAAAATAGTAGGGCTATTCCTCCTGCCACGATATTACACACCACAAAATCCAAAATGGGTTGTATCCCCTTAGATAATAGTAAAATGATTTTAGGAAATGCTACTTTTTGTATCAATTGTTCTTCTGTGATCAATGCCTGTCCCACACCATACATAACATTAGTAAATAAAAGCCAACCTGTAAACCCAATAAAGGCAAAAAGAAAAAAAGGAATACCCTCAGGAAGACCCACATCAAAGACAAACAACTTCGTAAAAAACAACTGAAAAATGGCGGCTGCCATTAAAGGCTGGGCGATTATCCAAACGAAACCCAACTTTGTTTTTGTATATCTTAGCCGAATATCTCGAAAACCTAGCGTTTGAATAAGCCGCCTGTGCTGCCATATCGAGAGTAGATGAGCAAAAAATCCCATCGATTCAGCGCTATATCGCGATACTTCCTTAGAAGTTGATGTATATTTCGAAGAGTTGGGCATTATGAAACTTGGTCACATCATCAACACAGTAAAGGTAGAGGAAAACCCCAATCTCTTTTCATTACAGGAGATTACGCTGAAAAGCATGGTAGATGCTAAGGCTTTTTTCAAGCAAGGAAAGGTAGATCTTTTTGCCATTCAAGAAGGAGGAACATTGCTTGGCCATACAGAAATCAATAGTTTGCCTTCTCTGCAACAGTCTGTTAAAGATTTCCTGCCCGATGCCACAAAACCTTTGCCTCTTATTCAAGAGATTTTAGATGCTGCCAAGGACCACATACCATGTGACTACTTAGTTTATACCAACTGCGACATCATACTAACACCGCATTTCTATGAAAGTGTGGCATACTATCTGAAGAAAGGTCATGATGCGCTTGTAATAAACCGTCAACGCGTTACAATAACTCTTGATCGCGTGGATGATTTACCTGCAATCTTTGCCGATAAGGGTATGATTCACCCAGGATTTGACTGTTTTGTTTTCTCGCCGGATCTCCTGCGATCGATGGACATGGATTCCATTTGTCTTGGAATCCCCTTTATTGGTGTAGGGTTAGCCCACTGGGTATTTTCCTTATCTGAAAACCCTCTTTTTCTTCCCAATGCTAACCTCACAAGACATATTGGTTTGGAGGTTATGCCGCCTGTTGACCCTGTGCTTTACAAGCATAATCGGCAAGCCTTTAATCGGATAAAGAAGGCCATACCCTGGAAAGAAAATCTTCACAAATTTCCTTATGCTCTTAGACCTTTTCCAAAAAACTTGTGGAGATGGGGACTTAATCCAAGCTTATCTACCCGAGACTTTTTCGAATGGAAATTGTGGAATTGGCGCCGAAAGCTTGGCTTTTCACTCAACCAAAAGCGCTGGAACCAGCTCAAGTAATCAGGCTGCTAAGGAAATTTTACACTGCTTGGGTGTAGAATGATTGTCCAATCGCTTTAGCAAAAAGTCGATATACCTGCAATCTGAAGCGTAACTCGGATGCTGGGGATAAAGAGAGGCTTTCGCCTGGAAGAAGTGCAGACGAGCACTCACCCAATCTCCCTGATCATAGGCGATAATCCCGAGAAACGCTTTCGCCTCAAACTCTATATACATACCTAGCGACTGAGCTTTTAGAGCGACTTCTCTTGCAAGCTTTTTCGCTAAAAAAATATTTCCCCTATTGACAAGAGTACAGGCAAGCGAAAGACGAGACGTTAACTCTTGTGTGTAATTGCGCCGAGGTGCCAGACGTCTCGACGAGTGAGAAAATTTGTTAGCATCCAAGGGGGAGGTAAAGGAAAGTGTAGTTTGCATTGCGACTAATTTATCCCAAAGTAAACCACACAAAACACTGCCTATATGTGTTTTAGTGTTTGGTCAATCTTTTTTTTATAATCACCGTGTCACTGATTATTTGACATTCGACTCAAGCCGTCTTGAATGCGCTTTGCGATGTTATCACTCAATGTTTTGGGGGAGAGTACTTGTATCTCAGGGCAAAATCGTAAGATATCACCCTCTAAATCAGGCGTTGGAAATACCGAAAGCTCTATATCCATATAATCTTCACCTTCTTTTGTAATCTTCTGTGAAGCGTGAAATGGATTATTGCGCAAGATCCCCCTGATCGTCTTGCTAAAGATCCTGAGCTTCACCCGTTCGGGTTTTCCATCCATTCTGTAAATGCCATACGCGTGGGCATAATGATCACGTGCATTAAAGTCATATGGAAAAGTAAAGCCTTCGGATTCCTTTACTTCTAGATTAGTTATCCTATCAAGCGCAAAAGGATAAGATTTTGTGGAGGATCCATTATTGTAGCGCCCAATAACATACCACATTTGTCTCCATTCTTTAAGCAACAAAGGCTCTAAGTCTTCATGCCGTTTTTCCGCGCTTAAAAAGCCTTGGTAAGTGAAATCTATTCGATACTGCTGCTCTACAGCCCGCAGTAATGGCTGAATGAGGTCTAAACCTTTATAGTTAGGACTTTCCTCAAACTGAATCATTTGACGACGCGCTTCAATAGAATCAGATACCACACCATCGAGTACGGTTTGAAGCTTAGTGACGACATTAGAGAATTCACTAAAAATGGGCAGGCTATCGTATTGTTTTAAAATCAACGCGGCCATATCAAGGGCCTCTCGGTCATTGCTAGAGATAGGTAGTTTTGCAATGGAGTATTTGGAGTCTTCATAATAATAGCCCCCATATTTTCTGCTGTAGCGAATGGGTGCATTAAACCCAAGGCCTTCATCAAAGCGCATGGCGCTCAGGTCTTCTTGAAGCGTGCGTTCGCTGATGGAATCCTTTAGGTCGTTGCGCAGTTTATCTAGAATATCTTCTTTGCTTGGATAGGGCTTTGAAGTGCTGGTTAACATCTTGTCAATAATCTTATAGCGAATAGCTGCATGCTTATTCTTTGGCATGTAAATCTTTGTTTAAATTCACCATAAATTAATCATTATGTATATAGTACGGTCTATTATACTCCTAGCTTTTTCCATTTTTTTAGTTGGGGGTTCTGCCCTTTATGCTCAAAGAAATCTAGATGCTACCTTAACTGAGCCTCTCTCCAATGAGAACATAGGGGATAACACCGATCAATTTGTTCTAAGGCTTGGATTTAATCGACTAAGTCATAATGAAAATGGCTTTAGGCCTTATTGGTCATCCCTTGAGGTGGGCTACGACTTTTTTGTGGACATGCCCTTTGGCCCAAAAGAATCCCCATCGAAATTCAGCCTGGCCATTGGTGGTGGATTTCAGTGGAACAATTACTTTCACAATGGTCGTTTTGTTCATGATTCAGCGGGGTTATCCTTTCAAGAAACAGCTGACTTTCGTAATCAGGATAGCGTTCGAAGAAGTAAGCTCGGTGTAATCTATTACAACATCCCGATTGAACTTCGCTTTAGAAGTCAACCAAAAGGGAATGGTCTAGCCTTTAAATGGGCGCTGGGGTGGCAAACTGGATTTAAGCTCCGATCCTATCAAAAAGAGGTTCGTAATGAAAACGGAAACTATCAAGTATTCCGCACCAATCGATACCGTGATGTGAACTTTTTGCGCTCAGGACCAACTGCAAGAATTGGTATTGGTGCGCTGAACATTCAAGGGTTTTACAGCTTAACGGGATTGTTTAAAAAGGATAAGGGCCCGTCAATGACGCCGTGGTCTGTTTCGCTGTTTATTAGTGCTTTTTAATCAGATTGCCAGATCAAATACCCAATAGAATCCAAGGGATATTCCAACGATTCCCAGGAACCATCCCGCGATAATCTGTTCTATGCTATGTGCCTTTAAATAAAGGCGTGATGCCGCAGAAAAGCCTGCAATCAGCACGCTAGCAATAAACCACGGAAGAACACTTTCATTCGAGTAAGGTGCAACATGGTAAACGAGTAATACAAGAGCTACCGAACTCGCTGAATGAGCACTTACCTTCCAAAACAACGTGGACAGCAATAAGAGTACAAGGGTAAAGAAAACCCCTAAATACATCGCCTCAAACAAAGGGTTATGATGGGTCAGTATGTCGATTTGCCCAATCACCGGATCCGATCCTTTTCGCATCATGAAATAAGCCCAGAAAATAAAGCAAGAAGTAGCAATATAGGGGACAATC
>DLYY01000162.1:1402-8370 GCA_003447535.1 Bacteroidota bacterium | reverse complement strand
CTTCAAAGCAAATCATCATGGTGTGACCGCTATTCCTGCTCTATGCCAACCATTGAATCCAAGCAAGTCGTGCAATTGATTGAATGCCGAAATGCCTCATTACTTGTTAAAGAGGAAGGTGATCTAGATAAAGTAATCCCCTTTGATGTTACCTTGGATAAAGATCAGCGAATTCTATTAATTAGCGGCCCCAATGCGGGAGGAAAATCCATGACATTAAAAGCATTAGGACTCATTCAAATGCTTATTCGATTAGGACTCCCCCTACCCTGCAGTCGAGAATCCAAAATTGGACTATTCGATGGATTGTATGCAGACCTTGGCGATGACCAATCACTGGAAAACGAACTCTCTACCTACAGCTCTAAGCTTGCTCACATGAAGTACTTCTTAGAGCATGCTTCAGCTAAGAGTTTAGTGCTTATCGATGAATTTGGCTCAGGGTCTGACCCAAAACTTGGTGCAGCCTTGGCAGAATCTTTATTGCTTGCGCTTTGCGAAAAAAAATGCATCGGTGTTATTACCACACACTATGGAAACCTCAAACAATTAGCGAGTCACCATCAGCACATCATTAATGGATCGATGCATTTTGATGAAACAAACCTTAGTCCTACTTATCGACTTCTTCTAGGCAAGCCCGGAGCCTCCTATACTTTTGAGATTGCGAAACGCATGGCCATTCCACCCGAAATCATTGATGAAGCAAAACAAAGAGTAGATCACCGTGATTTGACCTTTGATGAAACCATTCACGGTTTAGAAATGGAGCGCCGACAGCACCAAAAGGAACATACCGAGCTTCAGCGACAACAAGAAGAATATCAGCAATTGCTAAAGACCATGACTAAACAACTGCAACAAGTGGAAGCACAGTACGAGGGTCTTAAAGAAGAACGCCTAAGTTTAGAAAGTCATCAAGACAAAATCATTCAGGACAAGCTGAATACATTGTTAAAAGACATTCATAATGAAGAGAGTGCAAAGGTCAAGGCCGACCAGTTACAAGACTTAGTTAAACGACGTGTAAAGCTTCGAAAACAGCAAAGTAAATCAGCAACTTCCTCTAGTCAACTTCAATTTGCCGTTGGAGATCAAGTTCGACACAAATCCACCGACCAGGAAGGTGAAGTCCTTGAAATACGTGGTCGTAAGGCGATAGTCAATATCAGTGACCGCCGCGCTGAAATTGCTATGAAAGATCTAGAGTTAAGTAATGCCAGCAACGCGCCTGCACAAAAGCCTTTTGTTCGGAAACCCATTCGAAAGTCACCAACGATAGATCCCGAATTGGATATACGAGGAATGACGAAAGTTGAGGCTGTTGACACGGTTGAACTTTATCTGATTCATGCAAAAGCCATGCAGGCAGAAAGAGTACGCATCATCCATGGAAAAGGTCAGGGAGTACTACGACAAGCCGTTTTACAAGCGCTTAGAAGTCAGAAAAAATATATTAAAAGCTATCAGCACCCAGAGGAAAAAGATGGTGGACGAGGCGTAATGTTTGTGCAATTTTTAAAAAGCTAGCATGGAGTTATTTATTCGGTTTGCCCAAGGAAAGATGCCTTTCTTTCTCAGACCATTTGGTAAGGAAGACGCAGTTTTTATGTTCAACCAATCACCTACTTCAAATAGCACTTTTGAGATAGAACTTCAGGTAATGCCTTTTATTGCTGTACAAAATGACTGGATGAATCTGTGCGGACAGGCGATCAATCTAGGTGAGGTGAAGACGTTTTGGCCAAAGAGTACAACACTCAAGAGTAACGATACATCATCTACTCCACAAGAAATCTATGAATCCTATGTCGCTAGAAGCGTAGAGGTACTAAAAGAAGGTTATCTAAAAAAAATCGTAGCGGCACGAAGAGTCAGATTTAACGCTGTCCATCCAACAGCCAAAGTATTCCAAGCACTTTGTCAGCAGTATCCTAATGCCAACATATTTGCATGGTGGAATGAAGATTCCTGTTGGATGGGTGCATCACCAGAATTACTCCTGGATACGATAAAGAACTCTAGCGGGGATTTAATGTATTCAACGGATGCGCTCGCAGGAACACAAGTAGCGTCCTCCAACAAGGATCTGTCCCGTTCATGGACCGCCAAGGAAGTCGAAGAGCATCAATTGGTAACAGATGGCATTGTAAATGATTTAACAACTTACGGCGCCACGAAAATTGCACCAAGTCCACTAACCAACAAAAGAGCGGGACATCTATTCCATCGATTTCAGTCCATATCCTTTCAAACTAAGAAGCCACAGGGAATTTTGGATTGTCTACATCCTACCGCTGCGCTATGTGGGCTATCAAGGGAGGAAGCAAGGCAATGGATCATAGACTATGAAGGAGAGGCTAGAAAATTCTACGGTGGATACTTTGCCCTACGACAGAATAAAGCGTACTATGCATGGGTGAACTTACGCAGTGCTGAATTCTTTGACAATTGTACTGTATTGCATGTAGGAGCGGGCCTCACAAAAGATTCAAGTCCTCAGGAAGAGTGGTTGGAGACCAAAGAAAAAACCCAAACAATGCTCAACGTGTTACATTCGTAGAACCAAATAACGAGGAAGGGTAAGCCATGGCAAAAAATCCTACGAATAACACGAGCAAAACGCATATCGTAGATCTCGTATACGTACTAGAAAAGTTAGGCGTGCAGCGCATTATGCTCTCCCCTGGTTCCCGATCGGCTCCTTTAGTTATAGCCCTTGAACGCTCGGAAGGTATCGAATGTATGACAATTACCGATGAACGTTGTGCCGCCTTTTTTGCATTGGGCGTCGCTCTTGCGCGGGACGAAGCGGTTGGAATAGTGTGTACAAGTGGCAGTGCCCCGCTTAATTATAGTCCTGCGCTCGCCGAAGCCTTTTATCAGCACGTTCCCATTATTGCCTTAACCGCTGATCGTCCCAATGAATGGATTGACCAAGGTGAAAACCAGAGCATCAATCAAACAGACATCTATTCCAATTTCATAAAGGCTTCCTTTCAACTCCCAGTGGAAGTGCACACACAAGCCGATAGATGGTATGCATCTCGTATGGTTTCGCAGGCAATTAACACCTCTAAAAGGGCACCAAAAGGTCCAGTGCACATCAATATACCACTGCGTGAACCGCTCTACGATCTAGCGCCATACGACGACGCAAATCTGCCAAAGGTCATTGAAGAAATCTACCCTACGTCGTCAATCGACTCAACAATAATGTTAAACGACGAAGAGTTATCCTCACTTAAGGACAAACGAATAGGTATTGTTCTTGGTTCACATTGTCCCTCAAATTCCCTGAAATCAATAACTGAGCAGATTGCATCTCGTCAAGATGTCCTTGTCATGCATGAAACCTTGTCGAACGTACCCTGCACATCAGGAATCGCTTTAGTTGACCCACTTGTTGAATACATTGATCTCAACAAGGCATATCATCTGCTCCCTGACCTTGTGATCACGATGGGTAACGCAGTGGTTTCTAAAAAACTTAAATTCCTGTTTAGGCAACAAAACATCGAACATTGGCATATCACGCCAAGCCCTATGTATTGGGACCGATTCCAAACCCTGACCAAGGTCATTGTTGCAAAGCCCACAGATTTTCTTCATTTTCTGTATAACAATTTACCAGAATCTTTTTCTTATGCCACGGGAAAATCGATTTGTCATTCCATCGAAAGGCAATGTGTAGCGCTACGAGATCACACCATTAATTTGGTTAATGAATCCATAGATTACCGTGTATATCATACCTTATCTCAACAGATTCAGCCTAAAACCAATGTGTTCTGGGGCAATAGCACTCCTGTGCGTTATGCAGGACTTTTTGTTTGGAATAATCAACAACACTTTGGTAATCGAGGGGTAAGTGGTATCGATGGGCAAGTCAGCACTGCCGTTGGGTTTGCAAGTCAAACTGACGAGTTGTGTCTTTGTGTTACCGGGGATTTGGCCATGCTGTACGATTCGAATGCATTATGGCAAATCAATATGCCTACAAACTTTAGGCTACTTGTTATTGACAACGGAGGAGGAAACATCTTTAACATTATTCCAGGTCCTGACAAGCATCCCTCGGTAAATCACCGGTTCACCTCGCCTCATAATGTAGAAATCCATCAATTGCTTCAAGCCCTTGGATTGGAAAGCCGCATCAGCCAGGCGAATAGAGACAATTCATCATTAGACACGGATATCGATTGGTTACTCGACCCTTCGAAAGAAGCGAGAGGGCTTGTGGTGCATACCGATGGCGAGCAAAGTGCAAGAATACTCAAGCAGTATTTCGCTGAAGTAAAAAATTTACAGGAAAAAGATAACTAAGGTCTGACTTGGTCTTATTTTAGCTTCGTGAGAAAAACTAAACCATGGATACAAGCTGCTCGATTAAGAACCTTACCCCTCGGGTTATCCTGTGTTCTTGTAGGTGGAGCTTGCGCCTATTCAGCTAATTCTTTTGAAATACTCCCTTTTGCTCTTTGTCTTCTGACTGCTTCTGGATTACAGATTCTGTCTAATTTTGCTAACGACCTCGGAGATGCCGTCAAAGGAAGTGATGAAAATCGAAGTGGTGAAATGCGCACAGTAGCTACTGGGCTGATACAACAAAGCCAAATGAGACGCGCTATTTTAATCACAAGCGCTATAGTTTTTCTATTGGGTTCTGCATTGATCTTAATTGCATTTGAAAGTATTCCTATCATCGTAGCATTCTATCTTTTAGGAGGATTGTCCATTTGGAGTGCTATCAACTATACCATGGGCGAAAATGCTTATGGATATAAGGCGCTTGGGGATGTCTTTGTTTTTTTATTTTTCGGCCTTGTAGGAACACTTGGAACCTATTATAGCATGGCTCAAACCTTCCCTCTTGATTTATTCTTCCCCGCCTCAGGAACAGGCCTCTTAGCCGTATCGGTACTGCACCTTAACAATATGAGAGATCGCGAGGAGGATTTAAAACATAAAAAGCAGACTATGGCTGGCTATCTTGGACATGAGCAATCGAAAATTTACTTTGCTATTCTCTCCTTGATTCCCTTTGTGCTTTACGGAATCTATGCACTTGAGCATGGCTTTGAAAATCCACAATATATTTTTTTAGTGCCTCTGCCAATCGTTGCCAAAAACATTCGAACTGTACTCAAAAATTCCGATCCAAGCCAACTTGATGGACTGCTCAAAGTGAACGCCTTCAGCAGCTTTGTACTTGCACTCTTATTTTTGGTTGGAAATGTATGGCTCGGATAAGTCCTTTTACTCTTTCGGCTCGTCGATATGACATGTATCTGAAACGTTCTGCTAGGACGTCAAGAGGAGCTCTCCATAAGAAAATGACCTACTTCCTTTGCCTTGAATCTCAAGGCAAGGTGTATTGGGGTGAAGCTGGAGTTTTCCCCAATCTAAGTCCTGAAGCAGGTCCTGACTTTGAACAGAAACTCAACGATTTAATCACAGAGGCCAACACCAATCAACAATTACCTAAGGCTTCTGAATATCAGCACCTTCCTTCTGTAGCTTTTGCCCTAGAACAAATTGACCTTGGATTTAGCCATGCCCGCCATGCCGGAAAGCATCGTTTTTGCACATACGACACCTCGTTTAATCAGTTAAAAAGAGGCATTCCAATAAACGGTCTAATCTGGATGGGTGATGCAACCTTTATGCAAGAACAAATTGACAATAAGCTAGCCCAGGGATTTTCTTGCCTTAAAATGAAAATTGGAGCAATCGATTGGGCTAAAGAAATTGAACTGCTTAAAGGCATACGCTCGAGATATAGTGCAGAGGCCCTTACCCTGCGTGTAGATGCTAATGGTGCCTTTGAGCCTGGTGACGCCTTATCCAAACTTGAGGAACTATCGAGATTAGACATTCATTCCATCGAACAACCTATACGGCAAGGACAGTGGGAATCTATGGCCAGGCTATGCAAACAATCGCCAATTCCAATTGCATTAGACGAAGAATTGATAGGTATTACGAAGCTTAAAGACAAAAAAGACCTTTTGCATACCATTCAACCCCACTATCTGATTTTCAAACCCACTCTTTTAGGAGGAATTGAAGCTTGTGAAGAATGGATTGGTCTTGCCAAGCCGTTATCCATTGATTACTGGCCAACATCAGCACTTGAATCCAATCTAGGCCTTCATGCCATAGCGCAGTGGGCGGGACACCTAAATCTATCGATACCACAAGGTTTAGGAACAGGTGGTATGTATGTCGACAACATTACAACACCATTAGAAATTAATGGCGAAGAACTATGGCTACGTGATGCCTTATATTGGAATAGTCAACAATTTGATACCATCTATGCTTCACCTTCGCTTTAACAAAGAAGATTGGCAGTGGCAAGAAGCCTTTACTAAGTCCGAGGACTCATTAGCTCCTTGGGAAAAGCATGTCTATCGTCGCCTTAAATCATTTTTTGATCCTTCTATACAGTATTTTTCGTTTCAAACCTCAGGTTCGACAGGGAAAGCCAAAAATATCTCCATACAAAGAGCGCAGATCTTGGCAAGTGCTCAGGCATCCTTAACATTCTTTAAACTAACACCTGGCCAACGTGTGTTACTCTGTCTCTCTACAGAACACATCGGCGGTTGCATGCTACTCTATCGAGCCATTCTTGGGCAACTGGAGGTTTTTGTGACAGAACCTAGTCGATCTGTATATTGTGAAACGGCCGTTGACTTCACCTCCCTCGTTCCCTTGCAATTTCATGCTCTACGCAAGAACAATCCTGAACAGTTTAATCAATTAGGCACCATCTTACTTGGGGGCAGTCCAATTGACCAAGACACAGAATCCTTTATTCAGAGCTTGAACAACAAAGTATATCAGAGCTTTGGCATGACTGAGACTGTAAGCCATATCGCCTTGCGTAAAGTTGGATCCGAATCAGCCTATACTTGCCTTCCAAATGTCTTTGTAGCGAAAGGTGACCAAGATAGACTCCT
>DLYY01000162.1:779-1067 GCA_003447535.1 Bacteroidota bacterium | reverse complement strand
ATTAATGCTCCTTCGATTACAGGGCAAGAAATTCTAAGAACAAAGGACGTTGTAAGGCTAATCAATGACCAGCAGTTTATCTGGAAAGGTCGACTTGACTTTATCATAAACTCTGGCGGATTAAAGATATGTCCGGAAGAAGTTGAGTCACATTGCGCAGAAAGCATAGCTGAGCCCCTTGTTGTCTCCTCCCTACCTGACAAAGTCTTAGGCAGTATCGTCGTGCTCTGTATTGAATCCTCCGATGAAAAGTCGATTGAGCATATTCAACAAGTGCTTGATACCATT
>DLYY01000162.1:0-445 GCA_003447535.1 Bacteroidota bacterium | reverse complement strand
ATTTCCCTAAATATTATCGACCGAAAAGAATTCTACGAATACCTGATATTCCTCGCTTGTACAATGGTAAAATTAATCGACTAGCAGTAAAAGAATTCCTTCGCTAATCTATAAGACTAAAGGTTTTTAGATAATACATGGTGCATGTAGTCGCGCCATTTATCAATTACTGATTGCATATCTTCCGGTAAAGGACAATCATACAGCATATACTCCTCTGTTCTCGGATGATGAAAGCCTAATTCTTTGGCATGTAACGCCTGCCTTGGACACAACTGAAAGGCGTTGTGGACAAATGCTTTATACTTTGCGTATACTGTGCCTTTACGGATTCTGTCCCCACCATATTTTTCGTCATTAAACAATGGATGACCTATAGATTCCATATGGACCCTTATTTGATGAGTTCGACCTGTTTCTAATCGACATTCGACCAGCAAGACAT
>DLYY01000135.1 GCA_003447535.1 Bacteroidota bacterium | reverse complement strand
TTTCGCATCTCTTCTTTGATACGCTCAAAAATGATCACGTTTGCATCCACGGCCATCCCCACGGTAAGTACAATCCCTGCCATACCCGGTAGGGTTAGGGTGGCTCCAAATCCTGCAAGGCAAGAGATGATGTAGAAAAGGTTGAGAATAAGCGCAGCAAGAGCAATTACACCAGAACCTCCGTAGTAAAGGAGCATGAATACCACGATAGCCCCCATCCCAATGGCAAGGGACATAACACCACTTCGCATAGAACGCTTACCAAGAGTTGGTCCGACAAAGTCACTTGACGTAACCTGTATTTGGGCATCCAATTTACCAGCAGTTAATATGTTGGATAAATCACGCGCTTCTTGTACGTCCATAGAACCGCTGATTTGCGTACCTCCTCCAGTAATCTCATTAGCACTTCGAGGAGCACTGATTACTTTTTCATCAAGAACAATGGCGATGAATCCAGCAGTTTGTCCTTCCGCTTCGTTGACCTCAAGCGAAGCCTTACGCGTCATGTCTGCCCAAATTTCTGCTCCCTTTCGATTCATTGAAAGATTAACAGCAGGCTCATTATTCATAGGATCCAAGAATTGATAAGCATCGGTTAACTCATCCCCTGTGATTCTTGAAGTACTTCCTTCTACAACATAGACACCATAGTATTTTGGTCCTTGTTCAAAGGCATCGTCTTGGTTGTTATCAATTGGCTTTTTATCACGGAATACGCGATAATTGTCTTGAGTTACCCCTTTCATGATCGCCTTGTCTGCGATAATCTCATCGAAGTAGGCAATATGCTCCTCGGCGATGTAAGCCGCACTTGGATATCCAGTTGATGGCTCCATGGTGTTTCCATCGATTAGAGGAACAAGGATTAAACTATCATTTGACGTGGCATTAAGTTCTTGAGTAAACTGTGCTCGGATTACTTCATCAACAGGTTGTAGGAAGCGCTCAAAAGTCCATTGATCTCCAAAGCGCTCTCTTGGTTGGATTACATTATAAAACCCAAGCTCTGCAGATTGCTCAATAAGCTTTTGAATACGATCTGGATTATCTACTCCGGCTAATTCCATGTAGATGTGCCCTTGTGTTTTATCCTTACTGATTTCTGGTGAAGCAACACCGAATTGGTCAATCCGTGTTTTAAGAATGGTTTCTGCACCGTCAAGCATGTCCGCCATTTCATTGCGAAGTCTGCTAATAACAGAAGCTGTAGTTGAGCTGTTAGATATGGTACTTAAGCGTTCTGTGTTAAAGAAGCTCCCCATAGGCTCGTCAGAAGATTCTTCAAAGACCTTTTGGAATACGGTGAGGTAGTCCACTTCATTACCCGCTTTGAATTCCGCGTCAGCTTTTTTGATGATTTCACGGATCTCTGGTTGCTTTGTAGGCGTGGCCAACTTGGCTAAGGCATCGGCTTGATCAATAACTAGAGTTACAGCAAGTCCTCCTTGGAGGTCAAGTCCCAAGTTGATTGATTGAGCTTCGACTTTTTTGTAATTCCAAATCAAGAACATATTGTCCTCAATGTTTCTTACTGAATCTTTGTAGGCCCGAGCATAACTCTCACGAATTGTGTTGGCTTGTTCCACGTTGAGGCTGTTGTAGGCTGTTGCTTGAGCAAGCGCCTTTTCTGTAGCGTTTTGCACCTTGGCTTGATTGGCACTGTCTGCTAATAACTCTTCCTCTAACGCTTGACGTGCTTCGGCTTTTTGCGTCGTGTAGGTCGCCATAGAGGCACTATCCTTGGGGACAATAGCATCCCAGGGTGTGCTTTCATCCAAACTGTTAGCGGTTCTGTATGCCGCTTGGGCTCGGCTCTCAGACTCGTCTTGAATGAGCTTGTAGTTCACCTTAATTACCTCTTGACGGTAGATGTTTTCAAAACTATCACGGAGAACAGCTTCTCTTGATTCGTCAATTTGATTGATTGCGACAATGTTTTCTAACTGCTTTTCGGCATAAGCATCGGCGTCTTTGTTGACGCTATACTTAACATAAGTAGGGATCAAAGTCCAAAGACAAGCCAGGGTCAATGGAATAATGAAGGCGAGAAGCAGAGGATTCGCTGTGCGATTTTTACTAGCCATAATATCTTTTCTACGTGTTTAAACGGCCTGCAAATATAGTAAAACCCTACATTATAATGCCGCAGAAATTGGATGATTTTAAGGGCCTAGTTCGCAGAGCGTAAACGAGTTTTTGTTTTAATGGGAGTTGATTCTTTTTTAGCATGTGTAGTATGGAATACATCCAGATATTGAGTAAGTGTTGGTTTTGCATGGTGGATTAATGCCATTAATATGGAAATATTCCGTATATTGCAGATATGTCATTACCTGTAGAAAGTCACCGATTTCGTGAGGTGCGTAAAGATTTAAGGTATACTCAGGCAGAGTTTGCGCAAATGCTAGACTTAGGTCAATCCACTGCGGATATCGAACGAGGGAAAACAAAAATTTCCGGAAAGGCAGTTATGTTACTCCAAAAACTTTATGGTATCAATCCATTGTGGCTTTTTGGGGAATCACTTGAAAAGTACAGGGCTCAGACCTCAGTTATGCCAAAGACCTTAGTTCTCGATCGTGAAGGGCAGGAAAATATTATGTTGGTCAGTGCAAAGGCTGCAGCGGGTTATCCTTTGAACTTAGGTGATCAACAGTGGTTTGATCAACAACCCCTGTTTAACATGCCATTACCGATGTTTCGTGGAGGAAGTTATCGCGGCTTCGAGATAGAAGGAGATAGCATGGAGCCTGGTTTTCATGCAGGAGATTGGGTGTTTGGTAGAGCGATTGACTCATTGATGGATGTCCAAAATCAAAGCGTTTATGTAGTGGTTCTTCATGATTCAGTCCTTATAAAGCGAGTGATTAAAGAAGTTAACGGTCAGCGAATAAGTCTTCATTCGGATAATCGAAGGTATCCACCGTTTATGGTGAGTACAGCCGATGTGCAAGAGCTTTGGAAGGTGGTCACCAAGTTGGAAGGCGAGGATACAAGCCTATTCTCAAGACCTGTGTCGGGAAATATTGGTGCAACCAATACAGACAAAGAGAATGCTGACATTCAATCCATTGAACATCGTTTGCGTGAGTTAGAGGCTCGGATGAAAAGAACATGAGCTTAACCCCTCATCTTGATCAACTTTGCATGGGTTAATTATAGCATCCAAAGATTATGTATGAATAGTCTTCGTTCCCCAATCGGTAAACCATAACTTTGTAATATGCAATTCATGCATAAATATGGCGTATATCTGGTAGCAATTGCGGCCCTTGCCTTATACTATCCAACGATTTCCTACGACTATAATCTGGATGATGAATTAGTAACTCAGGGTTCAGAATTAGAAGAAAGAGGTCTTGAAGTAAGTCATTACACTGCTTACGGTACGGATTCTATGTACCGGATATTTTCTGAGCCGTACTATAAGGACTCAAAAGGGAATAGTTATGGTTTTCGACCGATAACCCATACATCCTTTGCCTTAGAACACGCAATCTTTGGCGAAGATGCGGCCACGAGCCATGCGATAAATGTTGTTCTCTATGCTCTCCTAGGAATGCTTATTGGCTTCTTGATTCGAAATCTATTGCCCGAATGGGATCCACTTATGGCATGGGTGGTTGCCCTGTTGTTTATTGTTCACCCGATGCACGTTGAGGTTGTAGCTTCTATTAAAAACCGTGACGAGATTCTTGCGCTGTTCTTTTTTGCAGCGGGTTGGTTGGCATTAATTCGTCTGCAGCGTCGACCGTGGATGGCTATTCTAAGTGGACTCTTACTTCTAGCGCTGTCGATTTTTAGTAAGCTGTCTTTGTCGATGATGACGGCTCTTGTCATCCTGTATATCTATCGTAATGTTTCTTTTTCATGGTTTCACGCCCTAGGTTACACCCTCGGTGCCTCTTTGATTTTATCGTTCCGAATGGAATTAGGTTATGGGGCTATTGTATTAGTCTGGTGTCTTGCAACAATTGGTCTATTATCATTCGATTGGCTGTCTTCAAAGGCATCGCGCCAAAGGACAAAAGATCTCATAGGTTCTTTGCCATTGCAGTATAAGAGAATAAAAGGTTTGTTTAACGGTTCGCTAAATCTTTCATCAAGAGACTATGTGATAAAAAGCTGGTCATTTTTTGCTGCCATTCTTCTTGTAGCCTTATCCTTTATTGATGGTCAGTTAGGTTCTTCCAACTTCTTCTACGTTTCGACATTAGCGGTGTTGCTCTTGCATCTTGTTCTTTGGGTGCGGCTTCCTTACTACCTCTACCTAGGAATTCTTGGTGGCGTCGCGTTAAAGGTTGGATTGGTTTCACAATTCTTTATGAGTTTGCCTCTCTTAATTGGTGTTGCACGACATGCTGCAAAAGGCAGCAAGCAATACAGTATTCAACAGACCTATCGCGATTTTTTGCCCTCAATTTTTCTTTACCTTATCGTTCTTGGATTATTGTATTTTAATGCCTCAGCCTTTGAGGTATCTATTGTATTAAAATGTATTTATCCTTTTATTGCTATTCCATTTGTTTATTATTTGCAAAGGGTGTTATCAAAATCACCAAAATGGTTTCAGTGGCTTGTCTTTAGTCTTGGTATTCTCTTTTTGATTTCTGTTTTAACGAAACCTCTCGATAATTTGATGCCACTCCCAATCTTTACTGGGTTGATTTTAGGTTGGATACCGTTTCAAAGGATTATCCACAGATTCTTTTCACCCTTAGCGATTGGATCGTCATTACTTGTAATTGTCGTTCTATGGAATGTTATCCTGTCTGGAAACAAGTCGACTACATTTCATCCGGTTGCTGAGGAAGAGTGGGTTGACTCCTTCGAACCCTTGGACACTGCATCCATAGAAAAAACAGTCAAGGAGCCATCGAATCTTGGACGTATCCTGCATTCATCAGAAAACCCTTTGGTTGATGGAGTTAAATTATCCAATCGATTTATTTTCTCCGTGAATAATGTGAGTCACTATGCTAGTCAGATGGTACTTTTCAAGCCATGGTCAGCATATTATGGTGTTGGTGCATTACACGACCTCACCGATTTCAGTGGATATACTGTATTGGGAATAGTCATTAGTATGGTTTTAATTGGTTTTGGTGTGTATGGATGGAGAACTAGCAATAGTGATTTATGGCTGGGAGCAGGGATAATTCTTTTTGGGTTATTGCCCTTTATCAATCTCTTTGTACTCATGGCTGGTGGCGTGGCTGATCGTTACACATTTAGCGCTAGTCTTGGCTGTCTAATTGTATTGGTTTGCGGGGTGAAAAAAATCGTAGGGGATAAAAAGAAAATTCTTCTCATTTTTTTGGCAGTTTGTGGTCTTGGAATGGGATATACTACCTCACACCGAATGAAGGCTTGGGAAAACAAAGAAGTACTCTACACATTGAGTTTACAACAGTTTCCTGAATCAGCAAAGCTTCATTATTTAAGGGGGGATTATTTGGCAGGCGTTGCAATGGACAAATGGCTTGTAAGCGATAAAAATCGTCTAGATTTTTTCTCGTACCGAAAAAATCTAGACTCTGCTCTCCTATCGATGAATACTGCATTATTGCTCGATTCTACCGTCGAGGAGTGGCAAAAAAAACGCGACACATTATTTAAACTTGTGCGCTCCTTGGATAGCGCTGGACAACTGCAGGCGAATTCTTCAGTGTATTCCTACATTACCTACTTATCCAAAGGCCAGGTACAAGAAGCATTTGAGGCCTTAGAGGATTATTGTGTTATCGATTCGGACAATTGTATTGGGCACCATAAAGAGTTTATTCAGTCAGCAATAGGTGTTAATGAAGTACAGGTCTCACTCAATGCATTTAATGTGCTGATAGAAATGGAAGCACTCGAGGTTAACTTTGAGGTGTATACCAGTGGGCTTTATCCTCTGGCTGTAGAAGATACCTTAGCAAAGCGAGTGCTAACTGAAACCTTTGTTCAAGGAATAGATCGTTTCCCCAATAGCGCAACCTTGCATTTTAACTATGGCAGTTTTTTAATGACACACAATAATTTTTCTAATGCGTTAGTGGCCTTCGATAATGCATTGATAATCAATCCTAATTTGGAGTTTCTCCAAGAAAGAATTGCTTTTTGTAAGCAAAACTTGCAGTAGATAGACGTGGGTTTGAACCACTTTATTTTGTTAAAGAATCTTAATACGGGAAATTCTGAGTATTTTCATTTTTGAACCAAGTCAAACCCGAAGCATGATAACACTCCAAAAATCAACATTAAAGGCGGCATTATATGTTGCTCTTTTACTCTTTTCTAGTCTCTTTCAGCCTACAAAAACTTATGCGCAATGCCCCGATAACGGTTTTTATATGGGAGAAAACAATCCTGGATGCAATTGGCAAACTCAAGTTGTCGGCCCGGGAGAAGAGTGGGATTTTATTGTTCAACAGGGAGTCACCTACATCTGGTCGTTTCTTCAAGGTGGTGGGAATTCTAGTTGGGATACACAATTATCAGGATTTTATGAGGGACCGCAGACGGTGGCTTTTTTCAATGATGATTTTGGAACATCTTTACAATCTGAGGTTACATGGACTTCAGATTGGACAGGTCAAATTGATGTCTTAACGAATCGTTATGACTGTCTGGGTTGGGGAAGTGCCGGATCGGCCACTTTAGCCTATCGCAAAGCTACTCCTTCGGTAACTATTAATGAAGGTTCAGAAGTTAACACTTGTGACGGCGTAGGAGGGCTAACAGCCTCATTAACTTATGATGCCAATAATACTGTAGACTGGACCAATATTGGAGGATCTGGGACCATAAGTCCGTCAGGACAGGTTTCAGGGATTCCCGCAAACTCTTCTGGAACATTCCAAGCCCAAGCAAATAATGGTGGGTGTTTCGCTACAGATAATATAACGGTGTATAATCGAAAGCCTACATCAGTAACAGTTTCTCCTGGTTCAGGAGGTACATATTGCGGTCAGGCACTTTTAACTGCATCAGGTGGCTTAGGCGGAACAATCTTTTGGCAGGGAACTACAGCCGGTGGGACATCCACGGCATCGCCTTCCACTTCGCAATCGGTTACTTCTTCAGGAACATATTATTTCCGAGCATATAATTCGGCCTATGGCTGTTGGGGTGAACAGGGCGCGGTTACCATAAACATTGTTAATCCTACGATTACCGATCCTGTAAGTACTTCGATTTGTGAAGGCGAGTCAGTACAATTAGTGGGAAATTATTCCAATGGTCTTTCTCCATCATACCAGTGGCAAATCGATGTAGGGGGTTCTTGGATAGATGTAACTGATGACCTTCCGAATGTTGGTGCGATCTACTCGGGATTGAATTCTCAAGCCCTATCTGTTAATGGACTGTCCCAAACTACATCTTATCGTTTACAAATTAATGATGCTGGGCCAAATTGCGGAATCTCAAATACTTCGGCGGCAACCGTATCAGTAAATAGTCAGCCCGATGCATTAGATGTCATCACAACATCTGGATCTGGTTGTGGTAGCCTAACCTTAACGGCGAACTCCAATGAGATTACAGGAGGTGGATATACGGCAGAATGGTTCGAAGATGCCAATAATAATGGAACACTTGAAGAGGGGATTGATCTTTCTTTAGGTTCGGGTACAACCATCCAGGCAACAACAGTAGGCACCTATGATATACTTGCCCGTCAACGAAACATATCGACGGGATGTAGCGGCCCTGCTACAGCGCTTAACATTACCATTGGACAAACCTTTGCAATAACGACAACATCTACGGATGTGGCGTGTAATGGCGGAAGCGATGGTAGTTCCACGGTAATAAGCACGGGTACTGCTACAGCTCCAATAACTTACTCTTGGTCCAACGGATCTGCCACTTCTAGCATTTCAGGACTCACAGCTGGAGACTATACTGTCGTGGTTAGTGACAACGCGGGTTGTGTGGCAGCAGAGACCTTTACGATTGCAGAGCCTGATGCCGTGTCGGCAACCCTTGCGGCTAGCGCTACATCGTGTAGTGGTGGAAGTGATGGCAGTATAACTATATCTGCAACTGGAGGTAGTGGTGCAGGGTATGCCTATGCATGGACTCCTTCTGCAGGAGTATCAACGAGTGGGAATGTTTCTTCTGGCTTCTCAGCAGGAAGTTATTCTTTAGTGGTAACCGATGATAATACATGTGCTTCATCGCCTATTACTGCAGTGATTGAAGAACCAACAACTCCAACAATTGTTGCCACTGTAGGTAATATATGTAGTAGCGGCCAGATTACAAGTGCCGCAATCGATTTTGGAATATCAGGAGGTACGGCTCCGTACACAGTTTTCCAAGAAAATGGTGTAACTGATATTGATGTAACAGCCTCTCTACCTCTTATCTCATTATCGAGTTCTTACTCAGAGATTTTCTACATACAAGATGCGAATGGCTGTTTGTCGACGGCAACGACAGCCACCACGCCGTTGGTTGGTCAATCAGCGAGTTCGGATGTAACGGCTTATTGTACAAACTATATATATGTGTCGCCTACGGGAAGTGGAAGTGCTGGAACGCCTGACTGTCCTATGGCACTGGATAATCAGATATGGAGTCTTGTTTCAACTGATCGAAATGAGATTATCTTACTTGAGGGTATTTATAATAATGTTCCAACATTGCGCCCTTCAGCCGGTGATTGGAGAATGGAAGGTGGTTACATTATCGATGCATCTGGTGATTGGGTAAAACAAAGTGATGCTAACACGATTATAAATTTTGGTGCAAATGACTCTGTGATTACAAACTTCACAGAAGTTAATGTTGGATTCGAACTAGATAATATTAGCGGGTTTACCTTGAAGGGTATGGATATCAACATTACCGATCCAAGTGGTCAAACCTCTGCAGGTTTTGGTAAGAGTGTATATAGTATATTCTTGACGGGTTGCTCTTCTTATGAGTTAGTGAATCTTGATATAACTCGAGCGAATGCAACAATTGGTCAAAATGGCACAAATGGCGCAAGTGGTGGAAATGGAGCAACAGGATCTCTAGGTCAGGCAGCAACTGCTGGAGATGTCGATTGTCCATTCTCAATTTGTGCATCAACGCAATATTCTCCTGTTGGAGGTAATGGAGGTAATGGAGGTGTTCCTGGCCAAAATGCTGACGGTTCGGTTACAGCATCTTCTGGATCTAACGGTGGAAACGGCGGTAACGGAGGGAATGCAACTGGCGCTGATGGTCAAGCTGGATCGCAAGGCCAAGGTGTTTCCGCTGGTGCTGGAGGCCCTGGTGGGGATACACGATGTGTAAACTCTACTAGTGGAGGTAATGGTTCTTCTGGAGCCATTGGTGCTTTTGGTATCAGCGGTACAACATTAGCTTCTTCATACACTGCGACGGGGTATTACACGCCATCATATGGTACATCAGGTACGGCAGGTGCTGGCGGCGCTGGTGGTGGTGGCGGCGGAGGCGGTGGCGGTGGAACTACTACTAATGGCGGTGGCGGTGCTGGTGGCAGTGCCTCTCAAAAGGAAGTAGCTGATGTGATGGGATCAGAGTTTGAAGATCAAGGATTATCTGAAGAAGGTGCTAAACTTGCCTTGGCGGAAATAGGACGAGAGAATAGTTTAAGTAGATCTCTTATTCTTGGTACTCATGATGATGGCGGCAAGACTGCATATGGTGCTGTTAGTTGGCAAGGCGGTCGTGAAAAAGTATTGTTGGATGAGTTAAAAGCAAGGGGGATTGATCCGACAGTAGCAGGACTTGCTGGTAGTGGAGACGAAGGTCTTCGCGCAAATGCTGCTGCTATGGTAAAAGAAATTGCTGCTAGAGGACATACAGAACTGTTAGATTTACTTAAGAAACCTAACCTTACCGATGCAGAAAAAGATAAAGTAAGACAATTATTTAAAGATCAATACTTTGTTTACAGCAAAAGTGTTCCATTACAAAGAAGTAGAGACTGGTATGAAACTGTTAGTAAGATGGGTCAAACTCCTCCATCAAGTACAGAAGACGGTATCATAGATTCTGCAGAATCTCCGGAATCTATGATACCTACAGATTCACAATTAATTACCCGGAACTTTGGGGCAAAGACAGGAGAGAGAATATACTTTATGCATAATGGCAAACTGCATAATGCATATAAAACTAGTAAAGGTTTTGCGTTGTTCTATAATAAAATGCCTATTGATACAAGCAATGGTAAAAATGCTGCTGTACTTAAATCTTTTATTAAAGAAGGTAAAAAACGATCAGGAATTAGTTCTCCCACTGCAGCAGAAGCACCTGGTCAGACACAGGCAGCACTACAGAAACCAGATAAAAAAAATGGTGCGTCAGGTGAAACTCAAGTTGCCATGTTAAATACTTCTGCGGCACAAAAATCTGCAGGCACTGATAAACCTCCAACAGGAGAACAAACTGTTGTTAGAGAGGGTGACACTAATGATTTAAAGTCCATGTTTGCATCACCAATAGTAGGATAATATGGCACAAAAAGATTTACAATATGCTTCTAGTTTTAAACCAAAGAAAGTAACTA
>DLYY01000126.1:5632-6300 GCA_003447535.1 Bacteroidota bacterium | reverse complement strand
TCGTAATGACGTGCCGAACTCCTAAATGAGCTACAACGTGCTTGATCACCCAATTATTTGCCTCCGTTCCCGAAGCTGTAAATACAATTTCTTTTGCTTTCACCGCTAACTCCTTAGCAATGCTTCTTCGAGCATTTTCAATGAGCGCTTTGGCCTTTCTTCCACCGGAATGGCTTGAAGACGGATTACCAAAGCATTCATTGTGTGTTGCAGATAAACGGCTGGAAACCTCGGGATAGAGGTGAGTTGTTGCCGCGTGATCGAAATAAACGGTCCTCATATCAAGCCTCGTTTTGTCGTCGAATTTCCTCTATATCCTGCATGATTTGGCGACCAATATTCTCTGCCAGGTTCTGACTATTCCCTTCTGAATAAATTCTTAAAATCGGTTCCGTGTTGGATGGACGTATGAGAACCCAATCATTGTCAAACGTAATTTTAAGCCCGTCTAACTCATCAATTACATATTGCTTGTATTTAAACTTCAAGGACTGAACAATGGTATCAAACTGCAAGGAAGGATCTAATTCCATCTTCTGCTTGCTCATGATATATCTTGGGTATCCAGCAGAGAGAGCGGATATAGACTTTTTTTCTTGGGCAAGATGCGATAGGAAAAGTGCAATACCGACTAAGGCATCTCGACCATAATGGCTTTCAGGATAAAT
>DLYY01000126.1:0-5328 GCA_003447535.1 Bacteroidota bacterium | reverse complement strand
ACCATAATGGCTTTCAGGATAAATTATTCCACCATTTCCTTCTCCTCCAATAACCGCATCCACTTCTCTCATCTTCTTTACCACATTTACTTCCCCAACTGCTGATGAATAATGGGTTTGACCATGGCTCCGTGTCACCTCACCTAAGGCTCTAGATGAGGATATATTACTAACTGTTGATCCCGGAGTATTTCCTAAGACATAGTCAGCTACAGCGACTAAAGTATACTCCTCTCCGAAGGGTTCACCATCTTCACGCACAAAAGCTAAGCGGTCTACATCAGGATCCACGGCAATACCAAGGTCTGCTTGTTCGCGCCTAACCACGTTGCATAACTCAGTTAAGTGTTCTGGAAGAGGTTCTGGATTGTGGCTAAAATCACCACTCATTTCTTCAAAAATTACACTGACATTTTCTACACCTAAGGCATTTAACATTTTAGGTACAGCATACGCACCAATTGAATTTATGCCATCGACTACAATTTTGAGATCTAAGGCTCGAATTCCATTTGGATTTACCAAGTCTAAGGATAGAATGTGCTCTATATGTCGATCTAAAGCTTCATCATAAGTCTCCACCTTGCCGAGTTGATCGACCGTTGCATATTGAAAATCTGCTAAATCACTGAGCCTTAAAATCTCTTTCCCCGCTTCTTCGGATACAAAATCCCCATTTTCATCGAGCATTTTAAGGGCGTTCCAATGCTTAGGATTATGGCTTGCAGTCAGGATAATACCTCCTATTGCATTGCTAGATAAAACCATATGAGCTGTCGTTGGTGTGGTTGCAAGCCCTAAATCAACCACGTCCAAGCCCATGCCTTGCAAAGTTCGAATAACAAGTGAAGACACCATTTCTCCAGAGATGCGAGCATCTCGACCAACAACTATACTACCTTTTCCATGTTGGGATAAAACGTATTGCGCGTAGCCTGAAGCGAATACCACAATGTCGTAAGGAGTTAACCCCATACCCAAGAAACCACCGATGGTCCCTCGAATTCCTGATATTCTTTTCATTAATGCCATAAACAAGGATGTTCAGTAATTGAAGATATGTATCTTCCATCAATTAAACACCCTAAATCCTGCCATGCCAATTAATTCATGGTTTAAAGAATGGTTTGATTCTGAAGACTATCACACACTCTATAATCACCGAAACCAAAAGGAAGCTGAATCATTTATTCAAAACCTTCATGATTTTATCAATCGGCCTAATATGCGAGTGCTTGATATGGCATGCGGAAAAGGAAGACATGCACAAACTTTTGCGAACCTCGGACATACAACGGTGGGTTTTGATTTATCCAAAAACAGCATTGAACAAGCCCAGATTAACAATGTAAATCGTCTAGAATTCCATGTTCATGATATGCGAGAATCTTTTCCATTCGGCCAATTTGACTTGATTGCAAGTCTATTTACCAGTTTGGGCTACTTTGAAAATATGGAAGAGAATATGCTTCCATTAAAACATGCTGCAGCTTGCTTAAATACGAATGGACTGCTGATTATTGACTTTATCAATGTCTTTCCTGCTATTGCTAAAATGAAAGCGGAAGAAATCATTGAGAAAAATGGAGTCCAATATCACATCGAACGGTCAGTGGAAGGCCGAGTCCTTGTTAAGCGAATACGTTTTAAACGAAATGACGTATGGCAGGAACATGAAGAACGAGTCTTCGGTTTAGTCAGAGAGGATTTTATGAAATGTTTTAAGGATAATAACCTCTTTTGCAAAGAGGTCTTTGGAGACTACTCGCTCAATTATTTTGACAAGCAACGTTCTCCTCGATTAATCCTAATTGCTCAAAAAAAATAACTTCTTATGGGGGCAGAATGGCTTCATCAGATACAATCATTTACTCCAGCATACTTTGATACAATGGCAACTGTCCTTCGTAACAAAACGACATGGATTCCTCTGTACATTCTAATTGGAATCTATTTGTTTGTAAAACAAGAGAAGAAAGTCGCCATCATCTTTTTTGCCTGTTCGGCGTTTGCTGCAGGACTTGGCGATATTGTGTCCTCTCATATCCTTAAACCGTTTTTCGCACACCCAAGGCCTTGCCAGGAAAGCCTTCTAAGATTTAAACTCCTCTTAGATCATTGTCCGAAATCCTACAGTTTCCCATCATCCCATGCCACCAATCACATGGCACTTGCTATTTTTTGGATAGGAAGTCGTTGTTTTTCTAAAACACAGGTACTATTCTTTTTAGTCTGGGTCTTTCTTATTGTCTGGGCACAGATGGTTGTTGGCGTTCATTATCCAAAAGACATCGTAGCTGGAATCCTCCTCGGAAGCCTTATTGGCTATACCTTTTCAAGAGTCTTCCTCTATTTTGTTGAACGATTTTCACTCCGGGCGTAACAAACATTGTTTGACAAAACCACCTTAACTTTATAGGGAGATAGCATTATCCCATGGCACTTACTTGGATTGATAAACCCTTCGAAAAACTAAGCACCCGTGAACTCTACAACATTATGACTCTTCGCCAAGAAGTGTTTATTGTTGAGCAAGATTGTGTCTATCTTGATAATGATGGAAAAGATGAAGGAGCTTGGCACATCTGGGCAGAGGATAAAGTAAGTAATATTGTGGCTTATGCTCGAATTCTAGCTCCAAACGTGAGCTATAAAGAAGCAAGCCTATCCCGCATTGTGACTCATTTTAACTACCGTAGCAAAGGGCTTGGCCAAGAACTCATGACACGATCCTTAGACCTAATGGGATCCCTCCATGGCAGTGAACAATGTAGGATATCGGCTCAGTCCTATCTTCTCGGTTTTTACAAGAGCTTTGGCTTCCAGTCCAAAGGAGACGAATATCTAGAGGATGGGATTCCTCATATTCAAATGTATATATAGTTAAACCTGAATCTAACTTACCCGGCCATTAGGTCTACTTTGAATTCTGAAGTCGTGTAAAACCGAATATCAGGAAAATCTTCACGACAAACCTTAAGTATCCAAGCTGAATCAGCCAAAAACACGGCGTTATCGTCTTTGTCCTTAACCACATGCTGATGTTTGCGCTTTTTAAACTCGGCCATAGCCTCTGGCTTATCACTTCGAATCCAACAAGCCTTGTAATAATTTAAGGGTTGGAAATCCATTTTAGCCCCGTATTCCCCTAACAACCGGTGTTGAATTACTTCAAATTGGAGTGGCCCTACAGTTCCTAAAATCTTACGTTGACCCACAGGATGAATAAACAATTGAGCAACCCCCTCATCCGACAGCTGACGAATCCCTTTGTCCAACTGCTTTGATTTCATCGGATCACGATTGACAACCTCTTTAAAGATCTCCGGAGAGAAACTTGGAATACCCTTAAAAAACAGCTCCTCTCCTTCGGTTATTGTATCTCCTATTTTAAAATTTCCCGCATCATAAAGTCCAACAACATCACCAGGGAAGGCCATATCAACGATTGATTTCTTTGAAGCCATAAAAGATGTAGGATTGCTGAATCGCAATTTCTTATTGATTCGCGTGTGCATGTAAAATGTGTTTCGCTCAAAGACCCCACTGCAAATACGTAAAAAAGCGATTCGATCTCGATGTTTTGGATCAAGATTAGCGTGTATTTTAAACACGAAGCCAGTAAATTTTTTTTCTAAGGGCTCAACCATTCGTGCTTGAGTTGGACGCGCAACCGGAGATGGCGCGATCTTCAAGAAATAGTCCAATAGCTCCTGAACGCCAAAATTATTAATTGCAGAACCGAAAAATACAGGGGCCAATTGACCATTTAGGTAGGCCTCTTGGTCAAACTCATCATATAACTCATTGAGAAATTCTAAATCCTCATCAAGTTGAGCAGCAAAGGTATTGCCGATAAACTTTGTGAGGTCTTCAGACTCTTTATCCTTAAAGACCATCATTTCGTCGCCAGCACTACCTGCGGTAAAGGCCGTCATTTGATGATCTTGTAAATGCCAAACTCCTTTGAATTCTTTTCCGATACCAACAGGCCAAGTCACAGGGAATACTTGAATACCCAATTTTTCTTCGACTTCTTCTATCAAATCATAAGGATCTCGACCATCTCGGTCCATTTTATTAATAAAAACTTGCACGGGTGTATCGCGCATACGACAGACCTCCATCAGCTTTTCAGTTTGTTCCTCCACCCCCTTTACACAGTCTATGACGAGAATTACGCTATCGACTGCAGTCAGCGTTCGATAAGTATCCTCTGCAAAATCTTTGTGTCCTGGTGTATCTAGAATATTGATCAGCCTGTTATCATATTCAAAAGACATTACAGATGTGGCTACAGATATTCCCCGTTGCTTTTCTATCTCCATAAAGTCAGAAGCCGTCGTCTTTTTAACCTTATTGGATTTGACCGCACCAGCCGTTTGAATTGCCCCTCCAAACAAAAGTAATTTTTCTGTTAGGGTTGTTTTCCCACTATCAGGGTGCGCAATAACCGCAAAGGTTTTCCTTCTAGCTATTTCGTTTTCAACATTCATGAATGCGAATATGCGGAGATTTTAATTGAGGTGTATTTTTTTATCTAAGTTTGGGTGATGTTAAATAAACTTAAATTCATTGGTGGTGTGGTATTGAGCGCAATCTGTCTACTCCCAAACGTATTGACCGCACAGGAAGTTCAAGCTCCAACGCCAAGTCAACAAGCCCAAGTAAACCTCTTTACGATTCCTAATCAATCGGCGTCCTATGTAAGAATGCCTGCAAGACAGGCAAGCCAAGAGATTGATGCTGTATTCTTCAATCCAGCAGGAACGGTAAATCTTGACGAAGGCTTCCATTTCACATTTAACAATCAAATATTGAATCAGTGGATTGAAATCGATAATGACTATGTCTTTTTTGATAAACCAAAAAGCTATTCAGGGAAGGCTTCGGGATACATCTTCCCGAGTACCTTTCTCGCCTATAAGAAAGGAAACTGGAATTTCCATGGAGGCATTATGATGGTTGCCGGAGCAGGGGGTGCAAAATTCTCTGATTTACCAGCTTCCGATCGAGGAGTTGCAGATATCATTCCTGCCCTTCAAGCCTCTTTTCTAAATACCATTGATGTAGATGAAGCAGCGCTTGGTAACTACGATAATTATTCGGGGCTTACAGACTATCGATATAATTTCGAAAGCCAAGGTGTAGGATTTAGCCCGGGAGGACTTCTTGGAGTTGCCTATAAAATAAATGATTTCGTCTCAGTTGGTGCACAAGTGCGATATGCTCAACAAGTCACCCAAGCAGAAGGCTACGTTACCGACATTGAAGTGTATCACCCTGATCTTGGAGGATGGCAAAGTCCCGAAACCTATTTATATCGAG
>DLYY01000181.1 GCA_003447535.1 Bacteroidota bacterium | reverse complement strand
CCTGTTACGCCGACTCCATTGTTTCCTTGAGCACCAATGATCCCAGCAACCGGAGTACCATGACTCCCGCCAGAACCTACATTGTCATCATTGCTGTAGGCAGACCAGCCAAGGTAATCGTCGGTATAACCATTGCCGTCATCATCAACATTATTGTTTGGGGTTTCGGCTTCATTAGTCCAAAGATTATCTCCCCAATCAGGGTGGCCAAGCTCTACACCATCATCAATAACGGCAACTACAATCTCATCTCCATTTGCTGTGAATCCTCCTGTTGTGATATCCCATGCTAACTCTGCATCAAGATCGGCATTGGGTAGTCCTCCGCTTCCTCCATTGTTTACGTATTGCCATTGGTCACCATATAGTGCATCATTGGGTTCAGTGTCTCTATATTCAATTACGTGATCTCCTTGTGCAATGTCAATCAATGGATGATGATGGAGTGCCTTAATTACGGCATGTACATCACCTTCATTAGCATCAAAGCTCACCGTCCATGCTGGTAAGATAGGGCTGATGAAATCCTTGATCTGTAGCGAGGGAAGATTAAGTGCTTTTTGTACGTCTTCAATTGCATGTTGTACATCTGATTCGTTTCGTGCTTTTACAATCGCTTGATCGCTAAGGATATCTGCCTCATGCGAAGCCATTCGCTGTGCACTTAGAGTTGAAGAAAAACAGGTTAAGGCTAGTACAGCAATAGGTATAAATCGTAGCATGAGAGGAATATACAACTCCTTAACAAAATGTTAACGTCATAAATTTACCCTTAACAAAGGCTCGCGGAGCCTCGAATTGCCGTTCGAGACCCCGCTACGCCCAGGGGATGTATGGTAGGTAAGGCTTATCGCATAAGGGTCACATTCCCTGAATGATATCCTGCATTTCCATCAGGACACATAACTTCCAAGGTGTATACAAATACGCCGCCATTTAATGATTGACCGTTAAATCGACCATCCCAAGATTCGTCTGGATCATTGGTTTGAAATACTTGATTTCCCCATCGATCGTAAAGTGCAAATTTCTCTACGGGTGTGCTGATTAAACTAAGTGGCTCAAACACATCATTAATTCCGTCTCCATTTGGAGTAAATACATTGGGGATGGTGTAAAATCCATCGATACAATTATCAAAAACTTCGATAGCAACATCCTCAGTTGCCACACACCCATTGGCATCCGTTACACTGACTGTAACGGTCTCTGTCTGAGCGCCAGCAAACATCGTGTAGTTGCAAGTATCACAAGAAAGGCTTGAATCACTTGTCCAATGGTAGCTGATGGCATTGTTTGAGAAAGCACCAAGCTGAACAGAGTCTCCTAACAATATGCGCTCATCACCTGTGGTTTCGATTGAAGGATTAGAAACAACTTCGACATCAAAGGAGAAAGAATTAACACATCCTTCGGCAGACTCTAACTCAACATTGAAGGTAGTATTCCACTCTGGGTAGATCGATACATCATGACAGTCAAAGCAATCTAACCACATAGATGACTCCCAACTGTAGGTGTAATCCGCTCGCAATGTTGGATTCCAAGTTGTTCCCATACAAAGGGTGGTATCCGGCAGATGCGCTTCAGGAATGCTATCAATTACAACGGTTTGCGTAAAGGTGTCACGACAACCTGATGACGTAAGAATAGCGAGTTCAGCAGTGTAAACTCCTGCTTCTTCGAAGGTAACGCTTGGCGCAAAAGTGCTTGCCGTTGAACCATCGATAGTCCATGAGTAGTCAAGAATGGCGCTATCCGCACTTGAAGTGTTTATTAAATCCACTAATACAGGTGGGCAGAAGAGTTGATTAGGCAACTCAAACTGGGCAATCGTTGATGTGTCGACATACAGTGCAGCAACATCAGTCGCAGTATCCGAACAATACGCATTCTCAATGATGAGCGTGAGGTCAAAATACCCTCCTTCATTATACCGGTGAATCTGATTGGCGCCTGTAAGTGTGTCGCCATCTCCAGTTAACCAAGTGTATGACTCAATAGGGTGTAAAGAAGTAGAAGAATCATTTAAGAACAATGAATCGTTGGGGCACAGGTAGTTACGGGTAAAGGTTAAGCCGGCATCCATAGTACTAATAGAGACACTATCTAATTCATGGGCTACAAGACACCCAAGTCCATTATCAAGAATGACGATTGGTAGGTAGTCACCCGGGGTGCTGTACTCATGACGTTGAGTATTGTTTGGCGTATTGTAAAGATTTCCGTCACCGAAGTCATACATCTGATTCAAAGAGTTTGTGTTTGAAATAGACAGAGTAACGTCTTGTCCTGTGCAACCTAGAACCTGGCTTTGCTCAATATCTGCTACGGGTCCGTTGACGGTAATCATCGAGTCAAGGGTTAAACTATCTGTACATCCGATAGCGTTGACAACAGTCAATGTAATATCAAAGGCACCAACTTCGGAGTAAACGTGATCAGGACTAGTTAGATTGGATACGGTTCCATCGCCAAACACCCACTCCCAAGAGACGATGTCGCCTTCCGTTGCATCATCAAATCCTACTAACATAGGTGGGCAAGAAGCAAGTGTCTCATCCGATGTAAACTGAATATTTAAGGTATCCACTTGAATCATTTCGGCAGCTAGTACTGTACTATCACATCCTAGCGTGTCGGCTACTGTAAGACTTACATCGTAAAGGCCTCCTTGCTCGTAGACATGAATTGGGCTCGCCTCTGTAGATGTGCTGTCATCTCCAAAATTCCATGCATAACTAAGGCTGTTATCCGATGAAGTATTGATGAACTCCGCGCTGTCTCCTAGGCAGATGCGATCAATCACCGTGAAGGCTGGTGTAGGAGCTGAGACTAATACAGTATCATTTTTAACAACTAAGTCAGAACACCCATTCTCATCTTCGATATAAAGAGATATATCATACGACCCAGGGCTTGTATAGGTTATGCTACCATTCGATGCAGAATCGGTAATTCCGTTG
Source organism: Bacteroidota bacterium (assembly GCA_003447535.1). Classification (GTDB taxonomy): domain Bacteria; phylum Bacteroidota; class Bacteroidia; order Chitinophagales; family UBA8649; genus UBA8649. The sequence continues at coordinate 4,336 of DLYY01000181.1, read as the reverse complement.
CCATAATTCCACCTCCAAGTCACGATATCAGCATTGGAAGTCGATAGATCTGTAAAGTTAAATTCACTATTACGGCATCCTTTATCTCTATTTTGATCAAAGTTTGCGTACGCACCGCGCACGGTAACCAACGTTGGCTGGACTAGCGTGTCATAGCAGCTGTTAATGTCCATAAGGATTTGAGTTATATCGTATAATCCAGTATCAGCATAGCTATGCGATGGATTCTCATTTGAGGTAGACCATCCATCACCAAGGAAGTACACCATGCCCGTTGAGTTTGAAGAAAGGTTGGTGACTTGGATGCTTTCGTTTCTACATACTACTGTTTGGTCAACGGTGAAACCGGTCTCCATCCAAACAAGGTAAACGTCATGATCTGTTGAGTCCACACAACCTGTTTCAAAGTTGTAAGCATAGAGTTTGATGTTGTAGTTTCCAGTATCAGCAAATGTGTACACAAAGCTATCCTGATTAATAAGAACGTCTCCATTAGAGAATACCCATACCGTAGAATCAGCTCCTAAGCTCAGGTCGTCGAAAATTACATCTAATCGACTGCCATCACAGATTACTTCTGTGGTAAAATTGGCTAATGGAGGATAAATGGTAATGTATTCCTCTTTGATATGGGTTGTGTCACATCCATTGTGCGTGGCAGTTAAGCTTACATCAAAAACACCTGTGTCACCATACTGGTAAAGTGGTTCACGCATACTGGAGTTTCCACCGTCGCCAAATTCCCAGATCCAAGTAACATTCTCAGGTAATGGACTAGGTCCTGATAGATTAGTGGTCATTACAGGGTCAGGGATACATGCCTCATTAATATCAAAAGCAAAGTCAACATCGATTTGATCCCCAACAAAAATACTGTCGCCACTAATTGTAGCTTGGCATCCTTCAGCATCTAAAATGGTTAAGCTCACTTCGTAGCGACCAACACTTGTATAGGTGTGTGAAGGATTAGGAAGATTTGATGTGTTTCCATCACCAAAGTCCCAATCCCATCCAATGATTGTGCCTGTAGAAGTACTCTGATCTGAGAACTGAATGGGTAAGGGTAGACAACCATCATTGTCGTCCATGCTCAATGCAGCAGTAGGAGGGGTGATGGAAATGTAATCATTGAGCGTAACAGAATTTGAACATCCTTCGGCGTTGATCACCGTGAGCGTCACATCATGATTACCCGCATCGTTGTAAATGTATGTAGGGTTAGGGCTTGTAGATGATCCTCCTTCTCCAAAACTCCAAACATAGCCAGCATAGCTCCCAAAAGAGGCAAATTGCACCTCAAAAGGCGTTGAACAGGAAGTTTGTACGTCAGAAGCAAAGCTAGGATTTGGAAGACCTAGAACGTCTATAACTGTTGAGGCAGACTGTGTACAGCTCCCGTCAGAAGTGCTTGCCTGAAGCGTAACGTTATAGGTGCCCGGGCTCCCATAGATATGGCTTGCTTCGGTATTAATTTCAGAGGTGTTTCCGTCTCCAAAATCCCATACATAGTCTAGTCCAGATATATTAGATATAACTTGGAATTGCACCTGCTCTCCTTGGCATGCTAAAGCAGTGTTTGCGGAAAGACTAATATCAAGGCTTTCTATCTGAACATCGTTGTTCAGCGTATTTGACGTGCTACAACCATTGGTATGCGTTGCTGTGAGGGTGACATCATAGCTGCCCTCCATAGTGTATGTTTCCGATGGATTGTCTGATGAAGATGTGTTTCCATTGCCAAAATTCCACAGGTAACTTACCCCGTTACTGCCGCCTGATTGGTTAAAGAAGTCAACAGTAGTAGGTACTTCACAAAAGATAATTTCCCCTGAGTTAAAGGCAGTATTTGGACTTTCACCGATAATAATCGCATCGCCGAAAACTTCTGTAGCCTGGCATCCATTTGCATCAATAGCTACCAAGGTGATATCAAAACTTGCTTCTGCGTTGAGAAATGAAGTAGGCTGATAGGTATGACTTGGATTGAAGTCATTGCTCTGAGCACCATCACCAAAATCCCATAGTATGGTGCTGATGGGGGATCCAGAAGAAGATAAGTTGGTAAAGGCTACGTTTAGCATATCACATCCATTGGTGGCACTAGGCGTGTAAGCAATGGAAGGATTATCGTATACTTCGATGAAATCTACTATTTCTATTGTGTCGCGTGTACCTCCATCAATAGCGATAAGGCTCACGGTGTAGACTCCTACGTTGTTAAAAACTCTTGAAGGGTTCTCAACACTTGAGCTTCCTGTTTCAAAATCCCATTCATAGATTGTCGCACTAGATGTACCTGTGGATAGGTTAGAAAAGTTCACTACAAGGGGAGAACATCCGCTTGTTACATCGGCTGAGAAGTCAGCCTGAAGCTGTGCATGGGTCGTGGCAAAAAGACCGATAGCTGTGCTTAGAGTTAATAAAAACCGTTTCATTTACATCACCTTTATGAGATGTTGTACGGAGAAACAGGTGGTTTAGAAACAAAATATTAGAGAAATATGCAATATGTAATCTTTAGGTCTTGAACTCTATAACGCAATCATTTACTTGACCTTAGTGAATAGTTTGGCCATAGAAATCATAAATCGCTTCATTACAGGACCCTTTCTTCCTCGCTTACTTCCTTTGCGAAAACTGTCAAAGTAAAACTTGGTATAAATCGCACTAAATCCTGCGCAATCGAAGTGATTAAACTTCTTTCCAGTATGCCTTAACCGGTTATGGTTAGCACCATTTGACCTCATGTATTCATGGGCAACAAGAGCATTCCTATAATAAACTTCTTCATCAGCCTTGCAATAGCAGATTTGCATGGGACTCTCAGGTACCCAATTCCATAATGCATTCTCTTTTAAAAGACGGGTAAAAAAGAAGTTGCTATCCGTCTTAAAGAGATGCACAATGCTATCTGCCACCATTTCAGAGGGGACGGATGGCAATACCTTGTTAAAATCAAATCGATCGTGGTTGCCATCATACATGCTTGGAATCAGGGTATCGTAAGGCGTTTTGAATATTGCTTCGGTTGGTCCTTCTATTTCATCATATATTGACTCGTAGCCGTAAATCAAGTAGGGTAGGTACCAAGGTTGGGTGTATTCTTGAAACATCGTTTCACTTTGCGCACCAACCATGTCGTAAGCGCCACTCATCGGCGATGATGCGGTAACAGAAAGACCCTCTTCAGGATGCTCTTGGATATATTTATGAACAGCCATAGCTGCATGTCCTCCCTGAGAATACCCAGTGACAAAAAGCTGGTCATTCCAGGTTAAATCTAAATCAAGATTTACCTCCTGTAGAGCACGTAAAAGGTCGTATCCTGATCTTCCCTCCGTTTCGGCATGCTGGTAGGGGTGGAAATGATCATTCACCTTGCCAAGTCCGATATAGTCTTGCCAGGCTATAGCGTAACCATCAGTAGCATAAAAGGTGGCTACATCTTTTTCTCCATTATAATCATAACTTCCATCGCCACGCATTTTGAAGGCTGTACCATGATTGTATTGTACAACGGGTAAGGCCTCACCATTTTCAATCTGCGGAACAAAGTAAATGCCAGAAGCGCGAATCTTTTCGCCATTAGGAAGCTCTGTGAAATAGATTATATCGTATATATCTATGGGGTATCGAATGGGAGTGATCATTTTAGGTATTCCCAACACTTTATATCGCTCCTGTATGTCCTCTACGGATAAGTGAGCTATGTGTTCGTAGGAGATTAAGACATCCTGTTGTGCCCTTAGTCCAAAGAAAAGACATAAACATAAATTAATGGTAAAGAGGTGTTTTATAATCATGGTAAAAAGATACAAATTGGAAGGCGTCAAATTCAAAGAAAGCCCTAAGAGTTTTGGTGAAATTTTATTAAAAAAGAAGTAGTTTTCGATAGAAAAACTAAGACTATGCGTACTTCACTCCATTTTCTCCTTATTGCCTTTACAGTCTTTCTGTTCAACTATAACAAGGTCAATGCAGCAAGCGGGGATACAACAGCAGTAAGAGTTCACACGGCTACAGACTTAACCTGGTTTGGTGCTTACACAGAATGGGGTGTATTCCCTGATCAAAGTACACCATGGAAAGCGATAACTCTTGATTTCACGGTGGGATGTGCCTCAGACGGTTGCTCGGATTGGGATTACGACGTAGATGTAGAGATCGGTCGTCCTACGGGGATGATCGATTCCACGGTTGCCAGTATCGATACGGTTTCTACTGCACCATTAGTCTTGGATACTACTTGGAATGCGCCTTATGAGATAATTGAATGGTATCAAGTTGGTCGTATGATTACTCCTTACGGTGGATATATGGCTCAGGGGCAGTATGG
>DLYY01000148.1 GCA_003447535.1 Bacteroidota bacterium | reverse complement strand
AGACAAGATCGCTGGAATCAGGAAGATGGTCGTGATTGCTCCGATGGCCATTCCCACCACTCGGACGATGGCTGACCTCAAACCTTGTTGTTGTATGATGCCCATTAGGTTAGCTTCTCTTCACGTGAATTCCACTGATATGGCCCTGATTTCTCCACAAATTTTAGCTGAGCTTTATCCAGTAAAACAAGCGTATTCGGTGGGATGTTACCATGAATTATACAGCCGGCTCCTATAGTAACGTTATCTCCAATATTACTTCCAGCAAGAATCGAACAGTTTCCGCCAATCCATACGTTGTTTCCAATTGTTATTCCTTTTGTCTTACTGAGTTTGCGGTGGTCATATTGGTCATGGTTGGTAGAGGTCAAAATAGAGTTAGGCCCAATGTTTACATTATCGCCTAGCGTTATTCCTCCGTAGGCATTGATGTAGACCCCGATATTATCCCCTGGGTCACAGCATACGCCTTTTGCTATGTGCTCAGCACCAAAGACTTTTGAACGGAAATCTACAGGCCATGCCACTTTACCATTAATTCTTAAAATCTTTTGATGAAAAAAGTATCGACTGATTACTCGATAGTGGGCTTGGTATCCCTTACGGGGTCTTTGATACATAGGCCAAAGGAATTTTACGATCCATCGGAATAGGGATTGATCAATAAATTCTAAGAATGTCCTAATGGGAGATGCCAAAGATTATGATTTAGTTTTCAATGTAGTGATTTGTCCTCTTACGAGGCAAAACGTCGAGCAACAACCTTATTCAAAATCTCAAAACCCTTGGTTGTTGTAATCACGTTATAGGTTTTTACTACAGTACCGTTGAGGTGGTTCATCGCGCTGTCAAGATCAGGTAACTGATCTATAAACTCAATCTCTTTATCAAAATTCATACGCTTTCCACCAAATACATCATTGATGATGAGAAAGCGACGGTTGAGGTCGATTAAGCTGTTAAGACGAAAATGCCCTCCTTTCTTTAATATGTGAGATGTTGAATCGTCTGTCTTGTTTTGAGCTCGATCGGCAATAGAAGGCGAGTTGTTTCTGAACTGGTCCACAATGTTTTTTGGTGCGGACGAGGACTCTGCAATATTTTTTACCGTGACACTGCTTTGCTCCATCGGCACTTCTTCGGCAGGTTCTGCGCTCGGCTCTGATGTTTCATCTACCGTCTGTGGGGCAACTGGGTTACTTTGTTGTTGCTCTGTTCTTTGAGTCTCTTCAGCGGGACTAGGCTCCTTTGTCAAAGGTATAGCCTCTTCTTCTTGCATTTGTACATCTTGGATGATGGTTTGCTGCGCTTTAATTTCTTCTTCCTGCGGAGACGGTGCCTCTTCTTGATTACTTTCCTCCAAGGTGGGGTGTTGTGAACTTATTTCCTGTGCATCGGATATGTTGACTGTACTCGATAAACGTTTTAAAATCTCTAGAAAAAATTCAATTTCCATTGGAGATAAATCCTCAAATTTTTGAGCTTCAAATGTTTTAAAAAGCCATTGAAGTTTTGAAAAACTTCGTTTAAACTCATTGATATTGCTAATTTTCATAGTGTAGAACGTTTTTTAAGCAGTATTTTTCAAAAGATAAGATAAAAGTAAAGTATATGGGGTCAATCGAAGTTATTTGTGGTGGAATGTTTTCAGGGAAAACAGAGGAAATGATTCGTCGTATGCGTCGTGCAACGATAGGCGGAAAAAAGGTATTTCTTGGAAAGGCAAGTAAGGATACACGATACGATAACGAACAGGTTGTTACTCATAATATGGATCGAATGGATTCCGTACCAATTTCAAGTGTAGATGAATTGTATCAAGTTGTTGGTGATGCCGACGTAATAGGTATCGATGAGGTTCAGTTTTTTACCGAAGAGTTTATCGAGGCTTTTGAAAATTTAGCGAATCAAGGTCGTCGGGTAATCTTATCTGGCTTGGATATGGATTACGCGGGTATTCCTTTTGGTCTAATGCCCCTGCTACTTGCACGTGCCAATCGCATATCCAAGTTGAAGGCGGTTTGTATTCAATGTGGCCAGGATGCTTCGTATTCGTACCGCCTCAATAGTGATGAAATCCAGATTATGCTCGGATCAACTAAAACATACGAAGCGCGCTGTCGTGCGTGCTTTACAGAAGGCATGAAATCATAGAAGGACCTTATCTTAAAAAAGTCCGTTAAGTTCTGCTTGTATTCTGTTGTAAATCTCAGAAATATCATCTTTGTTTTCTACTATGTCTGTGTTATCGCAGTCGATGACAAGTAATGGTCCTTTATCGTAAGAAGCTATCCAGTTTTCATAGAATTCGTTGAGCTTCTTCAAGTAGTCCAATCGAAGATTCTCCTCATAGTCTCTTCCTCGCTTTTGAATATTATTGACCAAGGTGGGTATAGAAGCCTTCATATAAATCAAAAGATCCGGTGGTTGGATTTGCGCTTCCACGGTCTTATAAAAAGCCTTGTAATTTTCATAGTCTCGTGTGGACATGAGGCCCATTTTGTGCAAATTCGGAGCAAAAATAGCGGCATCTTCATAGATGGTACGGTCCTGGATAATCGTTTTATTTCCCTCGCGAATCTCTAAAATTTGACTATAACGTTGATGCAGGAAGAAAATTTGAAGGTTAAATGCCCATCGATGCATATCTGAATAAAAGTCATCGAGATAAGGGTTTGATTCAACTTCTTCGTACTGTGCAGTCCAGTCGAAATGATGGGATAAATTTTGCACGAGGGTTGTCTTCCCGGCGCCAATGTTTCCGCTTACGGCAATATGTTTTACATCCATGGTTTTCCTTAATCTTTAAAGTAATGCATTCCCATCACGTCGTGCATTGTGCTCAATGTTTTTCTTGCACTTTCGCGTGCCTTGTCCGCTCCTAGTTGTGCAATACGCTTCATTCGGGCTTCGTCACTTTGCCAAGATAAAATCTCTTCTCGTTTTGGCGCAACAAAATCAATAACATCTGTGGCTAACTGGGCTTTGAAATCTCCATAACGTATTGAGCAATTCGCATAATCCGCGGTAAATGCTTGTAAAGTTTCCTGACTACTGACTCCAGCCATTAACTCAAAAAGCCCTTTGATCTCCTGCGTTAAAGGACTATTTTTTTCTTGGGGACCGCTATCTGTCTTCGCTTTTTTTAGTTTTTTACGAATCTCGTCATCCGAATCCGTAAGAAAGATGGTGTTGTTCGTATTGTGATCAGATTTGCTCATTTTTTGGCCACTCCCATCCAATGCAAAAATTTTAACAAGGCTTTCGCTGTAGGCAAATGCTTGAGGCTCTGGGAACAAGTCCGTTTTGTACACATGATTGAATCGGTTACCAAAGGTTCGGGTCATTTCAAGATGTTGCTCTTGATCCTTTCCTACGGGAACAAAGTCGGCTCGGTGAATAAGAATGTCAGCTGCCATAAGCACCGGGTAGGTGAGGAGACCGGCATTTAATGATTGGCCTTTTTTTCTTGCTTTCTCTTTAAAGGATGCAGTCTTTTCCAATTCTCCTTTATTGGCGAACATATTAAGTACTAAATAGAGTTCTACGATCTCTGGCACATCACTTTGTATATAGAGAGTGCATTTTTCGGGATCCAAACCCAATCCGAGGTAGTGCGCAAAAATTGTTTTTGTATGTTGATGTAATGCGTTGGAATCATGATCTGTCGTTAGGGCGTGTAAATCCGCCACAAAAAAATAGCAATTGTATTCTTCTTGCATGCGCAACCAATTGGCTGCTGCTCCAAAATAATTTCCCAAGTGCAAACGACTTGTTGCACGCATTCCACTGAGCACCGTTTTCATACTGTCGAAGTTAAGATTTCATTCGATATACGACGAATAAAATCAATCTTCCATAAATCCCTCTTATTTTAGCACGATGAACGTTGATGTAAAGCTTGTTGAGCGTCTGGCATCCTTGACAAAACTTAGTTTTGATAAGGAGGAGAAACAGCGCCTAGTTAAAGATCTAGAGCGTATGATTGGTTTTATTGATACGCTGGATCAACTTGACCTTTCCAATGAAGAGCCAATGACGCAAGTTCATCAGGTAAAAGGGCGTCTCCGATCGGATGAGACAGTTCAAACTCTTGCACAGGAGGAAGTCTTTCACAGCGCTCCAAGTCATGATGGGACTTATTTTAAAGTGCCTAAAGTTATTAAAGGGCAATGAGTGCTCTAATCGTTCTTGAGAATATTCGTAAATCGTACCGACTCGGAGGAGTAGATATTCACGCCTTGGATGGTGTGGATTTATCCATTCATAAAAATGAATTTGTTGCGCTTATGGGCCCTTCAGGTTCTGGTAAATCCACATTGATGAATGTTCTGGGCTGTCTGGATAGCCCAACTTCTGGAAAGTATGCATTAAACGGAAAAGATGTGGGGTCTATGCGCGACCGGCAGCTGTCTGAAATTCGTAATACTGAAATAGGATTTGTTTTTCAAAGCTTTAATCTTTTGCCCCGAATGTCAAGTATGGATAATGTAGCCTTGCCATTGGTTTATGCTGGCCTTTCGAGTAAACAGCGTCGAGTTCGTGCCCAGGAGATGCTTGAGTTAGTTGGCTTAGGCGATCGTTTGAAAAATAAACCCAATCAGCTGTCCGGTGGTCAACGTCAGCGAGTTGCAATAGCAAGAGCCCTAGCTAATCAGCCTTCGTTAGTTTTAGCGGATGAGCCTACAGGAAACCTTGATAGTACCACTGCTCAAGAGATCATGGAAATGTTGATGAAAGTGAACGCCCAAGGCAATACGATTGTTGTTGTTACACACGAACGGGAAATTGCGGAGTATGCCCAACGGATTATTCACCTTAAAGATGGACGCATTGAACGCCACGAAGTTTTGACTTAAAAACATTGAGTTTGTCATGAAAATCTACACAAAAACAGGAGATAAAGGAGAAACCGGTTTATTCGGAGGTAGTCGAGTTTCCAAGGCTGACCTGCGGGTTGAAGCTTATGGTACAGTCGATGAGTTAAACAGCGTTTTAGCTGTTGTTATAGAACATGTGGGACAGATGAATCTATCGATAGAAGGACTGCTTAAAGTACAAGATATGTTGTTTCGTATTGGCAGTCACCTTGCCTCCTTGGATAACCCTAAGTCAGAATTTTTACCTGTGTTAAATGCCTTAGAGATTGATCGTTTAGAAAATGAAATAGATAACCTCACCAACGAGTTACCCCCATTGAAAAACTTCATTCTACCTGGCGGTTGCCTAGGCAATGCGCATTGTCACATGGCTCGCAGTGTATGCCGAAGAGCAGAACGACGTGTGGTCGGCCTTGATTCCACCCTTGATTCAGTCGCCTTTATCATACAGTATCTAAATAGACTATCTGATTATCTTTTTGTACTGAGTCGACAACTCGCTAAAGAACAAGGTGTAGAGGAGCGAAAATGGGAGGCTTAGCCTCTATTTATAGAAGATATGCACATTCGTGTGGATTCTAGACTTGTTGGATTCATTGGAAATCCTATTTTTGGCTGAAATCGTATCCTATGTTTTGGACATTAGAATTAGCGACTCACTTAGAAGAAGCACCTTGGCCTGCGTCAAAAGATGATCTTATTGATTTTGCCATTCGTATTGGAGCTCCAGTTGAGGTAGTAGAGAATCTTCAAGAATTGGAAGACGATGATGAAGTCTATGAAAGCATTGAAGACATATGGCCTGATTATCCTACAAAGGAGGATTTCTTCTTTGATGAAGAAGAGTACTAGCTGTCCGCAATCTCGAGCATAGATGGGTTACTTTACTCCGGCTTGTTAACCATTGTTACCAGGAAATATTTCTTTTTGCCGCGTTGGATGAGAATGATTCCATTTGACATAATATCTTCCTTAGTACATAAGTAATCTGGACCTATCCGGTTTTTATTGATTTGGATCGAATTCTCCTTCAGCGCTCTCCTTGCATCGGATTTTGATTCGCAGATTGCGGTTGCACCACTGAGCATTTCATCCATGGATAGCCCATTCTCTAGAATATCTTTAGTCAATTCGAACTGAGGCATTCCATCGAAAATCTGTCTTAACTCCTGTGCAGTAAATACGTCTAGATCACTTTGTTCCGACTTCCCAAAAAGTAATTTCGTAGCGCGTTCTGCCTTTTGGAGACCTTCTTCGCCATGGACTGTAGTCGTTATATTTTCCGCGAGTTCTTTTTGCAGTGCTCGACGATGCGGTTCCTCTTGATGAGCGGTAATCAAATCTTCGATAGCTGTGCGATCAAGCATGGTGAAAAGCTTGATGTATTTTGTGGCATCCTCATCACTCGTGTTTAACCAAAATTGATAGAAGGCATATGGCGACGTGCGGTTAGGATCAAGCCAAACATTCCCTTGTTCTGTTTTGCCAAATTTCCCCCCATCAGATTTGGTCACCAAGGGACAAGTAAAAGCATAGGCAGATTTGCCCAATTCCTTGCGAATCATTTCCGTTCCCGTGGTGATGTTTCCCCATTGATCTGATCCGCCTGCTTGGATTTCACAGTCCATCGTTTTAAACAAATGCAGAAAATCATATCCCTGTAATAATTGGTAAGTGAACTCCGTGAAGGATATTCCAGTCTCAATCCGCTTTTTAACCGAATCTTTGGCCATCATTGTATTTACTGTGACCATTTTCCCGACATCTCTAATGAAGTCTAAGATGTTAAATTTTCCCAGCCATTCTGCATTGTTGACGATTACCGCTGCATTGTCCTCGGATTCGAAATCAAGAAATCGCTGGAGTTGTTTTCGAATGCCAAACATATTGTATTGGATTTCCTTAGTTGTGAGAAGGTTTCTTTCCTTGCTCTTTCCAGATGGATCACCTACCATGGCAGTGGCGCCACCAATGAGGGCAACAGGAGTATGCCCGGCTCGTTGCAGGTGCGCTAAAATCATTATTGGGACTAAACTTCCTACATGCAGAGAATCAGAGGTTGGATCAAAACCGATATACACCTTGGTTGGTTTCTCTGCTAATCGTTGAGCCGTGCCGGGAATATGATTATGAATCATTCCTCGCCATTCCAACTCTTGAAAAACATCTTTATGCATAATTATTGCACCTTTTTGCTACAAGGTAAATATTTTCGTATCGTATTAGAACATGAATATCTACAGTCATTTAGTTTCCCTTCCTGAATCTTGTTCACCGTATACGGCTCATGGGGTAATTGCTCCCGATCTTTGGCCAAAATTTACCAGGGTATATAATTCATCGCGACTCAATGCAGGCAATAAGCTAGGATATCCTATTGTGAAAGATTGGATGGTTGGTGTTCATTGGCATATTCATTTGGATCAGCATTTTCATAATCTCGATGTTTTCCAAAGGGCTTGTATATCTATCACTGAGGATGTACAGAAATATGCTGAGCCTTTAGGTTGGAAGCGTTGCCATACCATTGCCCACGTATGGCTTGAGTTGATGCTTGATGGATGGCTATTAAATCAACAGGATGCATCGTCTCACTGGGGCGAGACGTTATCCGAGTCCTATAAGACTTTGGTCGATCGACTTAACACTCATGTGCATGATGTGGATTCACTTGATGTTTATCTCCAACGCCTCTCGTGGTGCAAAGAGAGCCATCATTTATCCCGACCAAACCAGGTAAAAGAGCAGATGTTTATTTTGGACAAAATCCTGCCGGAGCGATTGTTTTGTGCTCGGTTTCTAGAAGTAGATTTAGGTTGGGCGAGGGCGGTGGAACATCGCGCTAAATATGATTTTGGTCAAGACTTATGCACATGGGTCATGGGATGTGAAAAAGGTTTCGATACTTTTTCAAAAGGTTTAGGGTAAAGGCCTACTTTTGAAGCAAACACTCATCTATTAAATCGTTATGAGAAAATTTACTAGTTTCCTCTGCTTCTTCCTGATTTCAGCATTATTTTTTCTTTTAAGTTGCACCAACGAATCGGGTGATACAACAACTGCTGAAGAGTTAGAAAAATCTGATGAAGAAGTCGATGCAAACGACTCAACACTTCTCTCCATTCAGGGAATGATGTGCCCTTCGGGA
>DLYY01000026.1 GCA_003447535.1 Bacteroidota bacterium | reverse complement strand
ACAAGAGCTGCCGTTGAAGAAGGTATTGTAACTGGTGGAGGCGTTGAATATATCCGAGCACTCGATGCCCTTTCAAATGTGCATGGTTTAAATGAAGATGAGTCAGTTGGTATCGAAGTGATTAAGCGCGCTATCGAAGAGCCTTTGCGTCAAATAGCATTCAATGCTGGTGTTGAGGGTTCTGTTATTGTAAATAAAGTATCTGAAGGCGAAGGTGACTTCGGTTATAATGCAAGACAAAACAAATTCGATAACTTAAAAGCGATTGGTATCATCGACCCTACTAAAGTTGCTCGAGTTGCATTAGAAAATGCTGCATCAATAGCCTCTATGTTATTGACTACAGAAGCTGTTGTCGCAGATAAGCCTGAAAAAGATGCACCTCCGATGCCAGGTGGTATGGACGGCATGGGAGGAATGGGAGGAATGATGTAGTCTCACCCTCGTTTTATATTTTTATAAAGGCCTCCTTCGGGAGGCTTTTTTATGCCCTTATATTTGCAGTATGCGAATTGCCATTATTCGATTAAGCTCAATGGGTGACATCCTGTTAACTAGCCCTGTAGTTTTAGCCTTGCATAAAAGCTATCCAGAGGCGACTATTGACTTTTACACCAAAGATACCATGCGCCAAGTGATAGAGGACCACCTTGGCATATCTAGGGTTTACCCATGGAATTGCTCTTCGAATAACGGGCTTGAAGATATGCTCGATCAACTAGAGAGCCTACAGTATGATCACATCGTCGACTTGCAAAACAACTGGCGTTCAAAACGCCTAGTACGCGAACTATCCGGCAAAATTCACCGCGTAAACAAAGAAGGAATTCGACGTAGAGTTTTAGTAGGATTAGGATGGAATATTCTACGGGAAAGACACGTAATAAGACGATATTATTCGTGTATATCTGATTTTTGCATATCACCCCTAGAAGAAAAAATTGCCCTTCCCAATACGGATTCAACAAATCTTACCCCCCCTCTAAGCCCCGAAACACTTGCTACGGATTTCATCGTCTGGGCGATCGGAGCCAAGCATTTTACGAAGCGATTGCCTGTTTCGATCATCGCAAAAACACTACAATCTATTGACCACCACGTTATTCTTATCGGCGATTCATCAGATTGCCAAAATGCGCAAAGCATTATTGCGCATCTACCCAAAAAACATCGTGTTACAGATCTTACCGGAAAAACCTCTTTTTTAGAATCCGTAGAATTAATCAAAAGAGCGCGACTAACCTTGGCGAATGATTCGGTCATGATGCATGTCGCCTCGGGCACAGGAAAACCCCTGATTAGTTTTTGGGGAAGCACGACACCTGAATTGGGATTCAAGCCTTTAAGTAATCATGCGAAACTTATTACTGCACCAAAAAGACTTTCATGTCAACCTTGCCATACCGCAGGAAGATCATCATGTCCGAAAAAGCATTTCAATTGCATGATGACCATTGAGCCGGGAATCATCGTTGAATCGATCGACGATGCACTGAAGGAGCTATAGACTCTAAAGCAAGCTCGATGTAGTAGTTGTCTTCGTGCGTGATATCATAGATTTCCTTTAGGTCATATCCGTACCGCTTGGCCACTAGATTAAATCCCCAAACCTTAATGTTAGGGTTGTAATGCTTTAGCAATTCAGCCATAGACACACCGGTTTGTCGACTTATAAGTTTAACAAGCAGTTTGCCTTCGCTGATGCGCAACGCCTTAAGTTCCTTTTCAAAGCGTCTGTATAAGTCTTTTTTGCGACCCTTTTTGTACCGCCTAAAATGCCTCTTGTTTAAAGCTTCCTCCATAGCCTCCAGGTCGAATAGTACTTCTTGAGCAATGAGGAAGTATGGCCAAATCTTTTCCAGCTTACGTTTGGTTTCGAGGTATTTAAGCCGATCATACGGATTATCAATAATCGGAATGGTTGGCAGGACTAGATAATCTATTGAATCACCATCAAAGACGTCATTATAAAGATCATGAAACTCATCACTGTAGTTTTCATCGTTTTGGGCGGAGGATAAGATTGGTAAGAAAAGAAGGATAAAACCCATGGTTTTAAGCCTAGTTATGTTGACGGAGTACTTCATAAATGACTATATTAACGTTAAATTGCATTGAATAGGTATTGAGTTTCTAAGGATTCAATGTCGAACCAGAAAATGAATTGTATTTTTACAAAATCGAAAATAAATCAAATGCTCAAGAAAACTCTCTTCCTATTTGTTTTGGCGAGTTGTCTCTTTTCATTAAAGACTCTGCTTGCCCAGGATATACACTACTCTCAGTATTATGCCTCTCCCCTCACACTGAATCCAGCACTTACTGGAAAGTTTGACGGCTACTATCGGGCGACAGCAATTTACCGAGACCAATGGCGTAATGTCAATGGAGGTGAAGCCGTGTTTATGACACCATCCGCCTCAGTGGACTTTTCCTTACTCAAAGACAAACTCTCTACCGATGCCCTTGGTGTAGGAGCTCACGTCGTGTATGACAAAGATGGAATCTTTGAACGATATCAAGCTGGAGTTAACTTAGCCTATCATAAAGGATTAGACCGAGGCAATAAATACCACCTGGCATTCGGTTTACAAGGAGTTTACAATAGCAGTAGCTTGGACGTCAATTCAATATTTGCGGATCAGATAGGTCTAGATGGAAGCATCGCAGACATGAGTATGGAGCAAACGAATGGTCTCGCTTCAAGCACCAACAGCTTTTTTGATGTAAATGCAGGATTACTTTTTGACGCTCAAATCAATTCAAACATTACGGTGTACGTTGGTGGATCATTTTTACATATCACACGCCCACTAAATGACTTTATTTCAACAGGAAGCGACGACGACAACGCTTTACCAAGACGATATGTAAGTCATGGAGGGCTCGACATGCAATTCAATCGTTTCTATGTTCTTCCTGGATTCTTATTCCAAGTCAATGACATTGGCAATCAAGAAGTGAACTTTGGATCAACCTTTGGATATGACTTTGCAAAAGATCCATCTAAAGATTTCATTGGTTTCCTTGGTGCATGGTATCGAGTGGGTGATGCAGCAATCATCAAAGGTGGTCTCGAGTACAACCGCGTTCGCCTTTCTGCTGCATATGACCTAACGCTTTCTCAATTGAGAGATGACACAAATATTGCTTTGGGTAAAATTCCCACAGCATTCGAGATCTCTATAAGTTACTTCGGATTTAACAACCCAAAGGTTCCTCAAGATCGATATCTATTCAACCCAAGATTCTAATTTCCAGACCCTCATAATTACCTTTTATGTTTAGTGCAAAACGTATATTTTTTCTTACGGTAAGTATTGCGATTGTCGTATCAAGCTGTAAAACTCGAAAAATGATCAAAACCGGTGACCGTCTTTTTGAGGAAGGCAGTTACTACAATGCCACGGAATACTACATTCCTGCTACCGAAAAGAAGCCTAATAATACAAGACTCACTTACCAAGTCGGTGCGGCGAATATGGCAATGAGAGATTATGCTACCATGGCAGAGTACTTTGGTCAAACCACAACGGCCAATGAAAAAGCCTGGCCTGATGCACGCTACTACTATGCGGAGGCACTTCAAATGCAAGGCGAATATGATTCGGCAGCTTATCATTTCAACCAATTTTTGATCAACACAAAAGAAACTTCAGATGATGGAATTCGTGTATTGCGAGAGCGAGCCGAGTTAAACATTGATGGTATTGAATTAATGGATAGCTTATCTTCCATGGAGTTAGCTTCAGTCTCCTCACTTGGTGAAGGCATAAACTCTAACTTCCAAGACTTAGCTCCAAAGGTTATCGATGATAATACAATGCTTGTTGGTTCGATGGTCAATGATAGTGTTATCAATTATGACTATGAAATTTCCGAGAGTAATGATTACTACGCGGAGCTCTTTATCGCACGGAAGTCTGGTGATTCTTGGACCAAGGAAAGACTTGATGATGACATCAACGAGATGGGTGCACACGTTGGAAATGGTGTAATTTCCGAAGATGGGCAAACACTTTTTTACACAAGATGTGCTGAAATTAATGGTGTCAGTGCCATGCAGTGCCGCCTGTTCAAATCGAGTAAAGTAGGAAACGATTGGGGCGAGGCCCAAGAAATCGTTGAACTTAACGGCGAGGACTTTACTACGACTCAACCAAGCCTAGGGTATGACAACGACAACAATGAAGTGTTATATTTTGTCTCGAACAGAGAAGGCGGTCAAGGTGGACTTGATGTTTGGTACACTTCTATGCAAGAGGATGGAACGTTTTCAAATCCGACCAATCTAAAAGAGGTGAATACCAAATTTGACGAATTCAGTCCATACTACGACAATCAAAATCAGAGACTATATTTCAGTTCTCTAGGATATCCAGGGATGGGTGGTTTTGATGTTTACTTCGTTGACGGAAATTTAGAGAATTGGACAAGTGATGTAACGAATGCAGGAGCGCCAATTAATAGCCCTACAGATGATATCTACTTTGCTTTAGATGATCGAGGAAGAAAAGGGTACATGGTTTCCAACCGTGTGGGCACTACTTCATCTAGAGGAGAAACTTGTTGCGATGATGTCTTCGCGGTTGAAATGAACTCTGGTCTTTTCTTGAGTGGATACTTCGCTTCACGTAATGATGCCAGCCAAGCCCCTATCAACGGGGTTTCGTCAAGTACATACATGGATATCAATGGAAGTATGGAAATGATTGGTGACGATGTAACGGAAGGAGGCAATTCGCTCGTTTATGAGGTTGGCGCTAGCAATATAAAAGTTGTAGGCGATGCAGAAGGTTATTACCAAAGTGTAACCGAAATAGATGCTTCAACTTTCGAGCAAGTAGAAGATACCTTGTTTATGGTTTACCTCATGGATCCAATTATCCGAGAAACAATAACAGTAAAGCCAGTTTACTTCGTATTCGATCAATCAGACATCACGGAGCTTTACCAAGTTGAACTTGATTCTTTATACAGTGTGCTTGTTAAGCACCCGGATTGGATTTTACAGATCGCAGGACATACGGATAGCCGTGGTACGGATAACTATAACGATGCCCTCGGAAATCGACGAGCTAACGCAGCAAAAGACTACTTAATGACATTAGGGATGGCGGATAGCGTTGATCTCGCTGATCGCATTATGACGATTAGTAAAGGGGAATCTAATCCAATTGCTGACAATGAAAGTGCAGCCGGTGAAGATAATCCTGCCGGTCGTGCGAGAAACCGTCGTGTAACCTTCAGACTACTTAACGATGTGAACTCAGAGGAGGATGGAATTGAAATTAAGTATGAAGATGCTGACCCACAAGGAACATTCTAAAGAAGAATGATAAATAAATTGTAAGAAAGGCGGACTTTGGTCCGCCTTTTGTTTATTCCACACTATGGCTAACCGAAAGACTTTCTATCTAGTCCTTTTTCTCTTCATCCTAATGGTCGAAGGATTCAGTCAATTCATCTATCCTTTTAATGATAATTTCAATCGATTCTATGTTTTTGATGAAGGCGTGTTTGAGCAGCTTGAGTTTCAACTTGTAGATGAATATTTTGTGGGGAACGCATACGTAGCCTACTTTGACCCAAGAGGTAGATTTCAATTGTATTTCGGGGGTGAAAAACATGAGTTGTCCCTGAACAGGCCCAAAGTATATTCTACGGATCATTTTTTAGCCTATCAATTTGGAAGTCAAATCTTTCTGTTAGAGGAAAACAAATTGCATCAAATTGAAAGCTGGGCACTTCAAGAAGATCTATGGGTATCTGACTCTATTGTAGCTTACAACGATGTCTATAATCGCTTTAATGTATATCGAGCTGACAGCTCTCAGACCTTAGAGAGTTGGAATATCCGTGCGGCTAGCATTAGCAATAATAGTTTGGCCTATCTTGATGTAAACAAACAACTGAAATTGTTCAGCCGTGGCCAACAACACATCGTCTGGCCTACCCAACCCAAAGCATTTACCGCAGGACAAAACCTAGTAGCCTTTCAAACAGGCATTGGCGACCTCCAAGTCTGGTATGAAAATGAACTCTACACGCTGACGTATAATACCAATGGAGGCTTTGATGTAAGCGATGATTTGGTAACCTTTTATGATGATTTAGGGGGCTTTAACGTGTTTTACCAAGGAGAAACTTATTCCCTTCTACCCTACAGACCATTATCCTCTGAACTCAAGGAAAACCAGCTCGTTTGGTCTGACCGAAATGGCTTTTTCTTCACCTTTTACAAAGGGGAAATCGTTCGATTAGAATCCTACACTCCTGATAAAGTAATCATTGATAATGACCTATTGGTCTATCAGGATGTTAATGGCCGATTGAAAGGCTTTTCCCAAGGAGAGAAGTATTCTATTTCTAGCCGAATTGCAACAGATTTTGATCAAATCAATCAAGCGGTTTTATACCGTGAAAATCGATTTCGATGGCATATTAATATCCAAGGAGAAGATTATACCTTTGAATAATGATTACGAAAGAGCAGTTACTTGATGCGTTGCGAAAGGTGGAAGACCCTGATTTAAAGAAAAGTCTCGTCGAACTCGACATGATTAAAAATATTCAGGTCGAAGGATCCAACGTCGGTTTTGAGGTTGAGTTAACTACACCAGCCTGCCCACTGAAAGAAAAGATCAGACAGGACTGCCTTCTAGCAATCCAAGAATTGGATAGTAGCCTTAATGTCGAGATAACCATGACTGCTAATGTTCAATCAGGTCGGATTGGCGTGGACACCCTGCCCAATGTGAAAAACGTCATTGCGGTAGCCTCTGGAAAAGGTGGAGTCGGGAAATCGACAGTAAGTACGGAGTTGGCAAGAGCCTTAGCGAGAACTGGGGCTAAAGTAGGTTTACTTGATGCTGATATCCACGGACCATCCCTGCCCACTATGCTGGGATTAGATAATGCCTTCCCGGAGTCCCGAGAAATCAAAGGGAAAAACTATATCATCCCTGTAGAGGTGGACAACCTCAAAGTGTTGTCAATCGGTATGCTCGTCGACGAGCGCCAAGCTATCGTTTGGAGAGGGCCAATGGTATCCTCTGCGCTTCGACAATTTATACAAGATGTTTTATGGGGTAAACTTGATTACCTCATTATTGATCTTCCACCGGGCACAGGAGATGTCCAGCTCAGCCTTCTACAACACACAAAAATAAATGGAGTAGTTCTCGTTACAACGCCACAACGTGTGGCATTAGCTGATGCAAGGAAAGCTATCGGTATGTTCCAAATGGAAAAAATCAATGTACCCATTTTAGGCGTCGTTGAAAACATGGCATGGTTTAGTCCTCCAAACAAACCCGAGGAGCGATATTTTCTTTTCGGAGAACATGGAGGAATGCATCTAGCCAAAGAATATGATCTACCCTTTTTAGGGCATCTACCCTTCACGATGACTATGCGTGAGCGCGGAGACGGCCTTTCCTCTTCCCTCAGCGAAGAACAGTTAAGTCATATCGATAAAATTGCGGGTGCTAGTGCACAAATCCTAGCCTTGAGAAATGCTCAAGTAGAGAAGAAACCATCAAATTCATTACCCCCAATACAATGAGTGAACTGCCAACATTAGAAATGATCAATTCCGCCTTAGATAAACTGAGGCCCTATCTTGAGCGTGATGGAGGTGATGTTGAAGTAGTACGAGTAACCGAAGAAGGGACGGTTGAGG
>DLYY01000140.1 GCA_003447535.1 Bacteroidota bacterium | reverse complement strand
ATTTCTTAGGATTAGAAGGTCATACATTTACCACTATCCTTATTACAGAGATTCCTTTCACAATTGCCTTAGTACTCGGGCAATTTAAGTTGATGAGAGCAGCCAGAAATTGCTATTGCTGCGACAACAGTTAGAAAAACATTTAAGTTAGTTGTTCTTTGCGTCTAATGGACGCAAGCTAAAATAGCTTTCAAAGATTGTTGATTATGGAAAGATTCCCATACCCTGGTAGGCAACTCCAACTTTTGTTATTGCCAAGGTGAAGGCCGCTGTGCGGAGATCAGTCTTGGTTCGCTTTTGCGTCTCCTTAATCGCGTGATAGGCTTCTATCATTGTGTCTTCTAATCCGGAATTGACTAAATCAGTCTCATTGGAACCACGAATCATGGCTTTCTTTTCTCGAGCACCTACTGATTTACCCGTCATATCCTCAACCATTTCAATGTAACTGAGCTGCGTATTCTCCTCAAAACGCTTCTTCATTCGACCAAAGCGAACATGGGATAGGTTCTTAAGCCATTCAAAGTAAGAAACGGTTACACCCCCAGCGTTAGCATAAATATCAGGAAGTATTAAGATATCTTTTTTGAGTAGAATGTCCTGTCCTTCACGAGAAATCGGACCATTAGCTGCCTCGGCAATAATCTTTGCCTTAACCTGTTTAGCATTTGATTTATTAATCTGATTTTCTAGTGCCGCTGGAATCAAAATATCGACATCCAAATACAGTATATCATTACGATCCTTCATTACCGTTGCACCAGGATATTCTAATAATGATCCATTGGCTTGACGAAACTTATATACGTTCTCAACATCAAATCCTTCGGCACAATATATAGATCCTTCGCGTTCAGCGATACCTACTACTTTACAGCCATATTCTTGAATGATTCGAGCCGCATGGTATCCTACATTTCCAAGACCCTGAACAGCCACTGTTTTTCCTTCGAGACCGACCTCTAGGCCTAAGGCCTCCATATCATTCTTATAGCTACAGGCTACATTAAGCGCATAGACTACTCCACGTCCCGTTGCTTCTGTTCGACCTCGAATTCCGTAGAGATGTACTGGCTTTCCAGTAACACAGCCATATCCATCCACCTCACCTGGCTTTAAGGCCGTATAGGTGTCAAGAATCCAGGCCATTTCTCGCTCTCCTGATCCGTAATCCGGAGCAGGAACATCTAATCCAGGACCAATGAAATTTTTCTTGACTAATTCCGTCGTATAACGACGAGTAATCTTTTCCATCATGGCAGGTGAAGTCTTAGAAGGACTTACCTTAATTCCTCCTTTAGCCCCACCGAAAGGAACGTCTACGATAGCGCATTTATAGGTCATTAAGGCGGCTAGCGCTTTTACCTCGTCTTGATTAACGGCAGTAGAAAAACGAATACCTCCTTTTGTTGGGAGTCGGTGGTGACTATGTTGAACCCGATAGGCTTCAATAACATGAATTTCATTTCCCATCTTAACAGGAAACTTCATGCGATAAACACTATTGCACTGACGTATTTGATCAAGTATTCCCTTTTGGAATCGGGTGTACTTTGACGCCTCATCAACATAGTGTTCCACATCTTGATAAAAGCTATAATTCGACATAGTTTATGTTTTTATGACTAAGTGAAGGTAAGCAGGAAAAAAACCTAATTGTTAAATTATTTTAAAAATAATGACTGGCCTTATTGTCTCCAAGAGAATCACTTCTCGAGCTTGCGCAATCGCCTTTCCAGATAAACAAGCACCCCGGCCAACCCGAGAAATACTATAAGAAGGACAATGATTACTACGGGATACTTTCCATCACCCCTAGGATTAAAAAAGGCCACCCTACTAAGTAAAGCCAACAGCTGCATTAAAATTGTTATCATTCTGCTAGTTTATATTGTTTAAAGCATGCATCCTTCGGAGGATATCAAAGATCCAAAAACCAATGAATGTCCATCCAATAACCGCAGGATAAAACACAATACGAAGTGCATTGTCTAAATCATACGATGAAAATGCCGGATTACCGCCCTGTCCTGGGTGTAAACTATCTACACCTTGCAATCGCGGAAGAACAAAAATGAACATGATGTAGAGCACAAAGGAAATCACGTTATATGCCGCACTGATGCGCGCGCGCTTGCGGGGATTATCGATACTATTTCTTAAAAGAAAATAGGCTAAGTACATCAAAACCCCAAGACCCGCTCCATTTAACTTAGGATCACT
This sequence comes from Bacteroidota bacterium, assembly GCA_003447535.1. GTDB lineage: Bacteria > Bacteroidota > Bacteroidia > Chitinophagales > UBA8649 > UBA8649. The sequence goes on along the minus strand of DLYY01000140.1, from coordinate 15,627 downwards.
AACCCAAAATGCGCCCCATGTATACTTTGCCCACACCATGCCAGTAAGCAGCCCCAGAATGCCAAATCCAAGGCCAACGGCATTAGCTAAAGATGCCCAAACATCACGCTCAAGATTGTTTCCAAGGATATATTTAATGGCATAGATGAATCCAAAAAGCAATAATCCAACCATACCAAACCACATAGTAACATGAAACATAAGGTTCCGGATGGTTTCATCTAAAATGCGGCGATTGGGGAAGACAAATCCTTCACTCCCTCTTGAAAAAGAGGAGATATCCTCGCTAGCCAAATCCTCAATCCGCTGGGCACCTTTAGAAGGGATTGCATTGTCAGAGCCCACTATACCCATTGTCTCTGTGAAGGCAACCAAGTCGAGATAGGCCATCTCTTCGCTGCTGTCGGAAAAATGAATGTTGCTGAGAGAAATGGTTAGGCTATCAGCTCCTTCAATGGAATAGTCTGTTATGGAATAGTATCCGTCAGGGCTATGAGCCCAAAGTTTTAGAGTTTTTTCTCCGAGAGCAAAATCAGCGTTGTGCGCCTTGACCGATAACAAGGTATCCGTGTTTTGTTCTATTAAGTTGACTTGGATTCCAGAGCTCAAGGGAGTTGCCAAGGCCATAAAAATGACATAGAATGTTAAGCACAGCCCGAGAACTTTCCACCACCAATGTCGCAATAATCGATTCAAATTTTCCTGAGTTAATCCCCCCAAATATAGGGAAAGAGCAATAAGCTTAAGCCAAGTATTAAGCCATCAAAAATCAAAAGAGAAGACAAGCTGGAAAGGCTGAAACCCTGTGCATATGCAAGATCAATTGAGCTCAAGTTTTTGAGGATAAAGAGCAGAAGAGGAATAGCCAAAGGGAAACCAAGAACTACCGCTAAAATCTGACTTTGACTGGTCTTAGAGGCCATTGACGAAATCAATGTAAACAGTGTTGTCATTCCCAGGACACCACAAAACATTACGGCAAGCCAGTGGAAGGAAAGCATGTGACTGTAAGAAAAAACTTGATGAAAAATCAGGCTGAGCAGCAAGGAATGAAAAAGCGTCGTGACAAGAGATGATAATAGTTTACCTATAAAATAGACAAGGGGGTGTAGCAAGGAGTAATAGTACAAGTCCCTACCCGATGCATCTCGAAAAAAAGAGGACGAGGTAGAATTAACTATCGTAAAAATCATAACCAGCCAAAAAATCACATGAAGCACCTGACTCGATAGGTCAGCATGCCCAAGAAGGGCCAGTCCTGCGTACAACAAATAACTAGCTACAACAACAAACATGGTCTGAGCCGCCAGGCCTTGTAAGTGTCTAAGTTCTGCCCTAAGCTCGTTCCCAAGAAAGACCCGATACCTAGAAATTTTACTACTCGTCATGCTATTTTGACTTGTTCTGCGTTATGAAAGTACAAATCCATGAAACATCTATATTTTCGATGTCGTTATTTTGTGTAAGGCTAGAGGCATGATTAAAAATACTACACTCCTTATTTTCTCTCTTTGTATAGGATTGGTTCAACAGGCGTTTGGTCAAGATATACCTACCAATGACTCCTTCACCATTCGCTTTGATTATGGAGGATTAGATAGCCTCACCTTCCCAAACAAACAAGATATTCAGCGAATACACAATCATCTTGATCAATTCGCGCGAGAACATCCCGCATTCTTTATTGATCGCATCTATTTCACCATGCACGCCATACCTGAAGCCGTCAATAAACTACGCTATGAGAATGCATCCAATCGAATAACCAACGCGATCAACTATGATGTTAGAATCAACGCGGGATTTGGTCAAGACTTTCGAAAGTTGGATAATACCCTGGATGTTGTTTTTGAATATGCACCAAGGGAATCTATTTCATATATAATGGATAAGCTTAAGCAGGTAAATGACGTACGCTATTGGAATCCGACAGAAGATGGATTCTTTCTAACGGAACAGGGAGCGATTATCTACCTACAAAAAAACTCAGCAGTCCTTCCTCCTGGTTTTACAGCGGGAAGTAAAATTGAGCTATTGATATCTGAGGGTATCGAGCCTCAGCAACTTATCAGCAATGGGATGCACACCACCACAGATCAAGGAGCTTTTTCACCGGTGTATGTCAATCGGTTTTACGCTCGTTTCGATGGCAAATTCGTTCAGCCTAAACGTGCCGATGCATGGTTAATCATAATGCCCGGTGAAGCCATGGCTGCAAGCTACAGAGCAACACCAGACACTTTAACTCACTTTACCGCAGATCAAAATGTCTCTAAATTTTGGACGCAGAGTGTTCAAGACCCCATTATCCTTTCGGGTCTGCTACACCTTATCGAGAATGGAGACACATCAAACCTTCATAATCTCCGTGACATCATGGATGGTGATCCAAAAGCTTTTAGTGAGTTAACGAAACAACAATTTAATGATGTCATTACAAGCCATATAAGGGATATTGAAGCCCTTCTATCAAGCTATTCTTCAGTCTTCTCAGATGCAGGGCTTCCCAGTTTTGCCAAGGTATATAACCTAGCAAAAGATCTTTTTAGTCAATATACCCGACCCTATTCCAAGGAAAATGAAATTATCGGCCGTGTTCTTAACAAGACAACAAGCATAGTCTCTCATCCGTTGGCTGTCGATCAAGGTTTATATGAATTGGCCAGAAAATCTCTAGAGGTAAGTCTTGATGAGCTCAAGTCCAATCATAAGGAGTTATATAAGGCATGTAAAGAAGTATATCGTAACGAGGAATTGGAAAAAAAACTTACAACCTTATATGAATCAGCCCTGATCTATAGAAGCATCAATTTACTTCAAAAGCAAGGCTTGTTCGAAGGCTGGCAAGTAATGGCTAACTATCCCAAATTTATGAGGGGCAAAGCAGATATATTAGGTGATGAAGGGCTGGGATTATTGATGGGTTGGCACAACCTCTTTTTCCCTCAGGAAATCTATATGAATACAGCAAGTAATCGCCGCGACAATCAAGACAGCCCCCGAAACTTAAGAGAACGCCCCATGTATGCCCATGTACTTAATAATGGATGGAATGGTCTTGGAAGACCCATTGAACGAAAAGAAAATCCGACCCTATCGGTAGACTTTCCCTGTGCCGATTATGGTAAGGTATTCTTCTATGCAAAAGAAAGTGGTGCTGTGATCATTCCGCGAAGCTTTACTACCTACCATAGCTTTACACGAAGCCTTGATGTGAGCACCGAAGGACACATTATTGCCTTTTTTATGGCCAATAGTCGACCGGTCTTATCCATTACTGCTGCAGATTTCTACAATGAAACCTGGGCCAATTTTGATTTTACACCCTTACCGCCTCGCACGATGTACACTGAGCTCACCAAACTTGGCAAACCTTAATGGCACAAGCCTGTCTACTCTAAGCTTAGCTTGTCGTAAAGCTCCTCTTTACTAGAATATAAAAATGCCGAAAGATTACCAGGCATTACCAATAAAATTCTGCCATCATTAAAGACATAAGGCGTATACTCCAACTTGGCATTGTTTATGAGTTGTTGTAAATGATGATCAATGACCCCTTGATATTTTTTTATTCCAGGTTCGATATGATGGGGCGCAATTAGCTGAGGCATCCTTAAATGTAAAACATGAAATCAATATGTATCTTCATTTGATTGATATTTTGAGCTGGACATGCCACACCACAACAAAATCAACTACTATGTATTCACATTCTTTTAAAGCATTACCGGTTATTTTATTTGGTTTAATAATCTTAATGAGTTGTCGAAAAAACTCCTATCGAGAAGCCATGATTCAATTCGATCAAAAAGGACTTGAGATAAACAAGGAGCGACAGGGCGGGCTACTCATTGTCAGGAAGAACCAGATAGGCCAAAATACCGGTAAATCAGAGTACTATGTTAGAGCATCAAGTCAAGATTACTTAATCAAATTTTGCGAAAGTTATTGCTCGAGAAGGCAGTTTGAGTCCATGTTATCTTGTGACCTTTCTGTGGATGACATGATGCACTTATGCTCTTGGAAAGGATCGTATCGCGTAAAACAGGGGGCATTAGATCATTGTGAAGTCGCCGATTCGCTATCAGCGAGTAGAATTGGATATTATGCCGTGCTTCTTCAGGACTAAGCCAACGCTCTCTGCTTATGCATTGAGAATACCTTGCGCCATGCGCTCGGCCAAATCGATTATACGATCTAATTGCGCCAAATCAGCAAGCCAAGGTGCTGGGATTGATGCCTCTCCATAAAGCAATCCGGCAAGGCCTCCAGTAACCGCACCTGTGGTATCAGTATCCCAACCAAGATTCACCGCTTTAAGTACTGAATCGGCCAAGTTATCTGTAGTTAGTAAACACCAGATACTTGCTTCCAGCGTGTGAACTACATAGCCGCCACTGTAGACATTATTTTCATCGATTGAAGAGATATCGTCCTTGAGAAGTCGATTGAGCACAGTGAGGTCAATGTTAATAGCTGATTTGTCGCGAAAGAATGAAGGAATGTCACGTTGTAAGTCGTTATAAACATCAACCTTCGTTTTCCCCTCAATTAATTGACGGGAAAATTCCAGATAATAAAAACAACAAAGCACAGAAATACCATGTCCGTGAGTTAAGCTAGCAACGCGTTTAGTCCATATGAATCGATCTTCTATTGGCATATTCAAAGTATAGAAGACGAGAGGTAAAATGCGCATAAGTGCACCATTCCCATTGGAGTGCACATCATCTAGCCCACAATGGTCTAGATCCTCACCATTTTGAATGTTTTGAAGAGCACGCTTTGTAGTATTTCCTATATCAAAAACCGACCCTCGGGCAGTCCAATAGTTTTCTCTTCTCCAGCGGACGAAGTTGTCCGCTACTTGACTCAAGTCAAAAGCAGGGTTACATAAACCCTCAGCTAAACAAAAAGTTAGCGAGCTATCATCAGACCACGTGCCCTTGACTTGATAATGAGTTCCATTCCCTTTCATTTCCTTTACAGGAAGAAGTTTAAGTTGATCACGGGTTGTGAATTCCACAGGAACACCTAGGGCATCTCCTACGGCCACTCCTAGTAAAGAGGATTTTATATGAGCAGTTAACTCGGCGAGTTGAATATTTTTCATAGAATTATATGATAGGAAAAAAGACCTAATTCTTACACGGAACTTATCAATAATCTCTTGTGACTAACCCTTAATCAGTAGATCGAATCAAATTGATTTTATCAGAGAAACTTCGCAGGATGTTAGTGAAACTTTGGTCATCTGCCCTGCATGGAATTGAAGCTAAACCCATTCGAATTGAAGTAGCCATTCATCAAGGAATAGGATACCATATGGTAGGTCTTCCCGACAACGCGATTCGCGAATCTTGGCATAGAATAGAAACCGCGTTAAAGACACTAGGTTACTCCATGCCGAGGCAAAAGATCATTGTTAATCTTGCTCCAGCAGATTTGCGAAAAGAAGGAAGCTCCTTTGACCTCTGTATTGCCCTAGGTATATTGGGTGCATCAGGACAAATCGATATTGAACGATTTGCGGAATACTTGATATTAGGCGAGCTCTCCTTAGACGGTATGGTGAAACATGTCCAGGGAATTCTCGCAATGAGTCGAGTAGCTTTTGACCTTAAATTAAAGGGTCTTATTTTACCAGAAAAGAATCGATTGCAGGGCCAGTGGATTAAGTCAATACCCATTATGTTTATTGCCTCCCTTGCAGAACTTCTCTCTCAAAACAACCCGAAGGAAGAGTACTTTGAGCCCCCTTCAAGGAAAGAATACTCAGGTATAGCAAGTACAGACATTCCGGATTTCAAAGATGTTTATGGACAAAAAATTCCTAAAAGGGCTATGCAAATTGCAGCAGCTGGTGGTCATAATTTAATGCTCATCGGCCCACCAGGAGCAGGAAAAACAATGCTAAGTCGGTGTTTACCGAGCATCCTTCCCGCGCTATCTTATGAAGAATTCATCGAAACGCTCTCCGTCCATGAAGTTGCAGGTCAAAATATTGATAACATATTAACAGGGTTACGGCCCTTCAGAGACCCACATCATACCACATCAGATGTGGCCTTAGTCGGAGGTGGGAGATTCCCTCAGCCCGGTGAAATTTCGCTAGCACATAATGGTGTGCTCTTTCTTGATGAGATGTACGAGTTTAAGCGATCGACCTTAGAGGTACTTCGACAACCGATTGAATCCCATAAGATCACCATAAGTAGATCCAATGGGAAAGTTGAGTTTCCTGCCCGATTTATGTTAATTGCCAGTGTTAATCCTTGTCCTTGTGGCTACCTCAATCATCCTGCTATACAGTGCACATGTTCTTCCCGGAAAATCGCACAATATCAGTCGAAGATTAGTGGACCTATGTTGGAGCGAATCGATTTACAAATTGGTGTTGAACCCATCGATGCCAAAAAGCTCTTAGAAGTAAACAGTAAAAAGGGATTGGACAATCAATCTTCTGAAGTGCTCAGGGACGGCGTATTGCAAGCTCGACAGAGGCAAAAGGAACGATTTAATGCAATAGGACTAAACGAGCAAATCATGCTGAACTCAATGATGTCTAGTGCCCAGATAAAAGCTCTTGTAAAGCTAGATAGTCCAGGCAGAAAATTGCTTCACCACACCATTGATAAACTCAATCTATCGGCACGCCTTGTACATCGCACGATAAAAGTAGCGCGCACCATTGCTGATCTAGAGGGATGCGATGAGGTCGGTGTGGTTCATCTGTCCGAAGCCTTACAACTCCGCTGTGCTGTCTGATACTGCTCCTTCATTGAATACTTTGCGGCGACGATATACATAGAGGCCTAGAGCCAAGATTATTAAAAGTCCCGCAACTACCCAAGCAAACAAAACCCTATTGAAGGGTCCTTTGTCCGTTTTATCTGCTTTGCCGGGATCGAGCCATTCTTTAATGCACGGATCGTTGACCTCCTCGGGGCTACCCTTTCCTGAAACATAGATCATATTTTCTGAAATCATGCCTTCTTCAACAATGCGCCTAAAGACAAAGGGATGCGACCTGCCTCTCTTGTAATTGATGGCATCGATTAGATGCCCCTTTTCATCAAGAAGAAATACAAAGTCCTCTTCTTTTGAAAGATTGATAAATCCCGAAGTAAACCATAGGCAATCAATTACTACAATCTGCTGATTCGATAGCATGGTGTCTTTAAAATAGCTTTGCCCATGTTTAGTGATGATACTCCAGCCCGCAAAGTCAATCTCCTTTTCATTGCGTAGAACAAACTCTATCCATTGTTTCGCGCTATCCTTGTGCGGTCTAATTTCATTGATCAAAATCTGACCATTGTATTCACTGAGTTCTCTTTGAACAGGATTAAATGTAATCCGTATCGAATCTTCAACATCACTACCTTTCAAGGTATCGCTCGTATGCTCGAGATAATAATGATGATCGATTACTCTAGCCTTCCAAGGAATAGATAACTCTTTAAAGTAAGTGCCCTCCAAGACCGTATGATTGATCCAACGATTATTGTTAATCTGATACTCTACAACATCTGGAAGCGGATTGTCAAAGATCACCTGAATCCTTTCGCCACAATCTAACGAGGCAGCTACATGGTCGATAAAGTAAGCTGATCTCAATTCGGCAAAACGACGCATCTTGTCTACGTCATTTAGCCATTTAGACCATTTACCTTGCGGATGATTATTTTTTATATCATAGTAATATTCGTCCTCGAAGGCATCAATATAACGAAGGACCCTAGACACTGGAAAAATCTCACTCATGGCATAACATGACTGCAGAATGAACTCATGGCGATACACAGAATCTTCCATTAACCTGCGTAGAGGGAAGGTAGACCAAGGTGGATTGTGATAGGCGGTAGAATAAGGACTTAATCTCATGGCTAGGAAGTTCACATGAGGCTTGTGAATTACACCAAAAGCATAATCAGTATCGTACATTATCCATCGTAACTTCCCATGAGGCGCTTCTCTCCAAAATCGAATATTCCCTCGATAATCTACATTGATAAAATAGATTTGAGCAATATGAAAATTGATGAAATTCTGAACATCAATCGATGAATCAACCATATTTCGAAAGGCCTGAGTATTGGGCTGAAAGCGCTTAAGATTATCCCAAAACTGTCGGTAAGGCCTGGACGAGCCGCTTTCCACCGTCATATGACCTTGAAGCAAATCAATATTTTCCTCTTTACCTCCTTCTAAACTTTCACTGGCAAAGCGCGGATTAATCTTTTCTCGCAAGTTATAGACTCCCCAATTTTGACCGTTTAAAAACAATATAACGGGCTGATATTCTTGGATGTCAATGTTAAAATCCTTGCTAATCTGAGTGGCTAGAGCATCACGAAATCGAGTAGACTTCCAGTCTTGGCCACTGATTCGCAGTACGAGACTCTTATAACTTTCGCGGTCGCGATCCCTAAAAAACTTATACTTGAATCGGTTCTTGCCATAGATTGATCGACTCACAAGACGAATTGATTTCTCCTTATAAAATTTTGAATTCCCACCAAAGATTCGAAATCCACCTTCCTGAGCAATCATTTCATTATTTGCCGTATCAAACATCACAATGGATACCGGCTTTTCCCAATGCTTTTCAAAGTTGTTATCGCGCCATTTATCAGCAACAGAGTCATAATATATATCAGGACCAGGAACATAGATTCCCTGAATTGAATCCCACATATCAATCGTATCAATGGCAATGGATACAATAGGAAAATTCGTCTTAAACTTGATAGCATAGAAGAGTTCTACGGTAAACGATGTGTCTTCATTCGAAAAGAATAGACGCATGGGAGCTGTAGCAGCAATCCTAATAGAATCGGGCATGCGCGTTCCTTCACTAGCCATCGTACTCAATCCCCTAGCATATCGAAGTGTTGCCCCTTCAGCTACACTGACCTTTAGGTAAAAGGGATTTTCATAATGTCCTGATGCATGAGATATATGAATCAACTCTTTACTAGTCCCTTGACTAAACCCTTGATTTTGAATAGTCAATAATCCGATAAATAGGATAAATTTTAGGTACTTACTCATGTGCTTAGTTCTTTCCAAAACTAAGGAGACGTAAGAAACTGATCGATTAACCCTTAAATTTATTTTTACGACCCCTTCGCCCTAACTCTACTACTTGAAGTTGATCGAGTTTTCCTTCCTTGATTTGAAACAGTAAGAGGGTTCTTATGGCATGAAAGCCATGATGCCCTATAGCACCAGGATTCATCATAAGATGATTGTACTTGGGATCACGCATTACCTTACATATATGGGAATGGCCACAAATAAAGATATCACAAGGTGTCTCAGTAAAGATGGCACGCACTCTTGAGGCATAACGGCCTGGATATCCCCCTATGTGGGTCATATATATTCGAAGTCCTTGAACTTCAAAATGAAGATCCATTGGATATTCCGAGCGAAACGTATGGTCATCAATATTACCGTAGACCACCCGAAGCGGAGCAATAGTCTGTAACTCGTCAATGACATTCCATGATCCGACATCCCCAGCATGCCATATTTCATCCACGCCTTCGATGGCCTTTAGAATAGCTTGATCTATATGGCTGTGGCTATCACTGAGTAATGCGATCTTCATATCGTCCTTCACGTTCTAATCGGCGTATTAGTTTGTGATACCCAATCACACCCATAACATAGATTGATGCAGTGACAAGTATAATAAATACATAGTCTATACCTTGATCTCTTAGCTCCCTGAAAATCATAGAGGAGAAAAACCATGAACCACTCCATATTGCGCTTTGAACCGAAGCGACTAGTTCTCTATTTCGTTCGCCAACATAATACATACTGACTTCTGTTGTCAGGGGTCCAGCACAATTCATCAACGGTTGTCGAATCATAAATGCCCCCAATGCTATGGGTAAGGCCCACGGCATTTCTGCATAAAATTGAGTTGTGCCTAAGATAATTAAAATCAGCACGCCTACGCTCTGAAGGCCTGTAATACCCGTTACATAGCCTAAATGTTTTTTTATTGTAGGGATAAAGGTGGCCGTAATCATCACAAGTACATGCGATAGCGCCCCAAAAAGTGCGAAATAGGCATCCCCCAATCCATGAACCTTCGCAAAAAACATATTGATAAAAGGAATCGTAAGGCCCGCACCGACGGCTATCATAAGCGTTGGAAGGATGGTCCAAATTATTCGTCGCACATCCTCGCGCTCAATCGACGATAGGGCGTTTTGGCCTGAAGGCCGCTTTTTTTGAACATTTAACTCGTGCTTAGGTAGGCGCAGTAAGAATACAAAACCAAGGAAGCTAATAACATTGAAGGTGAGCAAAACATTTTTGAGATCAAGTTGCAAATCTCCAGAACGAAGGAAAAATACCAAAATACCTACGGTCAATGTGGCTAAACTAAACGTCTGAAAGTAAAGGGTAATGCTTGCTGTATGGTTTTCAGCCTTTGCTGTTTTGAGAATGTATGGCATGCCTGGCACATGGAAAAGCAAAAAGCTCACCCCCCAACACATAAAACACGCCCGCTGAATCAACGTGGAAGACGAGTCAAGGGAAAGAATCAAAAGCAAGCCAAAAATCGGAGTTAACAGGGCGCCTACTTGCATTACAGGGCGCAATCGCTTACCTCTGATGTACATTCCAAAAGGAAGGGCAAACAAAATGACTCCGAAATATCTTGTGCTATGTAGGCTTGCAATTTGAGTATCCTCATATCCAAGATCCATCAAGTAATAATTTAACAATAGGAAGAGAGCAACATTTCCAAATTGCAGAAAAAGATCTCCCAAAACGAGCATACGGATTGACGACTCTATACGGAGAAAGGGCTGAATTAACTCCCTTAAAAACTTACTCATTCGGCCGCATTCTGTGACTTTCTAGAACCTTGGACAACCATTGACTGCTTGCCTCAGGTGTAACCCATTGGCAGTCTGTTTGGTTGCGAAACCAAGTAAGTTGACGTTTGGCATACCGTCTTGAATTTCTCTTAATGAGTCGAATGACTTCACTTTTGGAGCGATCGCCAGAGAAAAATGGTAGCCATTCTTGGTAGCCAATCGTATCATCTATTTTTTGTGCACCCTCATTTCTAAGTTCACGTGCCTCATTCTCAAGGCCCTCTTGAATCATACGATCAACTCGCTTATCTATCCTTGAGTACAAAAGATCCCGTGGCCAATCTAATGCAACCATATTCCACCTGAAAAATCTTTTTTTGGGAACAAAGTCAACCTGCCATGCTTTAAGTGAGCGACCACTTGACTCCATGACCTCCAAGGCCCGTAAAACCCGCCTAGGATTTTGCATATCAATATGCCTGATAATGTCAGGATCGATGATATCTAGTGCCTTTTGCAACGATTCAAGCCCCTCATTGGCTTCTATTTTCCGCCACTTTTCTCGTATTTCTTTAGAAATAGTTGGCATTGGGCTTAGTCCGTAAAGGACCGCTTGGATAAATAGTCCAGAGCCCCCAACCATAACAGCATGATCAGAAGTCTTAAAGATGGACACTAATTGATTTAGGGCGTCACGTTCATAGTCCGCAACATCATAGCTGTCGTGAAGGTCAAGAGAGTTTATAAAATGATGCTTAACGGCGGAAAGCTCCTGCTCGCCTGGTTTGGCGGTGCCTAGGTCCATGCCTCGATAGAATTGTCGAGCATCAGCGGATAAGACTTCTGTCTGCAACCCGAGCGCAAGGTCTATCCCAAGAGATGTCTTGCCGGATGCGGTAGGCCCGCCAATAATCCAAAGCGTTTTCATTGCACTGGCTTTAAACCATAGTCTGCTCCCAGTTTAATCATAAGCGCTTTCGCCTCTTCAACGTCATTTTCAATACCCCCTTCAAGAATAGCCTCCTTAATTTGGGTTTTTATATCACCAATAGCCCGACAAGGACCAATTCCAAAAGTCTCCATGATCATTTCACCGGTTACGGGGGATTGAAAATTGCGAACTTGATCCTTAGCTTCAATAGCAACACACTTTTGACGCACGAGCCTAAAGTTGGACATATAGCGTTTTACACGGGCCTTGTTTTTTGAGGTAATATCTGCTTCACAGAGTTTAAAAAGACTCTCTAAATCCTCTCCTGCGTCAAACAATAACCTTCGAATAGCACTATCCGAAATTTCATTTCTGCTTAAAGGGATTGGCCTTAGGTGAAGGCGAACCATTTTCTCGACAAACTTTCGCTCTTCCCCCAATGGAAGCTTAAATCGTTTGAAAATTGGCTTGACCATCCGTTCCCCTACAACTTCGTGGCCATGAAAGGTCCAACCTGCTTTGGCATCAAATCGCTTTGTCTTCGGCTTAGCGATATCATGAAGAATTGCTGACCAACGCAAGAATAGATCATCACTGGTCTGACAAACATTATCCAAGACCTGCAGTGTGTGCAAAAAATTGTCTTTATGAGCCTTCCCATCCCGAGTTTCCACGCCACACAGCGCAACCATTTCAGGGAAGAAATTTTCTAACAATCCCGCACTGAGCAGCAGTTTAAAGCCTACCGATGGCTTGGAGCTCAAAATGATTTTATTAACCTCTGTAGTGATTCTTTCTTGAGAAATAATCTCTAGTCGATGGACGTTGCGCTTAATGGACTCCAAGACTTCTGGGCGAATAAAAAAATTTAACTGAGTAGCAAATCGAATGGCTCTAAGCATTCGCAATGGATCATCACTGAATGTCTGGTCTGAAGCCATGGGCGTACGAATAACCTGTTGGGCAAGGTCTTGTTTTCCGTTAAATGGATCTATAAATTCTCCATAACGCTTCTTGTTTAAACAGATAGCCATGGCATTGATGGTAAAATCTCTTCGCCATTGATCATCTTCAAGACTTCCATCCTCTACAATTGGCTTTCGAGAATCTTTTTGATATGACTCCTTGCGGGCGCCGACAAACTCAAAATCACCTCCTTGCCAAGCAAAATGTGCCGTACCAAATCGACTGAAAAATTGAACTGACAAATCCTTGGATATAAGAGATGCCGTGCGCTTAGCCCATTCAATACCTGAACCTACACAGACAAAATCAATGTCAAAGTTTGTCCGTAGTCGGCCAAGGCATTGATCGCGGACATATCCCCCAACGACGTAGGCCTCTATCCCTAATTGGTCGGCTGCCTCGCCTGCAATAGCAAAAATTGGATGATCCAGCATGTTGGACGATGATTTTACCGACATATCGCGAAGATAAGAAGCTCGTAGCGCTTGAATTGTGTGATTACGAAAGACTTATTCGAACAAGATAACCACTATGATTTCTCAAATTTATTACTCTGTAGTTATCCAATAAAAGATATTGAGCCTTTATCCCTGTTAAGGTTCCACTGATTAGAGGAGCCTTGTCCAACTTCGTACTCTGAACCTTTGTCGGAAAATCAAGCATTGGAAAATTGAGTGGCACACTGTCCTCCTGCACAAGATATTCCTTCAATTCCATCGGTAAAGCAGCATGAGCTTGATCACGGAATGGTAGAATCGCAATGGCCTCATGCCTGCCTTTAAGCATAGCCTGCCAGCTTGTTTTATCCTTAAAATGAGCTTTGAGAGCAACTTCAATTTGTCCTGCTAACTGACGGTAAGGTGTTCGAGCAATGACACAAGCTTGAATCGCTCCTTGGTCAATCCAACGCGTAGGAATCTGGTCATTACGTGTAACACCAACTTTAATCCCACTAGTCTGCGATAAATACACAATATGTGGTTTAACGTGGTGTATAGCCTCCCATTCTGGATCCCGACCTCCTCCTAAATGGCCTTGACATCGCTCAGGATGAATAATACATTCGCTATTTTCAGGTGCATCTCTAAAACATGGATAACAAAATCCTTGGGAGAAGGACTTATTTGTTTTACGACCACAGACCACGCAGTGAATCTTCCCTAAAAAAGCAATCTCGATGGAATGGCCGAGGTATTCATTTAATGGGAAAAGTTGCGTTTCGGATTCATTCCTTAATCGGAGATTGTATTGCACCTCACCCTCCCTTAGCGCGGTGACCATTTTTCTTAGGTTCCCTTCAATTACCATACAATGAAAGTAGCTATTATCTCTAGATAATGGTTAGAATTATGCATAAAATGGCTAAAAAAGGAAATACCCTATATTGTATATATGCGTATCTTATTAGCCTTTTACGTATCAAATAGTGATTTTATCAATGATCAAGTCACTTGATCTTGGAGATAAGCAATCTCATTATTATTTTGCTCAATAAAGGTCAGAATAGGTTCTTTCCCTAGACCATTTCTTGCACAAGTCACAAAGCGAGGAGGCATTGCTTTCCACGATTCCATCATCTTTGCTTCAAAGGCATCGCGTGTCGATTGAGACTTTGGGGGTTTATCATTTTTAGTAAAAACTATTACAAAAGGAATCTTACTAATTCCTAACCAAGTGATAAACTCCATATCGATTGCTTGGGGAGGAATTCGTCCGTCGATAAGCAAAAAGATATAAAGAAGCTGTTCCCTCCGCAAAATATAATCCTGAATCATTCGCTGCCATTTTTGGCGTTGTGCTTTGGATATTTTCGCATATCCGTAACCCGGAAGATCTACGATATACCATAACCGATCAATAAGGAAATAATTGAGTTTTTGGGTTTTCCCAGGGTGCCCAGAAGTTTTAGCCAAGTTTTTACGCCCTGTAAGCATGTTGATTAAGGAGGATTTGCCGACATTTGATCTGCCTATGAAGGCGTACTCAGGCAATGAGCTCTTGGGACACAAATCTACGCGCGGGTAGCTTGCAACATATTCGGATTGTGTGATGTTCATGAGGTACAAAGATATAAACCAAAAAGAAGGCGTTGGCAGAACACATTAAACCCTACGATTCATCAAGCGATAACAAGAAGGCACAGGTCGAAGACATGTTCGATAACATTGCCCATAGATATGATTTCTTAAACCATCTTTTATCCTTAGGCATAGACCGAAGTTGGCGCAGAAAGGCCATACGTTGGCTTAATCAAAATCATTCTACTGAAGGTGAGCAAGTAATGGATATGGCCACGGGCACGGGAGATTTTGCTATTGACCTAGCTAAAAGAACAGAAAATGTAGCTATTGTAGCGCTTGATCTCTCCGAGCAAATGCTGAGCAAGGGTCGACAGAAGTCAAGTAAAAGTGGTCTGGACCATCGCATCACTTGGGTTAAGGGTGATGCAGAAGTTCTCCCCTACGAAGACAATACATTTTCAGCGATGACCGTCGGCTTTGGCGTGCGCAATTTCGGAGATATCCGACAGGGCTTACATGAAATGCATCGAATCTTGAAGCCTGGCGCTCCGCTTATTGTTCTTGAAGTCAGTCAGCCAAAAAAATTCCCCATGCGCCAAATCTTTGGCTTATACTTTCGTGGTATTCTTCCTTTTGTGGGTCGGGTGTTCAGTAAAGATCATAGAGCCTACACCTACCTTCCCGAATCGGTAAAGGCATTTCCTGAGGGTGAAGATTTTATAGCCTTACTTCATGAGGCAGGTTTTCACCAAGGAAATCATGTCGCACTGACTGCCGGAATCTGTGCTATGTACACTTGTACGAAGTAATTTATTGCCCATGCCCTCAATTTTTTAGGTTAGGATACGTTCCTAAGTAA
>DLYY01000190.1 GCA_003447535.1 Bacteroidota bacterium | reverse complement strand
ACAATTGGTGCTGGCGAAACAGCAGCAGTTGCAAGAATCACACAAAGTGGAAGTGTAACCGGAGTGGTTGGCGAGCTTGTGTCAATTAACTCGCCAGGAACATTTGTCGGTTCTGATCCTACTGGCACTGACATCGCTCAATGGGCAGGTGCTGGAGAAACTGGGACAACCGATTTGATCGCAGTTGCCTACATTCCTTCTGTTGCAGATGGCGATACTTTTACAGTTGAATTTGACATTGATTCAAGTTTTAGCAGTCCTTCTGCATCTAGAGTTTTGACAATTACAACTCTTGGGACAGGAGTTGCAAAATGGTACGAGCTTGAGCCAAACAGTTACGATTCTTTGGGATCGGAAATTGAGACGGTTGCTCGCTCACCGATCAATGCTTCTCGACAGCAAAAGAAAGGTGTTGTTACTGATGTTACTGCCGATGGTGGTTTCAACACTGACATTACTCAAACAAACCTTCAGCGGCTAATGCAAGGTTTCTTTTTTGCCAAAGCACATGAGCGAGCTACAAGCAGTTCGATCAAGTCAGCCGCAGATTCGATTACTTTGACAAGTGTTGCAAGCACTGCCATTACAATTGGTGCTGGCGATGAAACAAAGTTTAAAGTTGGAAGTCTTGTAAAACTTTCGGGTTTTGCAAACGCTGCTAACAACGGTGTCTTTGAGGTTACTGGGTTGACTTCCGGTTCGTTGGCTTGTTCAGCAGCAACTTTCACAAGTGAAACTGCACCTGCTGGAGCAAAGTTAGAGATTGTGGGTTACGAGTTTCCAGCGTCTGATGTCAGCGTTACTGTGACTGGTAATAAATTTGTCATGGCAAGTGCTGCAAATCTGTTTGGCGATCTTGGAGTTCAAGTTGGCGAATGGATTCACGTTGGTGGTGATGCAATCATTAACCGACTTATTAGCAACGCCCCTGGTTTTGCAAGAGTTGCTGCCGTTGCGACAGACGGTTCAACTTTAAGTCTTGAGCAATGTTCTTGGGCAACTCCACAGATTGATGCAGGTACTGCCAGACAATTGCAAATTTACCTCGGTTCGGTCATTCGCAACGAGAAAGACCCGACACTGATTAAATGCCAAAGCTACCAGCTTGAGCGTCAGCTTGGGCAAGATGCTTTTGGAACTCAGTCTCAATACCTTGTAGGTGCTGTTGCAAACGAGTTCAAGTTAAACATTCCAAGTGTTGAAAAGCTGAACTCAGATGTCAGCTTTACAGCACTGGACACCGAAACTCGAAATGGTTCAACTGGATTAAAGTCAGGAACAAGAGTAACCATGCCTGTGGAAAGTGCATTCAACACCACAAGCCACATTTATCAAACTAGACTCTATGTCCATGATGATGATGCAATCACTCCTGACTCGCTATTTGCGTTTGTCATGGATGGTGAGTTGACCATCAACAACAACGTCGATGGCCTTAAAGCTATCGGGACATTAGGGTCAATGGACTTGAACGTAGGAGACTTTGAAGTCTCTGGAACGCTGAATGTTTACTTCGCCACGGTTGCTGCTGTTGAAGCAGTTCGGGCAAATGCAGATGTTGGCTTTAACGTCATTACTGCCTTGGATAACGCAGGGTTTGTCTTTGACATTCCATTGCTAAGTCTTGGTGGTGGACGACTTGAAGTCGAAAAAGATGCTGCCATCATGCTTCCACTGGAAACAATGGCAGCAGAAAACGAAGCAGGTTACACATTGTTGTCAACTTGGTTCGCTTACTTACCAACAGTCTCGATGGACAGTTAACCATCGAGGCTAAATCATCCGTTTTTTAATCATCCAAAGAGGAAGTTATGTCCAAGAAAAGTATTGCTGCAAAATGGGGTCGGGATAAGTCAAAAGTTGACGATGGAGTTTGGATCAATTGTGACGAATTTGATGGAGACGAAGCGTTTCAGTTAAAAGTTCGTTACCTAAAAATTGCTTCAAATCCAGACTACGCAAAATGCGTAACAAAGCTGACAAAGCCTTACCGCAGGCAATCAGGGGAGCTTTCTTACGAAGTGCAAACTAGAATTGCGATGAAAGCGTTTTGCAGAATAATTTTGGTTGATTGGAAAAATGCTTACAACGATGAAGGTGAATTGATTCCATTTAATGAAGAAAATGGGTATCAATTAATGGAAAGCCTTCCTGATCTTTACGAGTTTATTTCAACCGAAGCAAGCGATCCTAACAACTTTGGAATGCCATCAGAAAAAGATGAGGAAGATGCGGCAAAAAACTCTGTGCCTTCCTCAAGTACCAGTTGGAGTTCGGAGGCTCAAACGCCGCCACCCTCCAGCGACAATTAAAGAGGGCAGGTTTAGAAGACAATAAAGCGATGACGAGTCCTGAATTAAATGACGGACTCGTTTTTTATGTTGACATATTTTTTAAATTGACAACGGATCGACTTCATGAGATGGGTCCGATCCCAACTATGACAATTTTAAATTTTTCTAACTATTACGAATTTGATCAAGAAGAAGAAAATGATTTGTTGTTTTTTATGAGAGCGATGGACAACACTTTTCTTGAGCATGTTGCAGCAGAAAACAAAAAGAAGATAAATAAAAAGCAATGATCGAAATAACTGGACTACAAGATTTAGAAAAGTTTAGCGTTCAGGCAACCGCTGCGTCTAAGACTGTAGAAAATGACGTAAACGAAATAAAACAAGATGTTGCGGGCTATGTGTTTCTCAGAATGATGAGGATCACAACTGTGGATACGTCAAAGGCTATTTCTAACTGGAAAATAAGAACTCCTAATGATGAAAGTTTAGAAAGGGAGGCTTATTTTCCAGGGGATCGTGGTTCGACTCGAATGCAATCACAGATGCTTAATGTTCGTAGAGAATTGCCTAATCGAGAAAAATCAAAAATTGGAGATGCGATTTATATCTCAAACAATCTCGACTATGTAGAAGATTACCTCGAAAACAAAGACCGGCTGATTGCTAATGCTAAAAAGGCGGGTGATTTTAAAGCCGCCCAAGAACTTGGTGCTAGATTGCAATATTTTAAGTGAGAAAATAAATGGCAAACACAGAAGTTTCCATAAAAATTAAAGACCAAATTGGCAAAAACATAGCAACTAAACTTGCGGCAATTGGCAAGAGTGCCGGTGGTGCGGCAGCAGGTGTTCAAAAGTTCAAGCAAGCGTGGACAGGGATTAAGTTTACAGGCATTGCTGGATTGTCTTATGCAAACCTGCAAATGGTTAAATCTCAACGAGAGGCTAAAAAACTAGCTATTGATTCGAGAAATTTGGCAATAGCTCAAAATCAAGTTGCGATTTCGACTGCTGATTTAAACATAAAACTAAACAGACTGACGATAAGTGAAAAAGAATTACAGGCAGCAGGTCTAGGAGCAGCAGCAGCGCAAAACAAGGCAGCGGCAGCACAGGCAAAATACGCAAACGCCACTAAAATTTCTTCTAACTTAACGACTGATTTAACAAAAAAGCAAATTCAAGAGCAGACAGTCTTAACCACTTTAGCTATTAAGCAAGAGCAGTTAGCAAAATCAAAAGTTGATTTGCAAATTGCCGAAAAAAGATTAGCGAATATGACTAATCAAACTACTGTTTCTCAAAACAAACAATCTGTTTCTTCTACTAGGTTAAAAAGAACAACTGATTTAGCGTCAAATTCAATTCTTAGATTAAGCAGAAATGTAGCACTTTTAAAAAGAAATCTTTTTGCAACAAGAGGCGCTGTTGGATCAACAGTTCAGGGTTTAAGAAGTTATATTTCTCTCGGTGCTTTGGTAGGTGCTGGAGGTGCTGTTAAAGGTGTTGATGCCTACAGAACTATTGAAAACCAACTGCGTCAAAACGTATCTGGTCAAACTGAATTAAATCAACTTACTAAAGAATTGTTTGGTGTTGCCAGTAGAGCTAGAGTTCCGGTAACAAGTTTGACGGTTGCATTTAGAAGATATGACAATGCTCTTGCTCAAGCAGGTCAAACACAAAAGCAGTCTCTTAGGATTACCGAAACAATAGGTAAAATGCTTGCTCTTAACGGTGCTTCTGCTCAAGAATCAGCGTCTGCATTGTTGCAGTTGAGCCAAGCGTTTAACAAAGGCAAACTAGACGGTGACGAATTTAGAACCGTTGCTGAAGTCATGCCTCAAATTTTAGATGCTCTTGCTAGAGCTACTGGCAAATCTAGGAAAGAATTGTTTGATCTTTCTCGGCAAGGTGAGCTTACAAGAGACATTTTAATTAAAGCGTTTGAAGACCTTGAAAAACCAATCGACAAATTAATGAAAAGTGCGGGGAGAACCGCCGGTCAAGCATTTATTGAATTAGTAAACAAAATAATTTTTGCCTTTGGTCAGTTCGATAAAAGGACTGGCTTTTTAGATAAAGTCAACAAACTACTGGATTATATGGGCAATCATATAAAAGAAGTAGTTCGTGGATTTCAAGCATTTGTCGCTGGTGTTTTATCATCAGGCGCTTTAGCTGCAATAGCAACTTTAATTGGATCGATTGTTTCTGGCGTGGGACTTTTAGCTGCAATACCTGCCACTTTCGGTATTTTTATTGCAAACCTAATAATGTCTGGTGAAAAAATAATTGTTTTCAAAGAAGGCGCGATCACTTTAAAAGAAGTTATTGACAATATTATTTTTGCTTTGGGGGATTTTGCAAAAGTTGGTAAAGACGCATTCGGAATTATTAGCAAAGTTTTTGGAAAAGACGTTAATCAGCAATTTGAAAATTTAATGAAGATGTTAAAAGGCATCGGAAAAGTTCTTGTGGAAATAACATCAAGCGCATTAGGTTTTTCCAAAGCGTTTTTTGAAATATTTAATGAGGAATTTCCAGGACAGGTGATTTTTCAGATGTCTGGCGAGCTTTTTAATGGAATAAAAAAGTTTTTCATACTTCTCTTGGCTGACATTGTAGATATTTTTTCTCCAGTTTTAGCTCGTTTGGCAGCAAACATTGTTCGCTGGTCTTACGACCTTGCTGCTGATATTTACAACACATTTGCAAAAACTTTTAATTTGATCGCTGCTCTTTTGGGGAAACCCCTTATCCCCCAAATCGGTCCAATGCTCGATTCCACATTTGAAAAGGGTTTGGCAAGTCTAACTAGACGACTTAATCAAACTACAAGAGACACAAGAAAAGTTACTGAAGCGATGTTTCCCACTAAATCGCTTGATAAATTTTTTAATACTTGGGAAAGCGGTTATAGTGAATTTAGAGGCGACCTTC
>DLYY01000164.1 GCA_003447535.1 Bacteroidota bacterium | reverse complement strand
TGAGGCCGTCGTTAATGCCCAGGAGTCTCAAACGGGCATAACAATTCACTACGTTTCTGAGCAATATGATGAAGGGGCTATAATTGAACAGTTTACTGTTGACATATCAATGGAAGATGATGCAGATACCATTGAAGCAAAGGTTCGGCATCTAGAGTCTCAACATTTTGTAAACACCGTGGAAGACGTGTGTAAGAACACCCCATAACTCTGTGCTTAGGAGACTACCTTTGAAAAAATTTTTATTGTGGTTAAGTCTCCTAAAAACGTCCTTATTTCTGTATTTCATAAAGATGGATTACAACCCATTGTAGAATGGTTAAGCGCACAAGGCGCGACAATCTATTCAACGGGTGGTACGTATAATGCTATTACTTCTTGGGGCGTATCAGCCGTGGAGGTTGAATCCCTTACATCGTATCCGTCTATTTTGGGTGGGCGGGTTAAAACATTACACCCAAAAGTGTTTGGTGGTATTCTAGCACGAGAGGATAACGCCTCGGATCTAAAGGAGTTAAGTGAATATGATATTCCCCTCTTTGATTGGGTAATTGTTGATCTATATCCTTTCGAAGAAACGATGGCCAATGGGTCAAGTCATCAAGATATCATAGAGAAAATAGACATAGGCGGAATAAGCCTTATAAGGGCAGCGGCAAAAAACTATAAGGATACTTTAGTTGTGTCTCATATGGGTCAATATCAGGATTTGCTAGACCTATTAAAGGTCAAAGGAGGTCAAACAGACCTAGCCTCTCGCAAAGCCTATGCGGCAGAAGCATTTGCTGTCTCATCACATTACGATACGATGATACACGATTATTTTGCCGAGGATACCTCGGTCTTTACCCTAAGCGAGCGAAACCCAATGCCATTGAGGTATGGCGAAAACCCCCACCAAAGGGCAACATTTTTCGGAGACTTCAATGCTATGTTTACTCGGCTTTCTGGCAAGCCGGTCTCCTACAATAACTTGATGGATATAGAATCGGCCGTTCGGGTGATCGCCGAGTTCAAACACCCCACTTTTGCCATAATTAAACACAACAACACGTGTGGCTTGGCTACTTCGGATACCGTGGCCAAGGCATACGCTAACGCCCTTGCCTGTGATAACGTATCGGCGTTTGGCGGGATTTTAATAACAAATCAAGAAGTAGACATGGAATGTGCGGAAGCAATTCAAAAGCTTTTTTTTGAAGTGCTTATTGCCCCCAGTTACGCTCCAGGGGTTGTTGATGTGTTAAGGGTCAAGAAAAACAGAATTATACTTCAGCAAGAACCTTATGAGCCCAAACAAAGAGGTTATCGAAGTATGCTTAATGGTGTGGTGGTTCAGGATGCTGATCTTGCCATAGAGAAGCCAAAAAATTGGACGACACTCTCAGAAAAAACACCAGACCAGAAAGTGCTAAAAGATTTGTCTTTTGCCCTTAAGGCAGTAAAACATTTAAAATCAAATGGAATTGCCATTGTTAAAGACAGACAGTTAATCGGCATGGGCTGTGGTCAGACCTCTAGGGTGGACGCATTACAACAGGCCATTGCCAAGGCTAATTCCTTTGGGTTTAGTGTTGAGGGGGCTGTTTTCGCGTCGGATGCATTTTTCCCCTTTCCGGATTGTGTTGAAATAGCAGGCAAAGAGGGTATCATTGGTGTAGTTCATCCGGGAGGATCAATTCGAGACCAAGATTCTGTTGATATGGCAAACCAGTTGGGTATGGCACTTTGTATTACAGGAGTTCGCCACTTTAAGCATTAGTAGCCACAATGAAACGGGTTTCTAGCCGTTGTTGCTTTATTTGGCTAACTTTATATAGAATTTTTGTCGATTGAAGTTTCTAAATTTCTTTACACAGGACATTGCCATTGACCTAGGCACTGCTAATACGTTAATAATCCATAACGACCGCGTTGTTGTGGATGAGCCTTCTATTGTGGCAATTGATCGCGATTCTGGAAGCTTTTTGGCTGTGGGCAACAAGGCCCTTCAAATGCACGAAAAAACGCATGAAAATATCAAAACAATACGCCCACTTAAGGATGGTGTTATTGCTGATTTTCATGCAGCAGAAGAGATGATACGCGCCTTTATTCGCATGATTTACAAGGATAAACAGCGCTGGTTTCGCCCACAATACCGAATGATTATTTGCATTCCTTCTGGAATTACAGATGTGGAAAAGAGGGCGGTTAAGGATTCTGCCGAACATGCTGGGGGTAGAGATGTGCGACTTATTCAAGAGCCGATGGCTGCGGCTATTGGAATTGGTATAGACGTTGAAGAGCCTTCGGGAAATATGGTGATCGATATCGGTGGAGGTACTACGGAGATTGCGGTTATTGCGCTAAGCGGGATTGTTTGTGACCAATCTATCCGGACTGCGGGTGATGAATTCAATTCAGATATCATAGATTATGTTAGAAGACAGCACAACATGCTGATTGGTGAGCGAACGGCGGAGGAATTAAAAAAACGCTGTGGCGCAGCCCTTCCAGTATTAGACAATCCACCCGATGATGTTGCGATTAATGGGCGTGACCTGATGACGGGAGTTCCTAAACAGATTGTTATTCATTATTCGGAATTACATCATGCACTGGATAAGTCGATTAGCAAAATTGAAGAAGCGGTGCTTAGGGCACTCAACAACACTCCCCCGGAACTTGCGTCTGATATTTACAAATCTGGTCTTTTCTTAACAGGGGGTGGCGCCTTATTGCACGGACTTGATCAGCGAATATCTTTAAAAACTAAATTACCCGTGCACATTGCAGATGATCCATTACGTGCGGTGGTTCGTGGTACAGGTATAGCACTAAAAAAACTGCATGATGTGCCCTTTTTGATGTCTTAATGCCATCATGAATAGATTGCTTTACTTCCTTTTCCGCTATCAGACGGGTTTACTGTTCACCGTATTACTGTTTATTGGTTTTGCTCTTTTTGCTTATGGCGCAGATTATCATAGAGCATGGTATTTCAATCGCGTGGGGAAAGCCACCTTTGGTCTTCATTCCTTCCGAGAAAATGTATTAAGGCCTGGGAAATATGCACGCGAGAATCGAGCCCTGATTGAAGAAAATGCCGAACTAAAAGCCATGAAATTTCGGGAAATTCGAATATTGGTCCCTTCAAATGATCCTCGAGCCGTTGTGAAAGACGTCGACACCTCAAAATACCTCAGCTTTCATCCAGCAAAAGTGATTTATTCAACTCTCAATAGACGAGATAATGTTATTCTGATTGATCGAGGAAGCAATGATGGAATTGAAAAACACATGGTGGTCATGGATGCCAGGGGGGTAGTTGGTTTAGTTTCTAAAACGATGGATAACACGGCACTTATTGCCACGATTCTGAATGAAAGGGTTCAACTTAATGGTAGAATTGAGTCAACATCTGAGAAGGGGGTGGTTCAGTGGAATTATGGCCTGGGCAGCGATAAGGCATTGTTGACAGAGATACCCCACAAGTCCAATATTTCTGAAGGAGACGTTGTGACAACGTACGGCCCAATAGGAAAGAGTAATGTGCCTGGGGGAATCCCCGTGGGCACCATAAGCACTATTCGTGCAGCCCCTTCGGGCAATTATATTGAAGCAGAACTCAAGCTAAAGGGGAATTTGGAGCAGCTCAGCTATGTGTATTGCATAGAGGTAAAGGAAAGCGCTTATCTTGAATGGATCGAGGAATATGGGGATCAATAACATAGGATACTTTTTCTGGGTTGCACTATTGGTTTTGGTTCAGACCCTTTTATTGATACCGATCAGTTTATGGACTCATGGAATCGTAGTGATTGCTGCCTTTGCCTTGGCAACGTATCCTGTGTTCTGGAGCAGAAATGCTGTGCTTTTTATGAGTTTTTGTATAGGCATCCTCTTCGATATTATATATATGTCTGGGGGCTTACACACTGTGGCTGCATTGGTATCTGGCTATTTCACACCCCTTTTTAGAGCCTCTATTTTTGATGTTGACGCCCTTGATATCAAGGAAAAATGGTGCTTTGTTGGATTTAACCAAGTGCGGAACACAATATATTTTGGAGGGGTGAGTTTAATATATTTATTAGTTTACTTCACCTTATTGTTTTTTTCTTTTAAGCACACATTTCTTGTGATTTATTCTGCAGTTTTTTCTTCTCTTCTAACAACACTGTTTATTTTTCCATTGTGTAATTTCTTACGCAAACGTTTAATACGAGGATAAGGTATGATGGAAAATGCTGCACACCGCAGAGCTTCGGTTTTTTTAGTGCTGGTAATCACCCTATTTGTGTTACTAGCCTTGCAGTTATTTAACCTTCAGGTCCTCGATGAGAGATATCATGCAGCTGCAGAAGAAAACGTTGTAAAGCAAAGACGAACAGAGCCGGTACGTGGAGAAATATATGACCGTCACGGTGAAAAAATCGCGTATAACATTGTGGTGTATGATTTAGAGGCTTTGTATGTTGCAATGGAGGAGAATCTAGATGTGGAAGCCTTGGCAGAGGTGTTGGGCATGCCCCTTTTCGAAGTACAAGAGCGCTATGATGTATACCTCGAAGGCATCAACTCGGGCACCATTCCTAAGGTAAGGAAATACCCGATTATACGTGCTTTGGATACAACAACGTCCATGCGGATGCGCGAACAATTATTGGATTTTCCGGGCTTGAGTTTATCGCCAAGCTCTAGAAGAGAATATGTTCAATATGCCCCAGCCCACCTTCTGGGATATATGGGAGAAATCAATAAGAATGAGCTAAAGGAATACACAACCAAGGGTTACAGAATGGGCGATTACATTGGTCGCGGTGGTATTGAGTCAGAATTTGAGTACGCTCTAAGGGGAACAAATGGTGAAGCATACATAATCGAAGATGTTTATGGAGCTGAACGTGGCAAATATGAAGAGGGTAACAGCGATATCCAGGCAAGTCCCGGAAACGATTTGTATTTAACGATTGATTTAGTCCTTCAACAATATGCGCGTAGCCTTATGGAAAACAAAAAGGGTGCCGTGGTTGCTATTGATCCTCGCTCAGGGGAGATTCTAACCCTTGTTTCAACTCCAGACTATAATCTTTCTGAGATTATGGGGGTTAACAGGGGAGAATATTTTAGATCGATTTCTAATGCCCCAGGCAATCCTTTTCTTGATCGAACACTTACAGGGCAGTATCAGCCGGGGTCCACATTTAAAACTATTTCGGCATTAATTGCTCTGAGTAGTCGGACATGGAGCAGAAACAGGAGTTATGTTTGTCAGTATGTATATAGGTTGTCGGGACAGACGGTGTTAAAATGTTCACACACTCACGAGCCGGCACAAAATATAGGGCAAGCATTAATGCATTCTTGTAACCCATACTTTTGGGAGGTTTTCAAAAAATGTGTCTATGGCCTTCGAAAAGAATCATATGCTCAAGCCTTAGATGATTGGGGGAATGCATGTCGTAGTTTTGGGCTGGATACCACACTGCTTGATATAGGTATGGCCGAAAGCAAGGGGAACGTTCCCTTGTCAAGCTATTATGATGGATTATATGGGCAAAAGCGTTGGGCGCCCACTGCTATGATATCTCTTGGCATTGGGCAGGGTGAACTGCTCCTAACACCCCTTCAGATGGCCTTTTCATATTCAATAGTAGCCAATAGGGGGCAAAAAGTACTTTATCCCTCATTGATTCGTCAAATCGGTCAAAACGCCCAGAGCAAAAGAGAATACAAGGATGTCTTAGATGTCTCATGGAGAGATTATGAGGCCGTTATTGATGGAATGCGGCTTGCCGTTTCCTCTGGAACTGCTAAGGGCAACTCAATTCCAGGCATTTCTTTTGGAGGGAAGACGGGTACGGTAGAAAAATGGGACCAACCTTCGCACTCAATGTTTGTTGGTATGGCCCCCCTTAAAGAACCTGAAATAGTTATTGCAGTAATTGTTGAAAATGGCGGTGCTGGGGGATCAACAGCCGCACCCATTGCAAGCCTAATGGCCGAAAAGTATCTTAGAGGAAGTGTTCTGGGGCCAAACCGAAAGGCTCTGGAGTATTCAATAAAAATAAAAAACACCCTGAATTGGGATGAGAAATAACTCAGACTTCAGAATAATCAGTGAGCGTCCTTTGCGGTTAATGGACCCGGCACTTACGGTGTTATACCTTGCCATTTCAATTATTGGGATTTTTGTGATTCGCAGCGCATCTATGGACCAAGAAGTTGTTCTTGAGTTCTGGGAGGAACCTCACATTCGTCAGATAGTATGGCTTTTTATAACTCTCGTTCCAGCTATAGTTATTCTTGCAATGGATGGTGCTTTCTTTTTTAAAATGGCATTTCCCCTATATGTGGCTTCATTAATTCTTTTGATTATAGTAATGCTTTTTGGTGCAGAGATCAATGGAGCAAGGTCTTGGTTTAGGTTTGGCCCCGTTGCCCTTCAGCCGTCGGAGTTTGCGAAGACAACTACCTCCTTGGCAGTCGCTGCAGTCTGCGCCTCCTTGGACCAAGATGTTCCACCCAAAACGTTATTGCGCAACGCAGCGGCGGTACTATTTCTTCCTTTTTTACTTGTTGTGCTTCAAGGAGATTTTGGTAGTGCGTTGGTTTTTGTTGCCATAGGCCTTTGCCTCATCAGAGAAAATATACCTCTTTCGCTGTTTTTTATGGCCCTCTTACTCTTGTTGGTTTCTTTGTTTGCTCTTATAATGAAGGCATGGGCACTAGCCCTATGGGTTGTGGGTTTTGGGCTGTTAGGGCTATTATATTCCATGGTGAGGAGAGTGCCTCGACGTATGATAATAATGTCAACAGTAGCCCTATTAATATGGTCTCAGGTCGTACCCTTTGCTTACAACCTTTTAGCACCTCACCAAAAGGAGCGCATTAGTGTCGTCCTTGGAAAGGGTGGCGATGATTGGAACTTATTACAATCAAAAATTGCCATAGGTTCAGGAAAATGGACGGGAAAAGGATACGCAAAAGGCACACAGACCAAGTTTGATTTTGTTCCAGAACAGAATACTGACTTCATTTTTTCAACGGTCGGTGAAGAGGGGGGGTTGTTGGGTTCGTTTGGATTACTTATTCTTTTCGCTCTCCTAATCGGCCGAATCGTGGTTGTTGCTGAGCGTCAGCGGAGCCACTTCTCAAGGACTTATGGTTATGCGATAGCCAGTATTTTATTGTTCCATGTATTCATCAATGTGGGCATGACGATGGGAATGGTGCCCGTGATTGGCATACCTCTTCCTTTGATAAGCTATGGAGGGTCTTCTTTTTTATCCTTTAGCATTATGATTATCCTTTTTATCCGACTGGATATGGGGAGAAAGCAATCGCTGGCCCTGTCCTAGAAAGAAGGACAAGCTAATCGTGTAGGCTGTCGTTGGTTAAATTGCCCTGTATAAATGACAGACAACTCATAGGCCCCTCTCGTAGCAGTAGCAGGGCTAAATCTAGAAAGATTAACGTCGTAAGCGATATTGATATTAAGGCCGTTGTAATCTATTCCTGTAAGAAGAACCAAGGACTCTGATTGAACGCCGTCAACTAAACGGTACATAGCACCAAAACGAAAAGAATTGCTATTGAGGTCATATCGATCAAAATTATATCGCACGTCACTCCCTAACATAATTTCTTTTGATGTTCCTTGAGCCATAGCCAAGGCCTTTGGCATTAGATCAAACTGACGACCAATTGGGAACCTTGTTCCAGCATGAACAACATATTTTGATGGAAGCTTGGCAACATCAGAGTTTCCTACTGGAGATATATCAATAGTTGGCTGGTTCACGTGGTGTAGAGCAAAGCCAACATAACCGTTCGTTCGGTCATCCCGGCCTTTCATAAACCACAGGGCTCCTGCGCTTGCATCAAAGTAGGTTTGTGACTCATTGAAGTTTAGGAATAACTGATCACCTGTAATAGGAATATTGGCATCATAAGCCAAACCACTCCATTGGTGTCCAAGCCTTAAAGCGCTAGCATCGAAAGATTGCTGGTAAAAATTTCCCTGTAAACCAACTACAACAAACTGTCGAGCTCGTTGATCAATGGCCTGCATGTAGGAGAGCCCAAGACCCATTTGGGTTGTTCCAAATTGTGCATCCCCGGCCTTGTCGTTCATGGCATTTAAGCTAACGCTGATAGCATTGTTTTTAATGTATCCTTGACCCGTAGGAATGCGTATATCCGCACCAGCCCATATTGTACGAAACGAACCCACTTGTTCTCCTTGGAGCACTTCACCCCACTGAGACCGGTACAAAGAGGTTGCCCGATAGTTTCCATTAAATAGACCCGTCATCGCTGGATTAAGATGAGTGGGTGCAGCGTAAAATTGAGAGATATGGGGGTCTTGTGCTTGCGCCGCAGTGGCAGCAACAAAGAGTAAACCCAATAAACTCTTAAACATTTTCTTCACGTTTTTCGACATTTTCTTCACATTTTGACAACCTTAAGATAATTGATAGGTTTCGTGACAACAAGAATCATGACCATAAAAATCAATCTATAATTCTACTTTTGTAACAAAGGAGGCAAATTATATGTATAAAACGCACAATTGCGGGGAGTTACGCATTAGTCATGACGGTAATACGGTTGTTTTATCCGGCTGGGTCCATAGGATTCGGTCATTAGGGGCGATGACCTTTTTAGATTTAAGGGATCGTTTTGGTAAAACACAATTAGTTTTTGATGAGGCCATTGACAAAGACCTTTTAGCAAAAGCTGCTGACCTAGGACGGGAGTTTGTTATTCGAGTAGAGGGTCTTGTCCGAGAGCGCAGTAGCAAAAATGATAAAATACCAACAGGGGATGTGGAAGTTGTTGTACAGCAGTTAGACATACTTAACTCATCCGAAGTACCACCCTTCACAATAGAAGAAGATACTGATGGCGGTGAAGAATTGCGTATGCAATACCGCTATTTAGATATTAGACGAGACTCAGTACAATCCAAACTACTTTTTCGCTCAAAAGTGGCACAAGCTGTTCGCCAGTTGCTAAGTGCCCAACACTTTACAGAAGTAGAGACACCCGTATTGGTAAAGAGTACTCCTGAGGGTGCAAGGGATTTTGTTGTTCCAAGCAGGCTTAATAAGGGCAGTTTTTACGCCCTACCCCAATCCCCCCAAACCTTTAAGCAATTGCTTATGGTTGGAGGACTAGATCGATATTTTCAGATTGTTAAGTGTTTTCGTGATGAGGACTTACGTGCAGACCGACAGCCGGAGTTCACACAAATAGATTGCGAGTTAAGTTTTGTCGATCGAGAAGACATCTTAGAAATATTTGAATCCTTTACCAAAACGCTGTTTTCATCGGTTCTTGATGTTCAGCTAGAAGATTTTCAGCGTATGCCTTATGATGAGGCTATAGAAAAATATGGAAGCGACAAACCGGATCTTCGGTTCGATATGCCTATTCATGAAATGAAGTCTCTATTGCCCCAGGGCGGACTTTCAATCCTAGATGCAGCAGAATCTATAGGGTCCTTGTTGGTTAAAGGAGGTAACGATTACACGCGAAAACAAATTGATGCACTTACCGATTGGGTTAAGCGACCACAAATTGGAGCCAAAGGGCTGATTTACATACGATGCAATGATGACGGAACCACAAAATCTTCCGTGGACAAGTTTTATAACGAAAAGGATCGAGAAGGTGTAAAGGCCGGTCTAGGAGGTGAACCGGGAGACTTGATTTTAATTATGGCCGGCGACTATGGAGTTGTTCGAAAACAACTCGGCGCATTAAGGCTTCATTTGGGAGAACAGCGAGGGCTTGTTGACCCCGCGGTATTTAAACCATTGTGGGTTGTAGACTTTCCTCTATTAGAGTGGGATGAAGAAGCGGGTAGGTTTTTCTCTATGCACCACCCATTTACCACACCAAGCCCATCATCTCTAGAGCATTTGGAATCAACTGACCAAAAAACCTTGGAAAACTTAACAGCAGATGCCTATGATTTGGTTATCAATGGTGTTGAGATTGGCGGGGGATCCATACGAATTGCCCAACGATCACTGCAAGAACGAGTTTTTAGACTTCTTGGTTTTACCGATGAGGAAGCCCAAGATCAATTCGGTTTTTTGCTGAACGCTTTCCGCTATGGTGCTCCACCTCACGGAGGTATTGCACTCGGATTTGATCGCCTAGTAGCCCTTATGGATGGCTCGAACTCTATACGAGACTATATAGCATTTCCTAAAAATAATCAGGCAAGAGACGTTATGTTGGATGCGCCAAGTCGAATCGATAAAGAGGCGTGTGCGACGTTAGGCATCTCTGTTCACGAAGCAGAAAAATAGAACTAAGAAGGAATATAGCCTATTAGGAAATATACTTTCGCGGTATTCTTGAAGAGATGGTTGAAATAATTTCATATACGGAAAGACCTGTGTGCAAAGCCATTTCTTTAGCCAACAACCCATTACCCAAAATGGTCACAACGCTCCCAACTTTAGTTGCTGGGATATTGGTAACATCAATCATGGTTAAATCCATACATATTTTACCAATGATTCGCGCTTTATGAAGATTTACCATCATATATCCTCCGCTCCAAAGCGTACATAGCCCATCGGCGTAACCCAATGGAATTGTGGCGACTTTCATATCTCGATCTGCAATAAAGGAACGGTCGTATCCAACACTTTCTCCCTTTTGGACGTGGTGAATCTGGGTTATCCGGCTAATCCAGGTTAGAACAGGTTGTATCTCAGCTACAGAGGGTTCAGAGTACCCATATAGGCCCAATCCCAGTCGGACCATATCGAAATGTGCAGCAGGAAAGCGTAGGATGCCTGACGAGTTTACTAGGTGTTTTAATACGGGCTTTCCAATTGCTTTTTCAAGTTGTTCAGCACATAGAGAAAACGCTTCAATTTGGCGTTGAGTGAAACTATCGTGTTGGGCATTGTTGCTGCTCACAAGATGTGAAAATGTGGAGGCAACCATTACATGGTGCTCTTTGATTTGTTCAGCAATCGATTTGGCCTCGCTACATGGAAACCCTAGCCGCTTCATGCCAGAATCCCATTCAACATGCACGTTGGGTAATTGCTCTAGTGTTTGACTAGCCAGTATCCACTTTTGCAGGGACTCTTGGCTAAAAAGTACAGGCTCAAGGTCGTGCTCAATTAAAAGGTCAATGGCCGTAAAGTCGGCATTCATTACCATGATTGGGCTTTTAATGCCTGCCTCCCGAAGCACAATTCCTTCATTCGTGTAGGCTACTGCAAGGTAGTCTACACTAAGGGCGGATACGTGTCTTGCCACCTCAATTGATCCAGACCCATAGGCTAGGGCTTTGACCATTACCATGATTTTGGATTGGGGGGCACGCTGTCGATAGGCGCTAAGGTTACTTGTAATTTGGCTAAGACTTACTTCTAAAAAGCTAGGATGCGCGCGCTGCATAAGATGAGGAAAAATTGTCTCTAAGGCGAAGGCGCGGCTTCCTTTAATTAAAATGGTTGTATTCTTCCGATCAAAATGGTCAATTGCCTCGACCAAATCAAAGGTTGAGTCCACAACTAGATGCGGACACGAAATCCCATGAAGTTTTATAGCTTTTTGCCACTTACCGCCCACGCCGATAAAAAAGGAGACCGGCTGATGTTTGAGGTAGTTAAATACAAGAGAAAACCAGGATTCGTCCTCTTCGGCAGAGTCTGAACTCAACTCAGAAAGAATAATACCATGTTTCCTTTGATCAAATTGATCCAAAAACTCTAAAGCAAGTTTTAAACTCTCTTTGTCATTCGACCATGTATCATTAAGCAATATCGACTGACTATCTCCGTGGAGTACTTCGAGTCTTAATGGGATGGGTTTGACACCACCTAGGGCAACTTGGACAGTTTTCTGGGGTATATCACAACACAAAGCAACAAGTGCAGCCGCCATTGCATTGCTTTGCATGGCAAGGGTGTTGAATCGTGATGAGATGACTTCAACAATTTCTTGGTTAATGCCGGACTGTTTGATTTTTTTAGCATTCCAAAAACATAGTTTTTTCCCTTTTATAGTCCGGTTTGCTTCGGCAGATTCAATAAAAGCAACAACTTCTTGAATATGTGCAGGCAAGCAGATTGTGCGGGCGTAATTTTTTGCCAACAAAAGTTTTTCTTCAATTTTTGCTTGGCGATTTGGAAACCCGGCGTCATGAGCATCCCCAATGTGACATAACACTACGATATCTGGCTGTATCATCGCCTCTAACTTTACCATTTCGCCTACTGACGATATACCAGCTTCAATTATCGCAATAGCATCTTCAGGTCGAACTTTCCAAACCGAAAGCGCTACTCCAATTTGGGAGTTATGGCTTCGAAATGAACGGTAGGTCCTTTTTTCAGATTCAATCAACTGATGGGCCCATTCTTTAACAATGGTTTTGCCATTGGAACCCGTAATGCCCACAAATCGTGTATTGATCAGTCGTTCTCGATGCATCAATGCTGTTTGTTGGAGGGCAAGCAGAACATCCGGACAGCGCATGATAAAAAGACCCTCAGGAATAGCCTCATTGATATTGTGTTCTTCTAGGACCACAATGGCTAACACACCTTTGTTGATCGCATCCTGAATAAAATCATGCCCATTTCGCCGGCCCTTGAGACAAAAAAAGACCCCATTTGATCCATCTACAATTTCCCGAGTGTCAATAAACAAATGCTCAAAATGTACAGTCTCCGGTAAAGGGGTTGATGATTGGAGATGGCAAAACTCAGCCCAAGCGGCAAGTGAATAGGATGACATAGGATACTAATGTACTATGATTCAAAAACTAGAAGAAAAGTAGTTTTATTGCCATGGCAATAAAGGCAAATACTAACATTTTTCTTAGAAAGGCGCTTCCCTTTGTAATCGCTAGGTGGCTCCCTACAAAACTTCCCAAAACATTGCCTACAATTAGAATCCCAGCAAGGCGCCAATCAACAAGGCCTTGATAAATGAAGATTACTAAGACAACGGAAGTGTATGCTGAGACTAGCAAGACTTTTACGGCATTGGCTTGAACCAAATCTCGCGAATAGAAGCTTTGATATATAGTTAACATAAGCAGCCCGGTTCCTGCCTGGATTAACCCTCCATAAACACCGATAAAAAACATACAAATGGGCAGCAGGTACTGTTTGTTTTTGTCCATCGAGAAAGTATTGGCCATGGGAAAAACAGTGAGTCCTGCAGCTAGAATCATGACAATACCTAAAAGCCGCATGAACGAACTTTTATCGATATAGAGGGTGAGGACGGCGCCAATAATAGCTCCCCCAATAGACAAAACAACCCATTGAAAGGTTGGTTTTGGCCACTCTACCCCACGTCGCTTAAACTCGTAGCTTGCTGTAGAACATTGGGCCAAAATGGCTACGCGATTTGTACAGTTAGCCACCAAATGGTGAACACCTAGTCCGTCGATTAAAAAGGGAAGGACAAATAATGAGCCCCCACCCGCCATTACATTGATCACCCCAGCAAAGAAGGTAATAGCAAAGACGCCTAAAATTTCAAATGCGGTGTATTCCACGCTTTAAAGGTAAGGGTCAAAGTTGCATCTTTACGGTCTAGCCATGATTCGATTCACAAGTATTCTGATTTTGTTTATTCTGACCTTTGGTGGCATCACGGGCCAATCAAGCACAAGCGGCCTAGTTTCAACATACAATTTGACGCAAAATGGAGTTGTACGGTGTATTGTATTACCTACAATTCTTCCTACAAATGTCTCAAGAACAAACCAACCATTTAGTTACTGGTATAACAAGGTCGACCAGCAATACGGGAGTTTAAGAGCGACCCTACAAACGGCGGACCTTGTTATTGCCCCCATGTTGGCCTCTATTGGAGAATCTCCTTTTGGTAATGCTCCATTGTATAGTGTCCCAGAAGACTGGTTTAAATCAATAAGCAGCCTGGGCATTACCCACACATGTCTTTCGAATTTGACAACCTTAAGGGCAAAACCAAATTCTGTAATTCGCCGGACAGACATTCTTCGGCAAGAAGGCATAGTTCCAATCGGACTACTTGGCGGGGGTCAAACCAAAGGCCCACATTGTGTGATCAAAGAGATCAAGGGACTTCGACTCGCCCTTTTTTCCTTTGTATATCCTTTTCAGGACCATAATGGCCAGTTCGGAATATCTGGTTTTGATATGGACCGGTTTGCTACATTTTATTCAGAAAATAGAGATAGTATTGATTGCTGGATAGCGATTCCTTCCTGGAAAAATGCACAATATGGAGTGGTTTCTAGTGCCAAACAAAGGGATCTTATGAATACACTTTCTCGCGCTGGATTTAACATTGTGATAGGATACTCCGGCAAGCACATGAGTATAGAAACCATGACTCAAGATTCTTCCAAGCTTTTACTATTTGATGTAGGTACAGCGCTACCTGCTTCTGTTTCTCAAACCGGAAGTGGGGTTTTGGTAGAGTTTTCCATAGATACTGTTACAAAGGAGATACAAAACGCTGGCCTTGTTCCAATTTATCCGTTACTCGTCGATCAAAATGAAGAGAGGGAGATGGAGATTATGGCCGTTTTTGGCCGCGATTTGGAGGTTTCTGAGTATTCAACAAAGCTATCCCAAGACCAGGAAACCCACTTTAAAGCATTTATGGCCAAGTTTAGACAATCAAAACCGTTATCAATTAAGGAATTTTACTACCCACAGTCATTGGCCATACGAAATGAGGCATCAAGTGCTATTCGACTTCAGAAAGGATGGGAAATTGATTCGACAATTCATAGTGCGCCACGAGGTTACGGGGTTCAGTTTCTACAGTTACCCCGAGAAATAATGATTGATACCACTTATTATCGGCACCTTCGGGGATATTCGGTTTTTGAGATTAATGGCCGTTTTAATTATGTTCTTGGCAAAACCCTTACTTTGGAAGAGGCAGAAAATCTATTACAAGAGCTAAGGGCAAAGTCACATGAATTTGCTCAAATTGTACAAATCAAAGGATCAACTGTTATTTCTGCGACTAATCGTGAATAAAATCACTGTATGGACCCGCTTTTTGCAGACATAGGAAACTCTACCATAAAAATAGCACGCCTTGTAAATGGGTCCGTTGAGCGGCTTTCCTATACAGATCATCAAAGCGCCCCATCAGACTTTCTTTCTTCTGTAAGACTATTATCCAATGTGGGCATGTCGCTTACTAAACAGCGAGAGCGATTTGGAGACTGCCCATCAGTCCATGACTTGCTCAAAAGATTACCATTGAATCTTGCGTATACCCACCCAAAGCAATTGGGCCAAGATCGAATTGCCGTTATGATGGCTGCGTGGTCCTATGATAACATCAAGATTCAAAAGAGGGGTTCTTTTGCGGCAATTGATTTTGGTTCTTGTGTAACGACGGATATTGTTGACTCCAAGGGTAAACATATGGGGGGAAACATAGATTTAGGCCTTTTGTGGAGGCTTCGGGCTGCCCACAACTTTTCTGAAAATCTTCCAATGGTTGACATGGAGGACAGCGTCCCCGACGTAGATGGATTTTTGGCTAACAACACCTTACGGGCGTTGGACGTTGGAATAGTATCTGGCTTTTTGCGCCAACAGATAAACCATATAAAAATCTGCTTTGAACAGTATGGGGTTGAACGTGTTTTCTTAACCGGCGGTCAATCTTCATGGATTGGTAGATTTTTGCCAAAGGAGGATTTACGAGAAATAATTGTAGATGAAGACCTTGTAATTCGCGGATTAAATGACATTTTTACACTCGGTTAATATTATGATAAGCAATAGCGCCCATAGAATATCAAAAAAAATAAGCTTTCTAGCCTTTGCATTTGGTGCGATTCTTTTTTCATCAAGCATTTGTGCCCAATCTCCATATTCTCGTTTTGGATTTGGCGGTTATTTAAAGCCACAAAGTGTCGGACAAACCTCGACTTCGAGTTTGGGTATTGGATTCCGATCAACCACAATGTTAAACCTTAATAATCCCGCCGCCTTGTCCGAATTGGAATGGACCACTTTTGAGGCGGGTGCAAGAATTGATAACTATCGAATAAATCTTGGGGATCAAACCTTTTCATCCCCAACGGGTAGGGTGTCTAACTTAGCCATTGCCATTCCCATTCGTGTAAAAAATAAAAAGCGTTGGGGGAGTAGCTTTTCTTTAAGCCCATCTGGAGTAGTTCAATACGCATTTAATGAACAAGTTGATTCTTTGGACATTGAGCACACAAAGTATGAGCGGGGGAGCGGCAGTTCTTATGCCGTGAATTGGTCAAATGGTTGGCGTTGGAATGCAACTTCAATTGGCCTGTCATGCATATATTCATTTGGCACAGAATCCAATTTTCAAGGAATCATTGTCGATGATTCGCTCAATGCCCGCAATAGCCGAAAGACATCCCGACTAAATCACCAATCCCTTCAGTTTAACTTGGGGTGGCAGTACACTATTCCTCTTGGGGCGAGCAAGCCCGACAGGTTTCGACCAAAGCTTACTCTTGGGGCAAATTTGGCAGCAACAGCTCAAGCTAATCGTAACATTACTCGCCAAGATGAACTTACATTAACCAGCGTGCTTACTGGCCAAGAAGTTGCTATCGACACATTAAGTGTCGAGGAGGTATCTGTCGGCAAATTGCCCAAGGGAATGGACCATGTTGGGTTTGGGCTTTCTGTTGGAGACCACCGGGCGTGGTTGATCCATGCCGACTACAGGTATTCGTTGTATAATGAATATTTCCATTGGTTGCCAGGCGCAGAAACCTACAGAAACACACATTATGCTGCTCTGGGCTTTCGTGGCACGCCCAATTACAGTAGCCGCAATTTTTTTGCACGAATTGAATATCGACTTGGCGGGCATTGGGAACAAAGCCCATTAATTGTAGACGGCGTCCCCTTAAATACTTTTGGCATGGCCTTTGGAGTAGGTCTTCCTATGGGGAAATCTATGTCGAGGCTAAATCTAAGCGCTGCTTTTGAAAGACGAAGCGGAGGAGGTACCCTTTTAAGCCAAGAAGATTGGGTTTCCTTAGTCATAGGGGTTAACCTCAACGACAAATGGTTTGTTAAACGAAAATTTAACTAAATGAAAAATTATATTGTAGCGCTATCAATGGTATTAACCCTTCAGGGATTATTTGCCCAACAAGTCGGGGTGGATAAAATAGGTGAAGATTTGCGTGCCAGGTGCAGTGGAATGGCTTATGCCGATCACCCCCAATCTACCCAAGACACCTTTGCCTTTTTTGTAACTCGTTATAAAAACAAGGACTATACTTCAGCGTATCCTTTTTGGAGAGCGATTTTGGATATCGCCCCAGATATTCAGCCGAGTGTATTACAAGGTGGAGTTGATATCATGAAGTCTCGATACAATAGCACTTCAGATGCTGTAACAAAAACAGGCATTGCGGATACAATTCTAGCGTTAGCTGAGGCTATGCCATCTTGTTTGGGCTCTGGGGACAACTCATATATTGAGTACAGAGTATATCAATGGTATACTTACAGGAAGAATGCTAAATCTAAGCTAGACGAGCTCTTTTCTCAATATTATGCCGAGAAGGGAAATGCAATGAACCCCCAATTTCTTCTTGTATGGCTAACGACGAGCATGTCATTAGACAAAAAAAATGGAACAGGTGGTGATCCAGTGTGGGAGGTTTATGACGCGGTAGATCAAATATGCAATGCAAATACAAGCGACGCCAATGCACAAACGGCTGAAAAGGCCCTAGGTTTAATGAAGCAGTATAAGTATTTGGATTCTGCACAATTGGTTACACGCAGTGAGGCTATGTATAACGCTTCATCAGAGGACTTTGCAGTTTTACGAAAGTGTGTTCGCTTTTTGCAACTGGCCAATGCAACGAATTTCACCTCCTTTAAGGAAATCGCAAACAAATTGGCTGATAATGACCTTGCCCTTTATCCTGACAGCATGGAATCGTTACAGTATGTTTTTACCTTGTATAAACAAGCTGGGAATGTCAAAGGGGTGCAGGCTGTTGCTGAAAGAATGTTTGCACTAGACCCCAACTCAATGGATATAGCCATGTACCTTGCGCAATCTAAGGCTGCTGCGGGACAACTTAGTGAGGCCGTCACTTTTTACAATAAGGCAATTTCCATGGGGGGCAATTCGGCAGATATTAATTATACCATAGCGGGCCTGTACCAGTCATCAGGTAGCTTTTCTGAGGCTCGACGATATGCAGAAAAGGCTCTTTCTTCAAGACCCAGCTGGGCAAAACCTCACATTTTAATTGGTAGATTATATGCTAGCTCAGGATCACGTTGTGGCGAAGGGACGGGTTGGGATAGCCAAGTGGTAGTGTGGGCTGCAATTGACGAATGGAAGAAGGCTGGTGGCGATTCGGAGGCCCAGAGTCTTATAAGCCAATATTCAAAATACTTGCCTACGAGTCAAGACATTTTTATGCGAGACGGTGCAGAAGACGGGGGTCAATATTTTGTGTCTTGCTGGATCCAACGAAGTGTGACTGTCCGACCTCGACCCTAGCTGTGATAAGACATTGCTTGTTCATTGGAATTGCGATTTGTGCCTTGATTTACTCTTGTCGTGGTGTGGGCGAGTCTAGTCAATTCCAAGAAGTTCATCCGCTAGGAAGTAGCAAATTCATAGGCGTAAGGCTTAACACCTACACAGACACCACGGTTGCATTGGTTGTTTTTTCGGAACAAGCACTCGTAGACGAAGCGTCATCTAGGTCTATGGTTTTTACAGGCTCAAGCCAGGCAATGTCCTATGTTGAAGGATCTTCGCCTCCCAACACATTGTGGGCAGACACCCTCAGGGCAGATCTTGATAATAAAAGGCTAAACGCAAGTGGTCATTGCTTACTCGTTAATGTGGAGGGAGACTCCTTTTTAACAGCACAAATTTTCTTTGCTAGCGACTCACTGTCTTCTCTTTATCCAACACGAGCAGTCTTTAGCCCACGATCTGAACGAAATATTGTATTAGAGCCCGGAGAACATTTACTTGATTCCTTTGTATATACATCATCAAAAACGCTACTTTGGAAGCATTAAGCGTATGAAACGATTTTTATTTTATTTGGAAATTCTTTGGATTGCTGCAATTGTTGCCTCTGTAACTGTTTTTGCATGGAATTTCTACGAGCAAGGCTCCTTTAATGTTTCGGTCTATATGCCACTTATTACCGGCGGGTTAAGTGGAATCGTATTGTGGAATATACGTAGGCAGCGAAAATTTTATGACACCCTGGCCT
This sequence comes from Bacteroidota bacterium, assembly GCA_003447535.1. Classification (GTDB taxonomy): domain Bacteria; phylum Bacteroidota; class Bacteroidia; order Chitinophagales; family UBA8649; genus UBA8649. The sequence continues at coordinate 9,302 of DLYY01000164.1, read as the reverse complement.
CAAAGAAAAAAACTTCCTAGTGCAAAACAACTCTAGGTTGGTTGATTAATATGATAATCCTTGCAATCATTCTTTGTTTATTGCTTTCTGCACTGTTTAGTGGGATGGAAATCGCTTTTCTGGCGACGACCAAAACAGAATTGCAGGTCCTTGAAACCCGAACTAAAAGTCAGCGCTCACGGCTTCAATCATTTTATGACCAACGAGATTCGGTGATAACCTCTTTGCTAATCGGCAATAATGTGGTTCTTGTCTTATTGGCGTGGTTTGCATCAAAACAATTAGAAAGGGCAAACATTGGCTTTGACAATGACTCAAGTCAGGTTCTCTTTGAGACGCTTATTCTTACAGCAACTATATTGGTCTTTGGAGAATTCTTTCCAAAACTCATTTTTCGTCGTTTTGCAGCAAAAATATTACATGTTCTTGCCCCTCTCCTTTACTTACAGGTGGTCATTTTGGGTCCATTAACCTATGTGTTTAAGAAAATCTCGAGCTGGATTATAAGACCGTTTATTGGAGGGTCGGAAAACGGCCCAAGTGAACCCGAAGCGGGAGCAGAGGACTTAGAAAATTTTATTCGACAACAGTCTACCCTGTCTGAAGATGGAGAAGATGATTTGAATGTGGGGTTTTTTAAAAACGCCCTCATCTTAAAAGATGTGCGTGTAAGAGAATGTCTCGTCCCGAGAACTTCTATTATTGCCCATGATTTGTCAGAAGGAAAAGATGTTCTTCGCCAAAAGTTTTTGAATTCTATGCATTCAAGAATTGTGGTGTACCACGATGATATTGATCATATTGTAGGGTATGTACATCATTTTGAAGTTTTATCCTCAGCTAAGAGTATTGAAGCGCTGATTCGTCCTCTTTATGTGACGCCGGAGTCGAAATCAGCTCGGGATTTATTAGAAGATATGTTGAGTGGTCATTTTCATATGGCCTGGGTTGTGGACGAATACGGTGGAACTGCAGGAATTGTCACCCTGGAAGATATTGTGGAGGAAGTGGTTGGCGAGATAGAAGATGAGCATGATGAGGCTCAACTACCGTTCAGCCCGGCAGGCCCGAGAACTTGGTCAATAGAAGGCTCTGTGGAGATTGATTTAATCAATGAAAAACTATCCTTAGCGATTCCAAAAGGAGATTATGAGACTATTTCTGGTTATATTTTTCATGGTATGGGAGATATTCCCGATCAGGGACAACTATTCACGATAGACCATTTTGAGCTCGAGATATTGGATCGATCGGCCTCCAAGATTCATCGTCTTAAGCTCACAGACTGCAGTTCTTGACCAATAGAACAGCAGCGCCTCTTGCCTGAACAGTTTAGAGAAGCTATCTTTGTAGGCCAAATTTTATATTATGGCAGTAATTGGATCCATTCGCCAACGCAGTGGTTTATTGATAGGTGTGATTGTTGTGGCCCTTGTCTTGTTTTTAATCAGTGACATGTTCCGAAACCCCATGGCACCTCAAGATGTTATCGAGCGAGATGAAGATGTTGTTGTTTTTGACGGCCAGGAAATACCCAGCAGAGCGGTAGATAGTCTGTATACGCGGGCATGGAATGACATCTATTTCGGCCCACTAATCCAGTCATTTCTTGGACAAGCTCCAATAAATGACCGGCAATCCGTAAGAGACTTTTCTCTAGCGATGCAATTGCTTTTTCAGCGGGACATAGATGCCCTTGGGGGTATTACATTTCGTTCTGAAGAAGACCTACAAGATATGATAGCAAAAGACGCTTCAGCGTCTTCTTTTTTCGCAAATGCCCTCTTTGATTCGCTCGGAGTTAGAAACAACGGACAGATTGATATGGATGCCTTGGTTGCCTTCCTCAATACGGCAATAAACCCTTTGCCAGGTGAGAGTCCTAATGCATTGGCTACATCCATTCGCCACGAGATGGGGAACGTTCGAACGATCAATGCAAATCTTGCAATACTTAATGCGGGTTTGCGAAGCCCGTCATGGATGGATTCTACATTTGAGTTGCTCAACAGCCAGCAGGTAAGCGTTGAGTATTGGCCAATTAAGAACCGTGTGAATTCCAACACTTCAATAGACTCAACGTCGGCGGCGGTAAACTTTTGGCAAGCGTTTAATATGATGTCATCGAGATCGATTTCTATGTATGCCCAATCTCTAACGCATACCGAAGAAACTATAGACAGTGTAAAGAGTGTGGTTCTTTATGAGGCCAGTGTGAATTCCGCTGATCAGCCCCTTGAGGTTTTGGATCTTTCAGATAGTAGACTTACATCCTCGAAAGGAGGAGACTTTTCTCCACATAAACAATCATTGCGCGTGGTAGGTGAAACCATAGTTGTGGGTGATAATCGCAGCAAGTCTGCCACAGCCGTGCAGGTTCAAGAAGTATTTGGCTTGTCTATTTGGGCCGAATCTTCTTCGGTGAGCATTGATACGATGATTGGAATTATTGGTGATGGAAGTGCTTTAAATGATGCTTTTGTTTTTGCTCAAACCAACCGGCTTATTACCAATGATATCCCTTCTTTATTTCAAGATCCACAAGTTAGAAGCTGGGCAAAAACATTGAATAGCTCATTAACTTATCAAGCGCTTTCTCCGGACAGTGTTCCAGTATTGATTGTAAAAAATACTAAAGCAGAACAACCTGAATTCTCAGTGGTCTCGGTAGTGAGCGCCCCATATGGATTGGTTTCACAGTTTGCGGTAGGCGAGTTTAACAATGCCGTGGACTCAATGTATACTATGCTCTCTTCTTCTTGGGATGCGGGGGCTTCCATTGCAGGTCTTCAAGCAACACCTGATGTGCCAAACATTTCAAGAGGATATAGCGGCATCAACCGTCCTGGGCTTGAGCAAAACAAAAACTTAGTAGACTGGATATTTTCTAATGAAATGGGTGCCATAGACACCTTTGTTACAAGCAACGAAGATGGAAGTCGCACCTGTTACTATGTCCGCTTAAATGCAATAACTCCTTCGGGTATAGCCCAAGATGTGTCCACATTGTCAGATCCAACTAGGCAAATAGCATCTCAGTATATTTCCTCGAAAGGCAATTTCTCTGAGCTTTTGAACGCCTTTGAAATCTCGGGTTCTCTCCAAAGCTTCTTGGAAGCCTATGGATATCAGCAGGAAGCAAAGCAAGTTCAGTTAACGATGAGCCAACCACAAATTTCTAGAATTGCCAATACGAAAGCACTTCGCGGAATGGCGGGAGCCGCACTTCAATTACCTATTGGGGAGGTGGCGTTGGTTGAGTCAGGTTTTGGGGATGTTGCTTTAGTGCGACGCACGGCTGAAGTAAGTCAAGGACGTTTTGTTACGGGTCTCGCAAATGTATTGGCCTATGATCCTATTACCACAGCTCCCCTTTGGTCACCCATGCTGGCACTAGAAGTTAATCGCAACCAAAATCCTTCATATTCTGAGCTTATGTTAGATCTGTTCTATGCATTGAGAAATAAGGAATGGGCGTTTTAGTGGACAGCCCAACAAGCAAAGGGTTGTTGACAATTGATTTGGTTAAGATTCTTCCCAAGTCAAGGGTTGAAATTTTAGATGTGCAGCACTTTATGGGTGGAGCACCACTTTTAAAGGAAACTGCCTTCAGAAAGGCATTACAGGACATAGACTTTGATCTTTTTAAAAATACAATCGTTGGCTTTTCAAACCAGGAGAAACACATTCTTCCTCAATGGGCTTCTATCTTATTGGCGGTTAAGTTTGAGCAGAATAATGTTTGGACGACTTGGGCAGATTCTAAAGAAACATTATATAATCAGTGGCTCTTAGAGCACGTAGAAGAGTGGGATACTTCCCTTTACGTAAATGCTAGGGTTTCCATCAAGGGTTGCACAGAGTTAACACTAAGTGCTAGAGTATATATGGCCTACGCTCGAAAACTTTTACAAGTTTCCAAAGTGGTTAGCTTCGGGGAAAAGTGCGCTTTGGTGCCTATTTCTAAGGATGTATCTTTGAAATCATGAAGTTTAACAAGCATATATTGTCTGTAGCTGTTTTCTTGTGTGTTGCCCTATCTTTTATTTTGCTAGCAGAGCGGGGTATGAGCGCAACCGACAGGGCTCAAACCGTTATGGATAGAGTTCACCCGGCTAACTATCAAAATTATTTTGTTGGTGGACCGCTTATGATTGCTCTACCTCAAGAAGTCCGGGCCCCGAACGTTTCCTCTGAGGTATATTTTTGTCAAGAGAGAATGCCCTTAGAGTTTACAGACATTCATGAGCGATTTGACCGGGAATTGCTTAGAAACACATATTGGCACAGCAGTACATTACTCAATATGAAGCGTCTTGGAAAGTATTTTGATGCCATAGGCGCCATATTTGATCGCTATAATATTCCACCGGACGTCCGATATCTAGCCATCGCGGAAAGCAACCTAAGTAACGTCGTTTCTCCTGCAGGAGCAGCAGGTTATTGGCAGTTTATGAGGGCTACTGGAAGCTCCTATGGGCTGGAGATAAGTTCTGAGGTCGACGAGCGGTATCACTTTGCAAAAGCTACCGAAGCAGCCTGTCTTTTTTTAAGAGACCTTCATCGCCAAATCACCAATGATTTTCCCAATACTAAAACTCCTTGGACCTTGGCGGCAGCAGCTTACAATATGGGTTATCCGGCACTAAAGCGGGCAATGGACCAACAGAGGGTCGATAATTATTACGACCTGCACTTAAATCAGGAAACCTCCCGATATGTATTTAGAATTACAGCGTTTAAAGTTATTCTAGAGCACCCCGAAGATTTTGGCTATAGTTTAAGTCAAAATGACCTGTATGCTATGGAAGAGACATATACAGTTTCTGTAGACACCACGTTGCGCGATTTAACGGATTTTGCCCTTTCCCAAGGCACAACGCTGAAGGAGCTTAAGCGACTTAACTCATGGTTGCGGTCCAACACGCTTACAGCGACTTCCTCCAAGCCCTATATCATCACGCTGTCCTCTGAACCCCAGGTTCACCAGGATTAATGGGTAATTCACCCAGAACTTTATGAAGTTTGGTTACGCAAACCTTGAAGACAGTTTTACAATCCAACCGCGAAAATTTGTGGTGTTTAATGAGGCAGGCCATCCCCCAAACCAAGGCAATAAAAATCGAATTGTTACAGGGCTTTCTTCGTTTAGCCACCCCGAGTGGATAGGTACAATATACCCTTCTAGTACTCCGAGAAAACAAATGTTTACTGCCTATTCAAAGGTTTTCTCAGGAATTGAATTCAATGGCACACGCTATAAGTTCCCATCACCAGATCAAATAGCAAAATGGTCAGACCAAACAAATGAGGGCTTTGCGATTTATCCTAAACTTCCTCAATCAATTAGTCATGCAAAGCGTTATGATCAGGATGAAATAGTGCGTCGAATAGAAGACTTTGTAGAACTGGCTACTGGTTTTGGCCCAAGGCTTGGGCGTTGTTTCCTTTGTTTTCCAAGCCATGTGGGGGCTGATCGATTGGAAGAACTTCTATCTCTTATTGGTGGGCTTGATAGAAACATACCATTAGCTATTGAATTGAGGCATTCTTCCTGGTTTGTGCCACATAGTATTGCGCTATACAGTTTTTCTGAAGCCCTTTCAAAAAAAAACGTATCGTTGATTATAACTGACACCCCAGGCCGTCAAGATGTTTTTCATTCTTACATCACGTCCAATAACTTGATGGTTCGCTTTGTTGCCTCCGGAAATAGAGCGGCTGATACTCGGCGCATAAAGGTTTGGAGGGATTTGTTCGAGCAGTACAAGTCGTGGTTGTCTCTTGCCTGCTTTGTTCACTCTCCAACAGAAAAAAAGGACCACTTAATGCCGCTAATGAAGACTTTACAGGCGACTTCTTAACACGCAGTCTTTGGCTAGGCGGTCAACATATTGTCGACTAGAGCGATCCATAGGTAATAAAACAGCTTCGAGCAAGTCGATGTAATGTATATCTGCTGATACACTTGTAGGAGCCTCTTCTTGCAGTACTGCCGTATTAATGTATTGATGGCTTAAAGTTTGCCGATGTGTTAACACATTTGATTCCTCTTTTATGGAAGCCCAATGGGCCATAGCTGTTTCTTGATGTGGAAGTGTCCAAAGGCCTTGCCATATATCCTTCGCTTCTCGCTTTACCATGCCTAATTGCTGGCAATCGTTCACATGCCAATACAGGATAAAATAGCGATGGGTCTTGGGCCGCTTTATTTTCTTAATCGGTCGATTTTCTATTGTTTGTTCCTTAAAGGACTTGCAGTATGCCTGAGCCACACATGCACTGCAAAGTGGAGTTTTGGGCTTGCAAACATTGCTGCCGAAGTCCATTAGGATTTGATTGTATTTGTTGGCGTGGCAATGCGTCAAATGACTTTCGACCAACGAGTGTAGGTGTCGCTTTCCTCTCGCACTGTAGAGGTCGATGTCTAAGTCATACCAACGAGAAAAGACTCGAATAACATTACCATCAATGGCAGGGCAATTTTCATTATTTACAAATGAGGCTAGGGCTCCAGCAGAATACGGTCCTATGCCCGGAAGAATAAGCCATTCTTCTTTGGTTTCTGGCCACTGACCTTTTTCTTCAACCATTTGTGCCGCTTTATGCATTAGGTGAGCTCTTCGGTAATAGCCTAGTCCCTCCCAAACCCGTAATACATCATCGACTGCCGCCTTGGCAAGACTAGAGACATCCGGAAACCGTTGTAAAAACCGCTGGATGTACGCGCCCCCCTGGGCAATTCTTGTTTGCTGTAAGATGGTTTCTACAACCCATGCTTGATAGGGACTATTAGATTTCCAGTCGTGCTGAATACCAGATCCTTTGTGCCATTGTTTAATGCTATGTATGAGAATTTCGAGTTTCATGAGCGGAATTGCCAAATAAAAAGAAAAGTTCTTCCGGAAATCTTTAGAATTTGAAAAGAATTTCTTAAAATTACTAAACGAACTAAGACACTCAAACCCAACACATTATGAGAAAAGCAGATCTTGTCAATAAAATTTCTGAAGAAACAGGCGTAAATAAGGTTGATGTGCTCGTGTCATTAGAAAGTTTTTTTAAGGAAGTTAAAGATGCCTTGGAAGATGGCGAAAATGTATATATCAGAGGGTTTGGATCGTTTGTGGTTAAAAAGCGAGCTAAGAAATTAGGCCGGAACATCAAGAAAAATGAAGTTATTGAAATACCAGCCCACTACATTCCGGCCTTTAAACCCTCAAAAGTGTTCTCAGAGCAGGTCAAGCTTCTGAAGGTGGAAGATGAAGAATAGTAAGGTTTATGCAACAGCTGTTTGGATAAGCATACTTGCGATAATAGTCCTTTCCTTTATAGGCTTACGATTTACAAATAATGTAGTACATGCTCGGCATTTAGAAGATGAAGGACAACAGGAGGTTTCCTTGTCACTTTACGCGCACGTATTGTCCACAGAGGCAAAAACACTAGATGATTCCTTAGCCGTTATAGGCCAATCAAACTTGTTGGGTGTGCTATATAGAGAGCGTTGGGCCACTCGATTTGATAACATCATGTATCAGCTCTCGGCAAATGCCACAATAGACACCAATACATTATCTCGTGCCAGCAGTTTGATGCAATTTTTAATTGATTATGACATCACGGTTGGCAAAATGGATGATGAAGCAGTCGTTTCAGAGCACAGGGGGCGTATAGATGCCTTGTGTGAGCGATATATTGCGCACACTGATGAGATATTGTCTCAGGGTCTACAGCCACAAAATGTAATGGCCTCCGTCCGGATATATAAAAACAAGGTCTTACAGTATAACCCGTATCAGGTAGAGGCATTATCTCGTCTTTATTTCTTAACTGGCTTAAGTGGGCAATCCAAAAAACAGGAAGAATATTTCTTAAAGATCAAGGACTATCTCTCGATGACCTTTCAAGATAATCCAGAAAATGGGAGGCTGTTTTTAGAAAATCTCCTATCTTTGCAGTCTGTTAATTTTGACTACACTATATTGGTGAATCGGTTAGCACAAGAATTAAACATATACTTATAATGCGTTTTTAGAGGAAAACCTTTACTAACAAATTCAAAGAATCTATTATGCCAAGCGGTAAAAAAAGAAAACGACATAAGATTGCAACGCATAAGCGTAAAAAGCGATTAAGACGTAATCGACACAAGAAGAAGTAACTTTTGTGTCATAAAATTAATTAAGTGAGAAAGGAACTTGTAATCAGTGCAAAGCGCGATCAAGTCCAGCTTGCTTTGCTAGAGAATCAAAGGCTTGTAGAGTTACACCAGGACTCTCAAGACGAGTCTTTAAAGGTCGGTGACATCATTCTGGGGCGTGTGAAAAAGGTCATGCCGGGTATGAATGCAGCCTTTATAGATATAGGAGGGCCACGTGATGCATTTTTGCATTACACGGATATGGGGCCTTTATTTACAACCTATGCATATTATATGCATGGCATTCTCTCAGGTAAGCATAAGGACTACAATTTAGAACGCCTTAAAGTCCAAGAGGTCATGGACAAAGAGGGAAAGGTAGAGGATATATTAAAGCCAAAACAAATCCTGCCCTTCCAAGTCTATAAGGAGCCTATTTCAACCAAGGGTCCAAGAATGACTACGGAGGTTTCTATAGCAGGGCGATATCTAATTCTTACCCCCTTTTCCAACCAAGTAGGGGTTTCTCGAAAGGTTGCCAATGAGTCAGAACGGAAGCGTTTAAAGCGGCTAATCGAGAGTTTAAAGCCGAAAAACTTTGGGGTTATAATTCGCACCAATGCACAGGGGAAGAAGTCATCTGAATTACATCAGGACTTGGAGTCGCTACTTAAAAAGTGGTACACGGCAATAGCTAAGGTGCACAATGCAAATCCCCGGACCGTTATACACTCCGAGTTGGATAAGACGACGACTACGATTAGAGATATGTTAAATTCTTCGTTTAATGCAGTAATTACGGATAGCGAAACAATCTACAATAGCCTGATTGATTATATCGGGGACTTTGCAGAGCTGGACAATAATATTCTGCGGCATCATCGCGGAGATAAACCAATTTTTGATCAATTCGGAGTAACAAAGCAGATAAAAAATCTATTTGGCCACTCGGTGACCTTTGCCAAAGGGCCGTATTTGGTTTTGGATCATACTGAAGCCATGCATGTTGTTGACGTGAATAGCGGAGGGAAGGTTGCTATGAAGGGTGATCAAGAGACCAATGCTTTAGCCGTGAATACTGATGCAGTGGATGAAATTGCTCGACAGCTGAGATTGCGTGATTTGGGGGGTATCATTATTATCGATTTTATCGATATGC
>DLYY01000033.1 GCA_003447535.1 Bacteroidota bacterium | reverse complement strand
CAAGAACGTGCTTGGGATATTTATAGTAGGCTCCTTCGTGATCGTATCGTTTTCATCGGAACACCCATAGATGACTATGTTGCAAATTCAATCATTGCACAATTACTCTTCTTGCAAATGGAAGATCCAAAGAAAGACATACATGTCTATATAAATTCTCCTGGTGGAAGCGTTTCAGATGGTATGGCGATTTATGACACTTTAAATTTTATGCAATGCGATATAGTAACCTATTGCATCGGGATGGCGGCAAGCATGAGTACTGTTATTCTAGCGGCTGGCACTCCAGGAAAAAGGTACGCACTCCCCAATAGTCGCGTCATGATTCATCAACCCAGCGGGGGTGCAGGCGGACAGACATCAGATATTTCGATCGCAGCGAAGGAAATTTTAAGATGGAGAAAAACCATCAACAATATCTTGTCAAAACATAGCGGCAAATCGATTGGGCAGTTGGAAAAAGATTCCGACAGGGATTATTACATGTCCGCTGAAGAAGCCAAAGATTATGGCTTGGTAGACGAGGTAATTTCACAAAAGCCTTCAGAATAGGAACAAGCTCATGGCAAAGCCCACCAAAATCAACTTTTGCTCATTTTGCGGTAAACCACAGAATGAGGTCAAGAAGATGATTGCCGGGCCTGCGAGCGTATTTATTTGCGACTCTTGTGTTCGCGTCTGCAAAACTATAATCGATCGCGAACTGGGAGAGAATCAGCAGGTCCCCAAGGAATCGAGCGAAAAACCTATTTTCAATTTGCTCAAACCAGCGGCAATAAAGGCCCATCTAGACGAGCATGTTATTGGTCAGGATCATGCGAAAAAAGTTTTGTCAGTCGCTGTACATAATCATTATAAACGTCTCGCAAGTGAGATGGGTATAAACACAGGTCCCGCAGCTAACCCTTTTACGAGCGAAGACCTTAAAGATGTTGAAATTGAAAAAAGCAATGTTCTTCTGCTTGGGCCCACAGGAAGCGGGAAAACTTACCTAGCAAGAACATTGGCGAACCTGCTCGATGTACCTTTTGCAATTGCTGATGCAACAACTCTAACGGAGGCTGGCTATGTCGGGGATGATGTTGAGAACATTGTGTTACGACTCCTCCAATCAGCTGATCAAAATGTTGAGAGAGCTCAGTGTGGGATAATCTATGTAGATGAGATAGACAAGATAGGCAGAAAAACAGACAATGTGTCGATCACTCGCGATGTCTCTGGGGAAGGAGTACAGCAAGCACTTCTAAAAATCCTTGAAGGAACTGTGTGTAATGTGCCACCACAAGGTGGCAGAAAACACCCCAATCAAGATTACATTCAATTAGATACAGCTAATGTGCTTTTTATTTGCGGAGGAGCTTTTGTAGATTTGGATCAAATTGTCGAGCAAAGGCTTGGTAGCCGGATGGTTGGTTACAATTCCGAGATGCCCAAAGATAAAGAGGAATTACTGGGTGAGGTGCGTCCTGAAGATCTGGTCAAATATGGACTAATTCCTGAATTTATTGGACGCCTTCCGGTCGTATCAGTACTTGAGGAACTTTCTCAGCAAGAACTGGTAAGGGTACTGAAGGAAACCAAAAATTCTCTACTTAAACAGTATAGAAAACTTTTCCTGATGGAAGATGCTGAATTGCATTTTACACGCGAAGCAATCCTTAGCATCTGCGAACAAGCTATTTCGATGAAAACTGGAGCGAGGGCCCTTCGTTCGATTATGGAAAATATTATGCTGGATGTAATGTATGACCTCCCCGCACTTGAGGAACCTGTACGCGTCACCATAAGTGCGGCAGTAGTTCGAGGAAAGGGTAAAGCTAAAATCTCTCCCCTGCCAGCAAGCAAGAGAAATGCAGCGTAATATATTTGCCTCAGGGAAGTATTAAGCTGCTCTTCCTCACATTATTTTTGGGAAAAACATCCGATTGACCCAAAAGAGACAATTCTGACCTTATAGATAGTGTTTTCTCAGGACTATCTGAATCAAAATAGAGCGTTTCACTTCTTGATTCACCAGCACTCATATTCCCTAGTCTGAAATTCTTCTCTAAGCCTTTGTAATTTACCTTCAGGCTCATACTCTGAATCCATGCTGTTCCTTGATTTTGAACAGTAACTTGGAAAGGGATGGTACCTGGAGAAGAAAGGTTATTAGAATCAAAATAATAGCCGATAACTGCGGCATCAACTATCCCGGGTGTGTTTCTTTGCTCAAGTCTTCGGAGGTTAACCACTCCCCTGCCCGCCCGAATGTCTTTACCGAGTTTCTCTGCCTCATCTAAATTACTATACAGTGCCTCTAATACACCTTTTTTGTTTTGCGAAGGAGATTTCGATAATTCATGTGCTAGAGCACCAGAAACGAAGGCGGTTGCAATGGATGTCCCACTGAATTCTACGAAATGATTATCCTCCCATGCTGTAACGATGCCGACTCCAGGTGCAGCAAGATCAACCTCAGGGCCGTAACTAGCAAAACTCGAGATCCTGGACTTGGCATCAACCGATGAAACCGCGATAACATCTTTATGTCTTGCCGGATAAAGTACTCCCTCAGTCCCATCATTACCAACTGCAGATACAAGTAACACATCCTTGGATTTTGCATATTGTATAGCTTGATCCATTGCAGCCGAGGAAGAAAACCCTCCTAAACTTAGGTTTATGATATCCGCACCTTGATCGACAGCCAAAACGATCCCCTTGGCAATCGTAAAAGAATCTCCGACTCCATCAGAGTTCAATACTTTAACAGATAAGACTTCACTGGACGGAGCTAACCCTAAAAACGCATCTGTTTGACCGGCAATAATTGAAGCTATACCAGTGCCATGACCAACACCGTCCTCCTCACCGTCATCCAGCAACGACACCTCTCTGTAATTTAATCCAAGCAGAGATTCGTGGTTTATGTCTATGCCGGTGTCGAGCACGGCTATTGTAATGCCTCGACCTGACTCTTGACGATCATCCTGAGCACCAACCCAGTTCATTGAATGACCTGAAAAAGGCTCTTCCGCTTCAAGAATTCGTTGTTCTGGTACGGTTGGAAGCTTTAATCGTACATTCTGTTCGAACTCAAATCCATTCTCATTATCAGCTAAAAAATGTGCAAAAGAAATCGGATCATCAACCCTTATCCTGATGGTCCCAAGCGATTCCAGGAAATCAATAATTTCAAATCCATGTTGATACGGCGTGAAATCATATCCTAGCTTATCAGGTTTGCCGATTGTAAGCAAAATATCACTGCCTGCATCTATGATTTGGCTAGTTATTAAGCTCAAATAATTTGCTTCCTCTTTTGTCTTATTCGATGCACCCGTAAGGAGATTCTCTGTAATGATCAAATCATGAGAGAACGATTCATTGGATTCATTTTTTGTGTTAATTAATTTAATTTCATCTAGAGTGAACAACTGTATGGCTAAATAAACACAGGCAATGAATACCAATATTTGCGAAATCAATTTTAATACCCTCATTACTACTACACCCATTGAATTCCGCGTTCATCGCAAATGCAACTCGTAATCTATTAAGAATGAACCCAATCTTAATAGTGGGTCATCGTTTGGCAGGTGCTATTCTCGC
>DLYY01000111.1:3649-15536 GCA_003447535.1 Bacteroidota bacterium | reverse complement strand
CCATCAAGTGTTTTACCACCTTGTTTTACTACCGCTTTCAAAAGGGATGTCATCACAGGATTATAAACCATATCAAACACAAGGTGTTCATGACCTATTGACTCATAAGGAATCAACGGACGCTGCTCTACACCGGGCCACTGTCCCACAGGACTCGCATTGATTATCAATAAATACTCCTGAATAACATGATGATCTAAATCACTATATCGCAGCGTATCCTCGTTCGATAGACTCCGCGATACAAAAGTTGGCCAGATCTCCCAACTTCGGAGAACGTGAGCTGCTGCTCTTGCAGCACCTCCTGTGCCCAAAATCAGTGCCTTGGTATGCCAAGTCGTAATGTGAGGTGATAACGTTTCTTCTATACCCTTGATATCGGTGTTATAGCCCTTCCAACCGTCTTTGCAACGTAGTAAGGTATTTACCGCCCCTATCGCCTCTGCCTCCGGATCTAGGACATCGAGCAAGTCCATGATACTTGACTTGTAAGGCATTGTTACATTGAAGCCATCATAATCTTCCATAAGGTAGCCTAAAACATCCTCTAGGCTATTGCATGAACATAAGGAATAGCTCCCCTTCAAAGCCTCTACTCTTTTGCTAAACAGGGATGGACTCATCGAATGCCCTATATCTTTTCCCAAGAGGCCGAGTTTCATCTTTAACCGTTGTTTTCTTTTCCGAGATACTCTATTCCTAGAACAGCTCCGACACCGAGAAACATAAACCCAAGCATGATCCAAAAGTTTACATCACCCAAGCTATCCGAAGATGGAATCCATCGCACGTATTCAACAATCAGACCGTCTTCACAAGCATTAGCAACCAATTGACCGTATTTATCCAATGGTTCGCCTTGGGCATTTTTCTGATAAACTGCTTCTTTCCAAGGCCAGATGACATAAAGTGATCCAAAGACGAATCCAGCCATCAATGCCAAGGTTTCACTCTTAGCTCGTTCAAAAAGCATGGCAATAATTCGAGTCAAGGCTAAAAGTCCAAATCCTGCGCCGATAGCAAGAGGCACTAATATGGAAAATTCGATATCTGAAACCGCATTGACCACCGTAGCATAACTTCCCATAAGCAGTAAAATGTAAGACCCGCTTAGCCCTGGAAGGACCATACTACAGGCAGCTACTAAGCCACACAAGGCCATGTAGACAAAGCCATCACCTCCTTTCATTGGAGGAAGGAACCCTACACCCATTGCAATAGCCACACCCACTACAAAAAGCACAAAGGTGAGCATAGATCGCTCATCCACCCATTTGATAACAGTATATACCGAAGCTAGGATAAGTCCAAAGAAGAGGGCATTCACTTGCATCGGGTAAGCACACAACAAACCAGATAAAACATTGGCAAGGGCAATGATTCCAACCACCACACCAAAAAATAACACCGCTAGAAATCCACCATTGACATATTTGATGGCATCAAACCATTTAAAGCGAAGCAATAATCGAATAAAATGCTTATCTATCCGTCTAAGTGAGGAGAATATATCCGTATACACCCCACCAACAAGCGCTATAGTTCCACCAGAAACTCCTGGAATGACATTCGCTATTCCCATAGCTAAGCCTACAGCAAACGTCTGAATATATCGTCTAATTGACATGCGCCCAATGTATGATTTTATGTGCGCAAAAAATTAGCAAAAAGTGGATCTTCAGCCATGTAAGGCTCAGATAAAATCCAATGACTTGCCCGCCGCTCGTCACAAACCATACCTTGTTCTGCACTGACAATGGCTTGATTTCTGCGGCCCAAAGTATAGCAGTATACGGCATGGGCAAAATAAAAATCCGCCTCATGAGGAAAAAGCTCGATACAATCTTCTAACCAGTCAATAGCATCTTGAACCTCCTCAGCTTCAACATAGAGCATGGCGAGTTCCATCATTAGTCGTTGATTGTCAGGATTATCCTTAACGATATCTTTAAGTAGCGAAATCGCTAACTCCCAATCACTAAGTTCCTTATAGGCTTCCATCAACGTGATAGAATAATCGAGATTGCTACGATTTAATCGCACAGCCTTTTCCAAAGGGGAAAGGCAATCTTCATATTTTTCTTCAGCTAACAAACAACAACCAAGACCATAGAAGGCCTCATCATTTCTTGGATCTAATGATATACACCTTCGATAGTATACCTTGGCTTCATCCACGTCATTTACCATAGCATAGCAATTCGCTAAACGAAGAAAGACATCACGATTAGGAAGGTTTAACTCAAGAACAGAATGATACAAGGCCAACGCCTTTTCATAATCCTGTAATTCCATGTACAGGTCGGCACATAATATCGATGCCGCATCATGTCCTTCATTGATGGCCAAGACAAATTCCAAGGCAGAAATCGCCTCTTTTAGGTTTTCCATTCCGATATAAGCCTGAGCAATGTTGAACCAAGCCGCCTCATGATATGGGTCATTATCCAATAGTCCTTGATGGATCTCTACACTTTTCCCATACATACCCGTTAACTCCACAGCAAACCATAGCCGATTGAGCGCATCTACATGCTTAGGATTGATTTTTAGCAATGCCTCAAGGGCCTCTATAACTTCGACGTAGTGCTCAACATCTTCATAAATGTCAGCCAATTCGATGTATAATTCAATGGCCTCTTCTTTGGAAGCTATTCGCAGACGGTCGTTCACAAGATCGATGGCCTGTTGGTGTTTATCCCGCATGGCAAAAAGATCCGCTCGATTAAGCACAATCTGTAGATCATTGGGTTGTAAACTCTCAGCAATATCTAGCCACTCTTCTGCTTGTTCCAATTGGCCAAGTTCTAACAGAACCTCTGCATGCTTTAGACTCAAGGACCCTGCATAAGGATGAGCTTTGCATCCTCCTTGAATCAAACTTATAGCTTGTTGAAAGTCCCCGGTAGAAAAATAATGATCGAACAGCTCCTCATATTCGGAGACTTCTAGGTAAATAAAATCACCAATTGCCTTCGCAGTCTCATACTTTTGGATGATGCGACCGAGGTCACTCATAAAGCCATCAAAATCCCTATCAAACATAATCTCACTTAGATCTTAAAAGGAAAGATAGATAATGCCTTGTGCATCTTTTGTAAATATTCTTCACGCCATTGGATAATTGTGGATAGCCCTAAAAAAACGTCAGATTACAAGGGAATGTTGCCGTGTTTTTTACGAGGTAAGTTATCGACCTTTTGAGAAAGCATATCCAGACCTCGAGCAATCTTAGCACGACTTTCTTCCGGCAGAATAACCGCATCGATAAATCCTCGAGCAGCAGCTTTATAAGGATTCATAAATTCTTCTTGGTAAGCCGCTACTTTTTCCTGAAGCATAGACTCTGGATCATCGGCATGTTTGATTTCATGTTTATAGATAATTTCTGATGCACCCTGTGGTCCCATTACAGCAATTTCTGCATCTGGCCAAGCATAATTTAAGTCTCCTCCTATATGTTTTGAAGACATAACATCGTAAGCTCCTCCATAGGCTTTACGGGTTATTATCGTGATTTTAGGAACAGTGGCTTCTGCATAAGCGTAAAGCAGCTTAGCGCCATTAGATATGATCCCATTCCATTCTTGATCGGTTCCAGGTAAAAATCCAGGAACATCTACAAGGGTAACTAAAGGAATGTTAAAACTGTCGCAAAAGCGTACAAATCGAGCTCCTTTTCTCGAAGATTCAATATCTAAAACACCTGCGAGTACTGCAGGCTGATTGGCAACAATACCCACGGATCTACCTTCTATTCTGGCAAATCCAACGAGTATATTTTCAGCATATTCCTTGTGGATTTCAAAAAAGCTGTTTTCATCAATGATGGCATAGAGCACTTCCCGCATGTCATAAGGCTGAGATGCTGACGTGGGCATTATATCTTCCAATGATTTTCCTGATAAATCAGGTTCGAATGCTTCGGCTAACGGAGGGTTGTCTTCACAGTTTTGAGGTATGTAGGACAATAGTTGCTCAACACCCCGTAAGGCCTTAATCTCATCGGCAAAAGTGCAATGAGTCACTCCAGACTTGCTAGCATGGCTTTGAGCGCCTCCTAACTCCTCAGAAGTAACTTCTTCGTGTGTCACTGTTTTTACAACATTAGGCCCTGTAACAAACATGTAGGATGTTTTTTCCACCATCAAGATGAAGTCTGTAATGGCCGGTGAATAGACCGCTCCCCCAGCGCAAGGACCTAAAATCGCGCTAATCTGAGGCACAACACCGCTTGCTCTTGTATTGCGATAGAAAATATCTGCATATCCTCCTAGGCTCTTTACGCCATCTTGGATACGCGCACCTCCACTATCATTTAATCCAACAACCGGCGCACCATTCTGCATCGCAAGATCCATAATCTTACATATTTTTTCTGCGTGCGTCTCACTTAACGACCCGCCGAAAACGGTAAAATCTTGGCTGTATATGTAGACTAATCTTCCTTGAATTTTGCCAAAACCAGTAACGACCCCATCCCCATAAAATGATTGATTGTTCTGAGCTGTACGAGCTTCAACAAACATCCCAATCTCCTCAAAGCTACCTTCGTCGAGCAAGACATCTATTCGTTCCCTAGCAGTTAACTTTCCCTTGGCATGTTGTTTTTCAATACGCTCTTCGCCTCCACCCAACTTTGCAATTTCTTTACGTTGTTGTAAATCTTTTTTTTTGTTCATCTGCTTTAGATCAATTTTTTAGTCCCACCAACGATTTACCTTGGCGCCATAAATACCCTTTAACAATGAAGATAGAAAATTGCACCCGTAAGGCCTTCTACGAATTTTTGATTTGCTCGATAGTCTTAGGAAAGAACCATTTAAACCAAGCTAAGCCCAAGCCTCCTATCAATAGCCAATAAAATACTTCACTAGACCACCCCCAGGCTAAGCTATTGAAATCTAGACCATAAAATATAATAATTAAGGATGCTACGAAGCCAATACAACTTAGAATCTCAATAACAAGAGACCAAGTAGTTTGTCCCAAGCCCACTATAGCATTAAACAAAATCGTAGCTGTAGAGTACAACCACAACGAGGCCATTGAGACATAGAGTGTCATCAAACCTACTTCTACTAACTCAGGGGTTGTAATCCACAGTAGAAGGGTTCTTGGCATCAGAAGGACAGGAATAGTCACAATGACAGCGACCAAAAGGCTTAAACTAATCAGTCGTTTAACCGTAGGAATAATCTCATCATAGGCTCCCTTACCAATAAGATTTCCAACCGCAGTATTGGTTGTAGAGGCGAAGGCATAGGAAGTTACTCCAAAAAGAGTGTAGAGATTTTTCACCGGTCCGGAAGCAGCCCAAGCCGTTGATCCCAATTTTCGCTCGACAAGGGTAAAAAATAGAAACCATGTAGTCAAGGCAACAATCGCTTGAAAGATAAGCGGTAAAGACGTCCAATTGATTTGAGAAAACAGTTGACGACTAAACGCCTTAAAATGAAAAATCTTGAGTCTTGGAATCAATCGTTGATAAATCAATCCACCGATAAAAACCGCAAGGGAAACAACTTCTGCAATGTTTGAAGCCCACGCAGCACCACGAATTCCCATCGGCTCAAGACCAAATTTTCCAAAAACAAAAACCCAATTCAAAACGATGTTAGTCACAGACATGGAAACGATAGCAACGGCAAGAATTTTAGTGCGCTCAATTCCGCTATACATGGCCAACATTACACAGCCAAGAAAAGAAAATCCAAATCCAATTTTCCGAATGGAGAGGTAATCCCACGAGGCTTCAATCGCTTCTGGTGTATTGAGCAATGCCGACAATAAGGTCAAACCAAATTGATCCACGAGCAAAAGAAGGAACATAGCCATAGCAAGCAAGGTGATCATCGCATGATCAACGATGGCTCCCACTTTGTCCAAGGCATTTGCACCAACTTGGTTTGCTACCAGAATTTGAACCCCTTTACAATAGGCATATCCCATGATAAATATAGTAGTGTACAAGTGGCCTACATAGCTTATAGCGCCTTGCTCAATCGGGCCGACAAACTTCATAAAATACATATCGGCAAATCCAATTGCAGAGTACGCCAGATTTCCAAGAATCAGTGGGAGGGCAATATTAAAAATTCGTCGATACGAATAGTTCAATTGTCTCATTTATTGTCCATCAGCCGGCAAGGTAGTCAATGCCCTCAGCAATTCCCTCTTTTTTTGAATCCAAACCGCACAAGTATCTTCTTGAAAGCGCCAAAAATCATTACCTTTCCATTCAAATTGTTTACGATGAATGCAAGCAACCAAAAGAACATTAAAATCGGTCTAATTTGCGTCTTTGCTAATCTAGCATTGATTTTAGCAGCTCAGATTCTTGGCTATATAGGATTTTACAACGAAGTTCAGGTTTCTATTAGCGAGCAAGATGAATCGGTACGAGGTAAAATGGAAAGCTTGATTGAATTCCAAAAACTGCATATCGAGCAAAACAATACGTTCGCACAATTAGCCTATGCCACAAGCTCCAAAGAGCTTGAATCATGGATAAATTACAACGCGACAACGGCTGCAGCTATAAACGATGCGCTCATCTCAGATCAAGCAAAACTCAAGATGCTTGTTGAGTTTAGTTTTTTACATCGCATCTCCATCATTACAAGTCAAATTGACGGGCTCTATGATGAGGCGAATGAAGAGTCACTTGAAGACACCCTAAATGTATTGACAAAGCAATGGGTCTTGTCCAATATGTCAAACAAGTACGTCGCTGATTTATATACCAACAAACCCAAAACCACTGTAGCTATAATTTTCCGATCGCAGGACAGCGTACAAATTGCAAAACTTGAGCAAGCGCTTTATAGCCCTGCAGATACTTTACGTGATTCAACAACGAACCTTGAAGATCTAGTACTTACCCAGCTCAATAATGAGCGAATTGGAAGAATCATCAGCGCGGTTAGGCCAACAATCGGCCATATTGAGTTTATCTTCTCTTCAGGTAACCGACTTATTGATCGACTTAAAGCAGTTTATAACAAGGAAAATACAGTTCGATTGGATGACGTGTCGCTTGAATTGACTCAAGAATGGATTATGGCAAACTTTGAAGTCTATCAAGCAGAACTTGCCGAAGTTGCGAACACCTATCTAGCGAACATTCTTAATCAAGAAGCCATTCTTGTGAGTAACGGCCCTCTATCCCCTAGAAAAAGTCGTCTGATTGAAATCCAAACAGAACTAGCAAGAACACTTGCTGATTTATTAAGTATGGATTACCTGATTCGCGATTTAGCACAAACCGACCTAGCCTACCACAACAATTGGATAGCACGGTACCCAAAGGCTATTACACTAGAGGCCATTCAAAACACCTTGGCCGATAGCAATTTCAATGACTTAGCCTTTCTTAAAGAGGTTATGGAATTCGAACAAGATGCTTTGGATACTGCCGACCTGACAACCCTCGAACAATTAGGCACACCAGATAGTCTAGCCCAGGCGATTCATACAAGATTTTCTTTGGGCAGCCAAGTTGTTTCCATGCTCAATGGAGGGAATAGCAACACCCTTTCTGTATGGTTGTACACTCAAGATTCTAAAGCCGACGGTTTCACAAAGATTTACCGAAATGAACTAGAACAAAACAGAGGAGATTTCAATACTTGGCGATCCATTGCGAATAACATCTTTACATCAAATAAAAAGATTTCAGACAAAGTCAAAACGGTGGGAATTGTCGATATCGTCTCGATGTTTAATGATGACATCGGCCCACTGACCTTTACATTTTCCGTGGATTCTTCCGGATACTACATTACCGAAGCCTTTCAGAAAGTATCTCACGAGGGCAGCTTTGTCAAGATATACCAGGATCTTTACACGTATTACCAAAAAGGAGTGCGGGGTAGTATTAATCTCTCCACCAATGATGAGAATAAGGCCAATGCATCCGTTTATGAAAAGTATGCAGGAAATCTATTCAGTAATTCTACAAGACGTTTTATGGACTTCAAGGATGTTTTGGCAAGTAATCTCCATTTGGTAAATCTTGATGAAAGCAGCTTTCAGGTTCGACTAGAGGCCGTTGAAACTTCTTTTGAAGAAACCTTTAATGATGCATACAATCAGCATAAAATTGAGGCTTTCAAAGCATTCAATGTGGTGATTGCCGACTCAACGGCAGATTCAACGGCATGGCAAATCTTTTCCATCGAGTGGGATATGAACTTCAAGAAAATTTTAAGCCTAGCAAACCGCGTAACCAATGATGGAATAGGAGATGATGCAAGCTTTGAAGAGTTTAGCATTTTAGTGGATGAAAACTACAACAAAGTTCAACGAGACATCCATAACCAACTTGTAATGGATGCCTTTAGCGATGCTGTGATTGAAAAAAGCAATTTCAACCTACGCCTAGGCAAATTCAATGTATTGGCTATTGAAATTAGTCGAGATGATTATCTAGGATTCTTAGATGGAATCAATCCTCCGGGCTATGCTGTCTTTAAAGGCCCATTACACAGTGCTAAACAGACATTAATCGATCAAAGCCCCATTACGCTTACCGTACAAGGTGAGTTAAAGCCTGCAGGCTCAGGCATTGAAGTGGGTGATGAAAGAAAGAACTGGGCTTCGGACAAAAAAGGAGACGAATAAAGGCTGAGGCTTGGTTACTCCCACGATTCACCTATATGACGAAACCTGCCTAATCGTTGCTTTTGACGGAAGGCAATGGAATGCTTTGCATGATGAGAAAGAGATAGAGCAAGATAGCCATCGATTTTTTTCAAGTAAATTTCATTTGCTTCATCCTGAACAACTAAGCACACAGGAAGAGGAGAACCTATTCAAAGCTCATTTTAGTCATTACCAAGCAGCGGATTTTGTGATACAGCATAAAAAGGTCGCTAAAAACCTATACTTGTTTTGGGCTTTTACACATGAAACAACAACGTTAGACGCAAAGGGGTGCAACAAAGAGCACTTACCAAAGCACCATATCGCATCGACTTGGCTCAAAGGATGCTTGCGTTCCGAGACAGGAGAAGATACACTGCATTGTATGGAGATAAATCAAAGGTTATATATTGCCCATATTCGCCATAATCGACTGCTGTTTTACCAATCATTTCCATGTACAAGCCATTCAATGATGCTATACTACATCTATCAAAGCATACAAGAACTTCATCTCGAACCTGAAACTACTTTTTTTCAGTGTCTCACGGAGAAGGATCTTGATGATACAGTAAGTCATGAACTTCAAGTGAGAATTGCCAAAGTGTTTTTGGGAAATAGCTTCGAAGGCCTACTTAACTCAGTGGACAATTAACAGAGGTAACCATGCGCATAATCGGAGGACAATTTCGTGGAAGACCACTTCGTCAACCTAAATTCAAGCCAACTCGGCCCACAACAGATATCGCCAAGGAAGGGTTGTTTAATATCCTAAGTAATCGTTTCAATTTTGACAAGATCTCTTTTCTTGATCTTTTCAGTGGCACGGGAGCCATGTCCTATGAGTTTGCTTCTAGAGGATGTCAAGATATTACAAGCGTTGAACGGCATAAACCTTGCCTAAACTTTATAAAACAAACCTCCCAAACCCTAGAGATTCCCAACCACAAGATCTTCTCGATGGATGTATTTAAGTACATAGAGCGTTGCGAAACTTCCTATGACTTGATTTTTGCTGGACCTCCTTATGGAATGCCAAAGCTTGATACCTTACCTGATGTCATTATAACCCAAAATATGATCAATGATGTTGGTTACCTCATCTTAGAGCATAATCCAAATCATGACTTCACCCATCATCCTCATTTTTTAGAATCCCGTAACTATGGTCAAACGATTTTTGCCATCTTTACAAAAGAAGAAGTGCAGAAATGAGTAAGATTGCAGTTTTCCCAGGGTCTTTTGACCCCATAACCCTTGGCCACGTTGACGTCGTGCAGCGATCGCTTCCCTTGTTTGATAAAATCATTGTTGCTATCGGTCAAAACAGTCAAAAGCGTGGGCTCTTCCCTATTGAGGAAAGGAAAGCTTGGATTGAGCAACTCTTCCCCAACGAGCAAAAACTTGAAGTAACGACCTACGAAGGCCTGACTGTAGATTTCTGTAAAGCAGTAAAAGCTAACTATATCGTCCGAGGAATTCGCAGTGCAGCAGACTTTGAATATGAAAAAACCATCGCACACTTAAATCATGCGATGGCTGAGGATATAGAAACCTTCCTCATTATTTCAAGGCCGACATACTCTTCGATCAGCTCTACCATTGTCCGTGAAATTCTCCGAGGGAAAGGAGATGTTTCTCCCTTTGTGCCAGAGGTCGTTGTCGAAGGGATTAAAAGACTTGTGTAACGTTTTCATTGTGACACATAACGTATTAATGGACTTATGCGAGATGCTACCCTATGCCGAAGAGTGTTTTCCCTTTAATAAGCAAACGCTGGTGTATAAAGTCGGCGAAAAAATGTTTGCTCTAATTCCTCTAGAAAAAAACGGGATAATCATTCTAAAGCACTCCTCCGAAAGCATAGAAGAATTAAAAGAGTCACATCATGGCATTTCAGAGCCAGCCTATCTCTCCAAAAATCATTGGATACAAATTGATACGGAATACAATGGATTGCAACGACATATAAAAGATTGGGTTGAAATGAGCTATAACCTCGTTTTAGCAGGCCTTCCCAAAAAAGAGCAACAAAAATATCTGGGCTGAACGCCTTTAGACTCACGTCAGAAATTACAGGATAAATGGCTAAACTTGCATTCTAATTGATACGAGATGATAAAGTATAACACAAAAAATTGGTTCCTCTTTTTATTTCGACATGGCTTAAAACATGTTCGGGGCCACTTTTCAAGTGTACTTGTTGTTGGGGTATACACCGCACTGATTATTCTCGCCCATGAGCGCTTTTTCCCCGGACTAAGCTTGGACACCACTGTGTTTAAAATGCTGGGAATCGTCTTGGGTCTACTCTTGGTCTTTCGAACCAACAGTGCCTATGACAGATGGTGGGAAGGACGTAAGCAATTAGGAAAAATGGTCAATACAACACGTAATCTTGCCATTAAGTGGTCTACTATAGTGGGAAAAGATCATGAATCCTTCGAACAATTCAATCAATCCATCTACGCTTTTTTCTATACGGTCAAAGAACATCTTCGAATAAGTGATTTTTCCAATGTAGAGTCCGATATACCTTCGGCGCTCAAGAAAGGCTGGAAAGAAGCTGATCATAAGCCAAACTATATCTTACAGCAAATGGCTCAAATGATTCATAAAGCCTACCAATCCAAAACTATTGATGGTGATCAATTAAGAATCCTTGAAAATGAAATGCAAGAACTCATCAACATTCTCGGTGCTTGTGAGCGTATTCGAAATACACCCATTCCTTTTAACTATGCATTACATATTAAACGAGTAGTGCTGCTCTTTTCAATGATGCTTCCATTTGCCTTCTTGGACAACACCGATGAGGACATAAAAGCAATCTACATTGTCGTTCCAATTGTAATGCTTGTCTTTTACACTATGGTAGGACTTGAACTCATCGCAGAAGAGATTGAAGATCCATTTGGTTACGATGATGATGATCTTCCAGTGGATGAACTCTGCGCGAAAGTTAAGGGCAATATCAAAGAGATCATTCAGAACGCTTAGGAGATTTTCTTCCTTTCCATCTACTTTTTTATCCTATTAACTCGCTAGAAAACAGCAGGTTAGCAAACATTTTATTTTTTTCCGGGAATAATGAATCCCTTTTGATGGATCTACCGTAAAAGTATACATAGCTTATTTTTTAACCTTTAAATTTTTTTCCATGAAAAAGCTAGCCATACTTTCTATTGCAACTCTCTTCGCAGGGTCAACAGTATTTGCTCAAAGTGAGTGGTATTCTCAC
>DLYY01000111.1:0-3296 GCA_003447535.1 Bacteroidota bacterium | reverse complement strand
AACGGTTACGCCGATTTAACAACAGTGTACTACAGCGGGGATGCTACTGCAGCATTTGATGTTTTGTATGATTCCTACAAATTTCCTTCTGCTCCAGGTCAACCAACTCTCTATACTGAGAAGTATGATGAAATGCAGGCACTTAACGGCCGTAACGTTTCTCAATTAGGAGAAGCCGTGCCTTTAGGTCTTGTTCCTGGTGCTAATGGGGTATTTACCTTAGCCTTTGACCACGAGTCGTTCCCAGAAGGTTCTCTTATGTTCCTCGAAGACAAAGTGTCTAACGAGTGGACTGATTTGAACTCATCGCCTAACTATACATTCTCTATGAATGTTGGAGATAACCCGGATCGTTTCTTGATTCACGTAACTCCTGGAATTACAGTAAGCGGTACGGATGGTGACTGTTCTTCTTCTTCAATGATCTCTATGGATATCCCTTCGTATGTCCTTAATGGTCAGCAAGTATCTTGGAACTACTTAGTCTCTAACGATAACGGAGATGTAGTTTCTGGTTCTGCTACAGCTTCTGCTGATATTACTGTTGGTCTTGATGGTGCGCAAAACGTTACTCTTCAATTCCTTGACTACTCAGTAAATGCTACTATCGATCTTAGCCAAGCTGCTACTCCTTCTATCAGCCTTCCTGCTGATCTTGAAGTTGAAGCGAGTGAGTCTTTCACAATCGATGCAAACGTTTCTGAAGGTGATATCATCGAATTCTACATCGACGGACAGTTAGTTCCTTCGAACGGTGCTTCTTTCACAGGTTCTCTTGAAGCTGGTGACTACACTCTAGAAGTTCGTGCGATCAGCGCTGAAGGATGTGAGTCTTCTGAAACAATGACGATCAAAGTGAACGAGGGCGTTACTTCGATCAATGATTTCGCTGCAGGAGAAGTATCTATCTTCTCTAACGGAAGCAACGTTGAAGTCCGCTTAAGTGAAGCGCTCGCTGATGCTAACATCGCTATGTACAGCATGACAGGCCAAATGGTTGCTAACGAAATCGCAGCTGGCTCAGTGCACACATTAAGCACGAAAAGCTTGAACAACGGTATCTACATCGTTGTAGTAAGTAACAATGGCGGGATGATGAGTCAACAGGTGGCTATCGCAAAATAGGGTCTAACCAACATAAATGGTTTTCATGGAAGGGAGCACTTAGGTGCTCCCTTTCTTATTTTTGTGCCATGCAAAGCGCAATTCCAACGCTCAAGACCATTGGTAAAGTGGGAAGACCTCATGGCTATAAAGGAAATCTTCGGATTTTCCTTGACTATGATCTCGTGATCGATAGCCCTTCCTGGCTCTGGCTTGACTTTGGCTATGACTTCATTCCCTTTTCTGTCGAGGAAATCATACGCCAACAGGGCCGAGACTGGGTGATTAAGCTCGAAAATTGCTCAAGCGAAGAAGAGGTCAAACAATATGTCAATGCCTCATTGGCCATCAGTGAAGAAGATTTCAATCATCTACTGCCAGAATCGGAAAACATCGAATCTTGGATAGGATGGAATGCCGTGGATGCCGATGGAGAGCTTATTGGTGTCGTTCGGAGCATTGACCAAAGCACAGCCAATGGCATTGTAGAAATACAACATACATCGGGC
Source organism: Bacteroidota bacterium (assembly GCA_003447535.1). Lineage (GTDB taxonomy): Bacteria > Bacteroidota > Bacteroidia > Chitinophagales > UBA8649 > UBA8649. Next base: position 1,683 of record DLYY01000111.1, on the reverse strand, counting down.
TCCATGATTATTGTGCCCCACACTCCTCAAGTTGTTCTACTCGCCGAAAATGGTCAACTTACGCTCTCACTGCCTGATGGCTTGTTAGATGTGTATCTTTGAAATATTATGTTACGCATAGATATCTTATCGGCAGTACCTAAACTTCTTGATAGCCCCTTTAACCACTCCATCCTTAAACGAGCTCAAGAACGGGAGTTAATCGACGTACATGTCCATGATATACGCGCCTTTGGTGGAGGAAAACATAAACAAATCGATGATTATGCCTATGGTGGAGGCGCGGGTATGGTCATGATGTGCGAACCAATTGCTCAGGCAATTGAGTCCATTCCCAATTGGAAAAAAGCCGATGACATCATCTACTTAGCTCCCGATGGTAAAACTTGGAATCAAGGCACAGCTAATCAGCTATCGCTTGCCTCACATCTTATTTTGATTTGTGGTCATTACAAAGGTATTGACGAGCGCATAAGAGCTACCTATGTTACAAGAGAGGTATCGATTGGTGACTATGTGCTCTCAGGAGGTGAACTCGGAGCAGCAATTATTGTAGATAGCGTTGGCCGATTGATTCCCGGTGCTTTAAACAATGAAAGCTCTGCATTGACCGATTCCTTTCAAGATGGGCTTTTAGCACCTCCTGTATACACTCGACCCGAAACCTGGAGAGACCAACCAGTTCCAGAGATTTTGCGTTCAGGTAATGCTTCAAAAATTCAAGATTGGAAGGATAACCAACGTGAAAAACGAACTCAAGAACGTCGACCCGATCTTCTTGAGTAATTAGATTCCTTTCTTTTTGAGAAAATCTTCGAGAATTTACGGGATTACACTATCTTTGGCGTCCGATTAATATCGGTAAACTTTATTAAACGTTTAGAATAGACACCATGGACGCAAGAATTGCTAAAGTACAAGAAGCCGTAGCGAGTGAATTCAACCACCCTGAGTTTAAAGCAGGAGATACTGTATCTGTTGACTACAAAATCAAGGAAGGAGAAAAGGAAAGAATCCAGACCTACAAAGGCGTTGTAATCAATGTTCGTGGTGAAGGCACAGATAAAATGTTTACCGTACGAAAAATGTCCGGTGGTATCGGCGTAGAGCGTGTTTTCCCTCTTTTTTCTCCTTTCGTGGATAAAATTGAAGTGACTAAGCGAGGTAAAGTGCGTCGTGCGAAGTTGTTTTATCTGCGTGGTCTTCAAGGTAATGCTGCGCGCATCAAAGAGAAATTTACTCGATAGATATTACGATTCTTTTTTGCAACAACGTTGCAAAAAAGTTTATCTTTATCCTATGATTGATAATAACCAAATTCGTTTGTTTAATCTCTCTTGGATTTTAAGTATCCTATGCTTAGTACATTGCATGTCTTTGCCATTGATTACTATCTTCCTTCCCTTAATCAACGTAAGTAGCGAATTAAATGAAGTTATTTCACGGGGATTTCTAGCACTTGTTACTATTTTAAGTTTCAATCTCATTATTAGAAATCAAATATTGTGGTCTAACCAGAAGGGTTGGATTATCCTGCTCAGCACCGGCATTATTGGGATGTATTTTAGCCACCCTCTCGGACATTTCTTAGGATTAGAAGGTCATACATTTACCACTATCCTTATTACAGAGATTCCTTTCACAATTGCCTTAGTACTCGGGCAATTTAAGTTGATGAGAGCA
>DLYY01000199.1 GCA_003447535.1 Bacteroidota bacterium | reverse complement strand
CTAAACTTGCTCTTTCAACAACTGTAAACCAATCGCCGTGTGAAACTGCCATGAGTGCTTGTATTACCCAAACATCTGCACCTTGTGAAACTGCTGTTGATAGTCCGACTTGTTTTCTTTTCTTATTCTCGTAACCGATTTGAACAGCGTTGTAGCCATCCGTTTCTTCGGTCTTCACTTGAATGACGCTGCAAGGACCAGCGCTAATTACCGTGCAGGGCATTCGATTGCCTTCAGCGTCGGTGAAGTTGGTCATCCCAACCTTTGTTCCTAAAATAGCTTTCATGAGTGTTATACTTTGATTTCCACATCGACGCCACTTGGAAGTTCAAGTTTCATCAGCGCATCGATTGTTTTGGATGTTGACGAATAAATATCTAATAGACGCTTGTAGGTATCAAGCTGAAATTGTTCTTTAGACTTACTATTTACGTGAGGTGAACGCAAAACGGTAAATATCTTGCGCTTTGTAGGAAGTGGAATTGGACCACTCACTACAGCTCCTGTGCTACGAACTGTCTTTACGATCTTCTCGGAAGACTTGTCTACAAGATTGTAGTCGTAGGATTTAAGTTTTATGCGAATTCGTTGTGTCATTATTGGACCTTTTTACTGCTTAACTGCGTTCTTCAATTACTTTCTTAGCTACACCTTCTGGAGCAGGCTGAAATGAGTCAAACTCCATAGACGAAGTTGCTCGTCCTGAAGAGATGGTTCGTAAATCCGTTACGTAACCAAACATCTCAGATAAAGGAACCTTAGCCTTAATCACTTGACCAGTACCTTTGGCATCCATTCCTTGCATAAGGCCTCGTCGTCGGTTAAGGTCACCTACAATATCCCCTGTATACTCATCAGGAGTGAGAACCTCCAACTTCATGATAGGCTCAAGTAGAACGGGTTTGGCTTTTTTAGCTGCTTCCCGGAACCCCATCTTAGCTGCTAATTCGAAGGATAGTTGATCGGAGTCAACCGCGTGGAAAGAACCGTCAAATAGACGAACACGCATACTATCAATACCGAATCCAGCAAGGGGTCCGTTACTCATAGCATCCTTGAACCCTTTCTCTACAGAAGGAATGAATTCTTTTGGAATAGAACCCCCGAAGATTTTGTTTTCGAAGGTCAGACCTTCCTTAAAGTCTTCGTTTTGTTCGACTGGTCCAATTTCGAATTGGATGTCAGCAAACTTACCACGACCACCCGACTGCTTCTTGTACGTTTCACGGTGTTCAATAGATCTTGTGAGCGCTTCTTTGTAATTTACTTGAGGGGCACCCTGGTTACACTCTACCTTAAACTCACGCTTCAGACGATCAACAATAATTTCAAGGTGAAGTTCACCCATTCCACTGATGACCGTTTGTCCTGTTTCCTCATTGTAAGCTACTTGGAAAGTGGGATCTTCCTCAGCGAGCTTGGCGAGTGCCATACCTAATCTGTCTACGTCCTTCTGCGTCTTTGGCTCAATCGCCAACCCAATAACTGGATCCGGGAAGTCCATAGACTCTAGTACAATAGGTGCGTTTTCAGCACAAAGTGTATCCCCTGTGCGAATATCTTTGAAACCAACACCTGCTCCGATATCTCCAGCGCCTAATGACTCAATAGAGTTTTGCTTGTTGGAGTGCATCTGGAAAAGACGTGATATACGTTCCTTCTTACCTGAGCGCGTATTCTTTACGTAGGAGCCTGCATCGAGCTGTCCTGAGTACACACGCATAAAGCATAGACGACCCACATAAGGGTCTGTAGCAATCTTAAAGGCAAGCGCTGCGAAGGGCTCACTAGTCTCTGCCTTGCGCTCAACTACCTCATCCGTATCTGGGTTGGTTCCCTCTACCGGAGGAACATCAAGCGGGGAAGGCATAAATCGAATAACCGCATCCAATACAGCTTGAACTCCTTTGTTTTTGAAGGCTGAACCACACATCATCGGAATGATGCTCATATCAATGGTTGCTTTTCTTAGTGCTTCGATCATTTCGTCCTCTGTGATAGAGTCCTCATCTTCGAAGAATTTCTCCATCAATGCCTCATCATACTCAGCAACAGCCTCTACAAGGATCTGACGATACTCAGCAACTTGGTCAACCATGTCAGCTGGCATTTCGATTTCCTCGTAAGTCATACCGTAATCATCAGTATTCCAAACAATCGCCTTATTTGATATAAGGTCAACAACTCCTTTGAAGTCGTCCTCTGCACCGATTGGTAACTGAAGAGGAATTGGATTAGACCCTAACATTTCACGTACTTGACGACAAACTTCGAGGAAGTCTGCACCCTGTCTGTCCATCTAATTAACAAAACCAATGCGAGGAACGCGGTAGTTATCTGCAAGACGCCAGTTAGTTTCTGACTGTGGTTCAACACCATCTACGGCAGAGAACAAGAATACAAGACCATCAAGAACCCTAAGGGAACGATTTACCTCAACGGTAAAGTCAACGTGTCCCGGAGTATCGATAATATTTACATTGTACTTATCGTCGCGGTAAACCCAATCACAATTTGTCGCAGCAGAGGTTATAGTAATGCCACGCTCTTGCTCCTGCTCCATCCAATCCATAGTCGCTGCACCGTCGTGCACCTCACCTATTTTGTGAGAAATACCAGTGTAAAAAAGAACACGTTCTGTTGTCGTTGTTTTTCCCGCATCAATGTGGGCAGCAATTCCAATGTTCCTTTGATAATTAAGATCCTTAGCCATGGTTTCTTATCTGTTCGTTGTTTGTTGTTCTTAGAACTTAAAGTGAGAGAATGCCTTGTTCGCTTCAGCCATACGGTGCGTGTCCTCTTTTTTCTTCACTGCAGCTCCTTCTCCATTGGCTGCCGCCATAATTTCTGAAGCGAGCTTTTCTGCCATACTCTTACCGTTACGAAGACGAGCATAACGAATTAGCCATTTCATTCCAACACTGCGTCGTCGGTCAGGACGCACCTCCGTTGGGATTTGAAAGGTTGCCCCTCCTACTCGGCGAGAGCGCACCTCAACGCTTGGTTGGATGTTCGCCAGGGCTTTCTTCCATGCTTCGTGGCCACTTTCACCAGACTTCTCTTCGATGATGTCCATTGCACCGTAGAAGATTTTCTGGGCAACACTACGCTTACCATCAAGCATTAGGTTATTGACGAAGATTGATACCAACTGATCTCCAAATCTAGGATCTGGTTCGTAGTAGCGTTTTCTAGGCTTCTGCTTTCTCATTATTCTTTATTCTTCGTTAGGATAAATGATTTATTTCTTTGGGCGTTTAGCGCCATACTTAGATCGTGATTGTAAACGGCCATCAACACCCGCAGTATCCAATGCGCCGCGAACGATGTGGTATCGAACACCTGGAAGATCTTTTAC
>DLYY01000201.1 GCA_003447535.1 Bacteroidota bacterium | reverse complement strand
TCGTGGCCACTTTCACCAGACTTCTCTTCGATGATGTCCATTGCACCGTAGAAGATTTTCTGGGCAACACTACGCTTACCATCAAGCATTAGGTTATTGACGAAGATTGATACCAACTGATCTCCAAATCTAGGATCTGGTTCGTAGTAGCGTTTTCTAGGCTTCTGCTTTCTCATTATTCTTTATTCTTCGTTAGGATAAATGATTTATTTCTTTGGGCGTTTAGCGCCATACTTAGATCGTGATTGTAAACGGCCATCAACACCCGCAGTATCCAATGCGCCGCGAACGATGTGGTATCGAACACCTGGAAGATCTTTTACCCTTCCACCTCTAATCAATACAATAGAGTGTTCTTGTAAATTGTGACCTTCACCTGGGATGTAAGCAATTACTTCCTTGCTGTTTGTAAGACGCACCTTGGCAACTTTTCGAAGAGCCGAGTTTGGCTTCTTAGGCGTTGTTGTATATACTCTCGTACATACTCCGCGTCGCTGTGGACAGCTATCTAGAGCCATTGATTTGCTCTTTCCTTTGATGACTTTTCGTCCCTTTCGGACGAGTTGTTGAATAGTAGGCATACTTCGCTTGCTAAAATTTTCGGACTGCAAATGTAGCAAAAAGTAACCAAGTAATAGGTATGTTGTCTAAAAGATTTTTGCAAAGATTTTTGCAGTCCCTTTAGGGGTCTGCTAAGATTACCTCATTTTAGCAAATAAAAGACCGAAATACATACCTTTAAAGCATGAGATATAAGGCCCTATCCTCGACATTATTTATAGACAACCGACAACGGCTTGCTACGGCGATTCCTGCAAAGAGTGTTGCTATCATCCAATCCAACCCTGTATTCCCTGCAAATGCCGATGCGCACTTGCCCTATGAACCAAGTAGTTACACGCTCTGGTTAACCGGAATACAGCAGGCGCATACCGCTGTGGTCATGTTTCCAGATGCCCCTCGCGAAGAGTGGAAAGAAATGTTGTTCATTGAAAAGTCAACACCACTCAAAGCCCTTTGGGAAGGTGAGCGATTATCGAAAGAAGATGCTCGCTCGGCCACAGGGATTCAAAGCGTACATTTTATTGAGGATTTGGATTCTATTGTACATCAGTTATCCTCTCATGCTGAGCATTTAGCTCTTGTAATCAATGAGCATGATCGAAGTAATGCGACCGAATTGATTTTGGGTAAAAAAGAAGCCGCCTCTTGGAAAGCGAGATATCCTCTTCATGGCATTGTTCGCCTTGCTCCAATTTTGGATGCGTTGCGGTGCATTAAGCACTCTGTTGAAATCGACACACTGTCCGAAGCTTGCGCCATTACAAAAGAAGGCTTTATGAGAACGCTGGACATGGTAAAAAAGGGTGTCTATGAATATGAAGTAGAGGCAGCCATTACTGAGACCTTTATTCGAAATGGTTGTGGAGGGCATGCCTATCAGCCTATTATTGCTGGAGGAAAAAATGCCTGCGTCTTACATTATGTAACAAATCACGAACAACTAAAAGACGGTGATTTACTTCTTATGGATTTTGGGGCAGATTATGCCTACTATTCTGCTGACCTGTCAAGGACCATTCCAGTCAATGGCAAGTTTAGTGACCGTCAAAAAGAACTCTACAACGCCTGTCTTCATGTTCAAAAAGAATGCATCGATATCGCTCGTCCAGGTATCACGCTGCAGGCCTATCAACTCGAGTCAAAACGCATCATGATGCATGCCCTTCGTCAAGTGGGCTTGGTTAAGGCAAGCGATGACAAAGAAGCCTTAAAAGAGAGTCATCAATACTTTCCCCATGGAATTGGTCACTACTTGGGACTTGATACCCATGATGTAGGAAGTCGCTTTGCCGAGCTCAAACCCGGCATGGTACTGACCGTCGAGCCAGGGATTTATGTAAGAGAAGAAGGAATTGGAATTCGTATCGAAAATGATATCGTAGTTACCATGGATAAACCCAATGACTTAATGGCGGATATTCCACGAGAAGTTGAAGAAATTGAGTCATTAATGGCCAAGTAATCCCATGGTAATTCTTCCTTTTTTAGAGATCGCACAATCACCTATTCATGGAAGGGGTGTTTTTGCGACAGAAGATATTGAGGGGGGAACGTTGATCGAGTTTTCACCGCTTATCATCCTTCCTTCCAGTGAACGCGGTATTCTTCAATCCAGTAAATTATACGACTACTACTTTGAGTGGTCTGAAAGCCAAATTGCTGTCGGTCTTGGATACCTCTCCATCTACAATCACGCCTCGCCAGCCAATTGTTATTGGGAGCGATTAGAAGACAAACAAGCCATGCGTGTCATTAGTCAAACCTTTATTCCCAAAGGAGAGGAACTGACCATCGACTATATGACCGGTGACAAAGCCATCGAAAAACTATGGTTCGATGCTAAAAAGAAATAACGTTTATCGTTACGCCTCAGCATCCTTTGCCGACGAGTCTTCCGCTTCTTCTGATCCATTAGAATCGCCTGATGACTTATTAGCTTTAGTGGATTTACTAGATGATTTTTTGGTCACTTTTTTAGAAAGTACCAGCTTCTCTTTGTCCTCGTCCTTATCGGCGAGCAAGGTATCTCCTTCTTTGAGGCGACCCGATAGCATTTCCTCAGCAATTGGATCTTCCAAGTACTTCTGAATTGCTCGATTAAGCGGTCGTGCACCGAACTCCGGATCAAATCCTCGCTTCGCCACAAAACGCTTCGCCTCTTCGGACAGCTCTAGGTGGTACCCTAAATCTTCAATTCTGCGATGAACGCCACGCATGGATATATCGATAATCTTGAAGATATCCTCTTCGCTTAGGCTGGAGAAGGTTATCAGGTCATCAATTCGATTCAGGAATTCAGGGGAAAAGGTTCGCTTTAGCGCCTTTTGAATAACTGAACGTGCGTGATCGCCAGCTTGACTTTGACGATTTTTTGTAGCGAAACCAACTCCTTGGCCGAAGTCTTTGAGGTCTCTCACTCCGATATTAGACGTCATTATTATCAAGGCATTCTTGAAGTTAATCTTACGACCTAGTCCGTCGGTTAAAAGGCCATCGTCTAGAACTTGTAGAAGGATATTGAAGATATCTGGGTGAGCCTTTTCAATCTCATCTAAGAGCACTACAGAATATGGTTTTCGTCGAACTTTTTCCGTAAGCTGTCCACCTTCTTCATATCCCACGTAGCCAGGGGGTGCTCCAATCAAGCGACTGACGGAGAATTTCTCCATATACTCACTCATATCAA
>DLYY01000057.1:10737-11696 GCA_003447535.1 Bacteroidota bacterium | reverse complement strand
CCCGGGAATGGGCTATTGCGGGGCTGCATCAATCGAAGATTTACAAAAGGCTCAATTTGTGCGCATCACAAGCAGTGGAGTGCGTGAAAGTCATCCGCACGATATTCAAATCACTAAAGAAGCTCCGAACTACAGTTCGCGATAAGATTTAGAAGGTCCTAACTAAAGACTACTCAGCAGGAAGAGGTTCTACTTCTGTAGGAAAATCCTCTGCACTTTCCTGACCATAAAGCGCCTGCTTTGCCATGCCCCCGTCGAGCATTAGCACGTAGAACACCTCTTTACACTGTTCTTGCATCAGAAAAGGAAAGGCAGGAGCACCACGCAGGTAAAAATCCCCATAAGTGGTTAAAGAATCTTTATAACAAGCCCTTGCTTCTTCGAGCAAGTCAAAATACTCTTGTTCTTTTTGCCGTAGTGTCGTAACTGCTTCCTCCATATCGTTTCCTTGAGAGAATATTTCATCATAATGTTCTGACGTCCAATCTTGCATTGCCACGCTGTGTTCCGCTAAAGGAGTGAAACATTGACACGCCATATCAGCGGTCTTTACTTCGGCTTGAGGGTAGGTCCAAGAGCTAGCAGATAAAGCATCTGCCTCCGTTGACCCTTTTCCATTATAATTGCATGAAGTAAATGACAAGAGAATGGCAAAGATTGCCATCGATGATGTATAATGCATAATAAATATTTGGTTCTGTAAGGTAAGAACAAACTGAGCCAAAGAAAAGTCCGACGCCGTTTAATTTGCTGTCAATACATGACTATTGGACATAAAAAAACCCATCCGTAATGGATGGGTCATGTAATTTGAAGTGAAGTCTATCCCAACTTATTATTCTAAGCCTTCTAGGTCCTCCATATCAAGCTCATCCATAGCATCCCCCATCATTTCCATAGTCTTAGACATCGTTGCTGTCATCAAAGCTTCCATTTCCTCTTTACAATTCTCTTCGACA
>DLYY01000057.1:0-10408 GCA_003447535.1 Bacteroidota bacterium | reverse complement strand
TCTCTTCGACATCTTTTTCGTCAAAATCAGCACATTCTGGATGTGCCTCTTTCATTTTGTCTTCAAAACTTTCAAGATCTTCAGCAGATTCCATGCCTTCAACCATCTTGGTAGCTTCAGAAACGCATCCACATGCGTCTAACTCGCCTCCACAAGACACAAGTGCCAACGCCGCAACAACAATAATTGATAAATATTTCATAGATTTTAAGTATTTATCGCAAGATAGTAATAAAATTTTCTGTAGATAATCATAATCCTAATAATTCAAAAAAAACTTGTGTTATCCTCATAGATACAGAAGAACCCATCCTTGGTGGATGTCTTGGCGGGGTATTTGGGGAGCGTTGGAAGTTAACCAATAGCGAAAACTTGTTGCAAGAGCTAATGTTTTTTTTTGCAAAAACCTTCCTATTGGGCATAAAAAAACCCCGCCCGAAGGCAGGGTTTACTTTTTATAGAAGTGCTTTACTTACTCAGTAACTTCAGCAACAACCTCTTCAACTGCAGCAGCAGCAGAATCAACTACTTCTTCTACAACTTCAACAACCTCTTCTACAACTGCTTCTACAGCTTCAGGAGCTTCTTCTGTAGCAACTTCTGAACAAGCACTCATATCTTGAGTAGTGTCAGCCATAAGAGCATCACAAGCTTCTCCATTAGCTGCAGTCCATTCGGCAACAGCTGCTGTATCTTCCTGATCAAGTGCAGCCATAGCGTCTACACAGTCACAAGCAGTTTCCATTCCACCACCACAAGAAACTAATGTGATAGCAGCAACAAATACAATAGATAAATATTTCATAATTCTAGGTTTATAATTTATGATACAAACATATAGAAAGGTTTTGGAGTAGCAAGGCTTTTTTGTCTAGATCCGCTACAAAAAATGTTAAATCCCCGTTAAAAAGGTTTAACCTATTGATTTTAAATCATTTATAAAACATACTACTCGCAACCACTAAAGAAGTTCGTCGAACTATCCAAGTGATTTACAGGTATGTTCATTTTGACCTCCCGGTCATATCGTCTTAGCGTGAAACTATAGCTTACCTTCTGGGCTGGTATATTGTAAACATCGTACCGATCGCCTTGTGCAGATAACTGAGACAAATTGAGTGCATCCGCACTTCGCCCCACGAGTATACCCTGACCCACCTGATAGCCAGATGGACCATACTCAAGGAGGTCTGCTTCCGATTGTGCGCTTACATTACCAACTTTTTTGGCACGGCTGAGATCCGCATCAAACTCTGCACGAAAGGAAAGCCCATTCCCCCTGCCAAGAAAGTTATATCCCCCTATCAGTGTTTTCCCGAAGCCAAAGGCATTGGTCAGCGTCATTACATTACCATCAGTAAACCATTGTCCGTTGATGTCACCGGATCTTTTGCTTCGAATGACCATATGATCTTCTTCAAAGTGCAAGAGACATTCCTCTGGCTTTTCATCATCTAGAATAAACGCTGGAACAGGAATTCCAAAACGAGTGTTGCAACCATCTTGACAGTCTTCTACAACCCATTCTCCAATCCAATCCCTCCTTTCTTCAGGCATACCACCCTCAACCACTTCATTCTCCGATGAAGTCGATGAGGAAGAACATCTAACAACCATGCATGCCGTTATGCAGAGCGCTGCCATCAGCCCTAACCATCGTTGTGCAAACTTGTATACCATGCTATTGACGACTGTATTCATAGGTACACATACAATTATCAATGAAGAAAGTATTCTTACCCTCCCATGTAATACCAACACTTTGCTCTCGACCTAAAGCCTCTGAGGCAATCGTGAGCTTATCATCTTGATAGGTCCAAGTCATATCAAAGAGGCTTCCACGATTATTCGTAAGTTGCCCCTCGCTATCACTCAAAAAAGAAAGACCAATTACCATAGTTTGACAATCGGCTAGTATGGCAGAATCGCCCTCTTGCTCATTGTGGCGAACATCACGCACCGCCCAATCCCCTTCAATACGTTTTGATTTGGTGCAAGAGGAAAAAAAGAAGAAAGTCGCTAAACCTCCGAACAGAAAAATTCTCAAAAACTCTGAGGGATTTTGCATAAAGTAAATATAGCAGATAAAACTTCCCATTAAAACGATCCTGATGTTAAAAATATCCCTGATCAAGGAAGACGATTTAGATTATTACGCCGAGCATGTAATACTCCGCTGGCTAACTAAAAAGAGTTTGTTTACCATGTCGTATTTCCGTTGAGAGAATGCGTTCCTCAAGATTAGGATGAACCTGCCGTCTAAAATTTTTCAAGAAGTCCTGACATGATGAAGAGAGGCCCTGCAACACATGACTACTAGAAGGAAGCGTTTTTTCTCTGAGGAATAGGGCTTGACTTGCACAAATCATTTCAATAGCCAAAACATCCTCAACAAACTCCAAAATCTGTAGGGTTTCTATACCGGCATTAGCTCCCATTGAAACATGATCCTCTTGTCCATTAGACGAAACAATAGAATCAATACTCGCAGGGAGGCAAAGATTTTTACATCGGTTAACCAAGGCTGCTGCTGTATACTGTGCAATCATCAATCCAGATTCTAATCCGGCATTTTGAGTTAAGAAGATGGGTAAATCTCTCTTACCACTTAACAGCAGAAAGGTTCTTCGTTCGGAGATATTGGCGAGCTCTGAATAAGCCACCTTAAGTTGATCTAAACCGAAAGCCAATGGCTGACCATGAAAGTTGCCGCCGATCAAAATGGCATCTGAATCCGGAAAAACATTGGGATTATCCGTTACCCCATTAATCTCTCGCTCTAGGACCTGAGTGACGTGAAGCATAGTATCCAAGGTGGCCCCAAAAACCTGAGGCATACAGCGAAAGGAATACGGATCTTGTACGTGGGATAGTCCTGCATCTCGTTGTGGATTGAGCGGTCTGCGCTCACGAAGTCGCTGGGCAGCTTCTATTTGACCTAGTTGACCACGTGCTTCATGGATGCGTGGATCCAAGGGCTCCGTGTGTGCTTCAAATGCTTCGCTTGAGCATGCTGCAATATGAAGCATAACATCAACAACGCGACAGCCTTGATGAAGAAGGTGAGCCGTCATAGCGGCCATATATTGCGTTCCGTTAAGCAGGGCAAGACCCTCTTTTTCCATTAAGATTAAAGGCTGTAGTTTCAGTCTACTCCGGTGGTCAGTAACTTCCAAGCGTTCTCCCCCATGGTGAACGGCCCCCTCTCCTATCAGTGGCAGGCAGAGATGGGCCAAAGGAGCTAAGTCTCCAGATGCACCGAGTGAGCCCGTCTCAGGCACTTCTGGAATCAAATCATCGTTTAACAGATGAAGCAGCCCATCCAAAACCTCTTCTCGGACGCCTGAAAGCCCTTTGGACAGAGAAAGAATCTTGAGAACAAGCATCCATCGAACCACATCATCTTGGACTGCAGGCCCTACTCCACATGCATGAGATCGTATTAAGTTTAATTGCAAGGTTTCCAGTTCATCATGGCCTACGCGAACGTGACATAACTCACCAAATCCGGTATTTATACCGTAATAAGGTCTATTCTCACGCGCTATTTTCTCTTCTAAAAAGAGCCTCCCTTTTCGCACATTAAACCGTACTTCCTTACTCAGTTCCATAGTCTCTTTCTCATAGACTATTATAGCTAAGTCTTGAATAGAATAGTTTCGTCCTAATTCTATCTTCATGACTCCGTATTTAATGCGGTTAAGAGTTCATCAAAGGTCATACTGCGCTGGCTTCCTTGATCAAGAAACTTGACCATTATTGTATTGGATGATAATTCATCATCCCCAAGCATGGCCACATAGGTAAAGCCTCTTTGATCGGCATACTTGAGTTGTTTTTTAGCTTTGGCAATATCTGGATACAATTCAGCTGGTATTCCCATACAACGAAGTTTCTGAACATATTCCCAACCTTTAGCCATTCCCGGCTCATCAAAATGAACAAAGAGAATAAGAGGCTTTCCATCTGATTCATTAGGCCAACGTTCCAAGGCATCCATAACGTCTACGATTCGATCTAACCCAAAAGAAATTCCTACCCCTGGCAAATTTTGCCCGCCAAACACTTTGGTTAGCTCATCATAGCGGCCTCCACCACCAATGCTGCCAAATTCAAGCTCGCTACTCACAACTTCTACAACCATTCCGGTGTAGTAATCAAGACCTCTTGCCAATGAGGCATCGAATTGCACAGCATCTCCGAGTACTTTAATAATCTTCTCCAAGCGATCACGCCCCTCTTGCATCGCCTCATTATGGACTATAGTGAAATCACTTTGCTTTACCCATGCCATAAACTCATCGATCACATTCTCAGTAATTCCTAGACCGATTAAAGCCTTGTAAACACCTTTCTCTCCAATCTTGTCCATTTTATCCAAGGCACCAAGAACGGCCGTAGATTGTTCGCTTAAGGACAAATGTTGCAGCATACCTTGCATCAATTTTCTGTGATTGACTCGAATGGCAACTTTTAAGCCTAGAGACTCAAAAACTTCAGCATAAAGCTTTAGCACCTCAGCATCACCAACCCAGGAAGAAGACCCTACAATATCTGCGTCACATTGGGTAAACTGCCTGTAGCGACCTTTCTGCGGTCGGTCCGCCCGAAACACAGGACCTATTTGATATCTTCTAAAAGGAAACTGAATATCAGATTGATGTTGAACGACTACTCTAGCAAGTGGTACGGTTAAGTCATACCGAAGTCCATTCTCACAGATGCTGTGAGCAAGAGCTCTTGAATCCCCGGCCTGTAATGCTTCTTGATTAGCTTTTTGCAAAAAATCGCCTGAGCGTAAAACCTTGAACAGCAACTGGTCGCCCTCCTCACCATACTTTTCTGTAAGTGTTTTCATCGATTCAAAGAGAGGTGTCTCAAGCTTTTGAAACCCATAACGATGAAACGCATCTTGTATAGCAGACAGAATAAATTCGCGCTTATGTCCTTCTGCAGGAAGGTGGTCACGAAATCCTTTCGGAAGTGAAGGCTTAATCATATTGTGAAATTGGCAAATATTTCACACTTCGATAGCTCCTTTGGGAAGTGTAGTTTTGTAGAATGGAAAACCGACGACGTGCGCGACGCACTACTTCTTCGCAAGATAGCACCTCCAAAAGAGCAGGAAAGCGATACGCCAAGAGATCAATAGACAAGGAAAAAAGAGAGGAAAATGAAAGCACCGTCGACAATAAGCCTGCAAATTTTCGCCTCAACCGTTATTTAGCGCACGCTGGACTTGCCTCAAGACGAAAGGCTGATGAATTAATACAAGCCGGTGTTGTCAAAGTCAATGGCAAGACGGTCACAAGCATGGGGCATCAAGTACAATTCGGTGACAACGTGCATGTCCGTGGAAAACTTGTACAGCCAGAACAAAAGGTCTATATCCTAATGAACAAACCAAAGGACTTTCTGACGACCACGGACGATGAAAGAGGAAGACGGACTGTATTAGATATTATTAAAAACTTTCCGCACAAGCTTAACCTGCCCTACACTCCTCGTGTATATCCTGTGGGACGACTAGACCGATTGACCACAGGCGTGCTTTTGATTACCAATGATGGCGAGCTGACCCAACGACTTAGCCATCCCAAATTTGGCGTAAAGAAGTCCTACCTCGCTACACTCAACAAGCCATTGCACCAAGAAGATATCGAGCTCATCAAAAATGGAATCACCTTAGAAGATGGCGCTATTCAGGTGGATTCTGTTGCCTATGAAGCCAAAAGTGAGCAATATGTAGTTTCAGTAGAATTGCATAGTGGCAGGAATCGAATTGTGCGCAGGATGTTTGAACACTTAGGGTATGAGGTAGAGCGATTAGATCGCTTGGATTATGGGGGCTTGAATAAAAAGAATCTTTCACGGGGAGACTGGCGATTTCTAGCCAAGCACGAAGTGGAAAAACTTTGGAAACTTAGGGGTAAAACAAAAAATTACAAGCGCTAAATTGCGTTCTAAAGCAATGAAGCACTATTCTATCGTCTTATTCCTTATTCTTACAGTCCATTATACGTGGGTAACTGCACAAAATGATGTATTGTTGACAGGTAAAGTGGTTTCTTATGAAGCCGCTTCCGAAATGCTTTATGGTGTCAGTATCAGGGGACTAAATAACAATGTAGCTGCCATAACCAATGGCCAAGGTGACTTTAGTGTAGCGTGCCAAGTAGGTGATAGTATAGAATTCGGCATGCTAGGCTTCAAAAATCAGCAGTTTGTAGTTCCTCCAGAAGCAACCGATGGTGACGACTTTCGTATTGTGGTCCGAATGATTCCTGACTTTGTTGAGCTGGATATGGTAGAAATCGTTCCTTGGCCCAGAAATTACAATGAATTCAAACGTGCCTTTTTGGACGTCGAAGTAGACAACCCTATGATTTCCTCTATGGCAGGCTTTATGGTCCTAGATAGGGCACCGGAAGAAGCGAAACCCAACCTTTTTAATCCTGCATCGTTACTCTTGAGTAATATCGGTAAGAAAGCGCGACATAATCGAAGAATGCGCAGAATCCGAAAGCGACTCAATAAGATGATTATAGAATTTGAATAATGCATAGCTCAACCTCCTATCCAAAAGATAAAATCAAGATTCTGCTTCTCGAAGGTATTAATGAGTCAGCCGTCGAAACCTTTCGAAAGGCGGGATATACTTCCATTACCCGGCTAAAAGGCGCCCTCCAAGGCGAAGAACTGAATGCTGCCCTCTCCGAACACCGAGTGCTCGGCATTCGCAGTAAGACTCAAGTTACTAAAGAAGTCATTGCGGCCAATCCTCAGCTACTCGCTATGGCATGTTTCTGTATTGGCACCAACCAAGTCGACCTCGAGAGCGCCAATAAAGCAGGGCTTGCCGTGTTTAACTCACCCTTTTCCAATACACGATCGGTAGCCGAGCTAGTTATAGGATCTGCCATAATGCTCAACCGACAGATTCCTCAAAAAAATTGGAATGCCCATCAAGGAATTTGGCAAAAAAGCCATATCAACAGCTATGAATTACGGGGAAAGACGATGGCCATCATAGGTTATGGACGTATCGGATCTCAGGTATCAGTGCTAGCGGAAGCTATGGGAATGCATATCAAATACTACGATATTGAGACCAAGTTGCCCTTAGGGAATGCCCAACCTTGTGACTCCATAAGCGAGTGTTTGTCAGGTGCGCATGTTGTCAGCCTTCATGTTCCCGCAACAGAAACAACCCAATACTTCTTTACCGACAAGGTGTTGTCCTCACTGAAAGAGCATAGTGTGTTTATCAATATGAGTCGCGGAAATGTGGTTGATATTGATTCGCTCAAAAAGCATTTGGAAAGTGGGCATATTCGAGGAGCCGCCTTAGATGTTTTTCCTGAAGAGCCCAAAAGTATGAAGGATACTTTTTCCAGCACACTTCAAGGGATGTCACAAGTTATCTTATCACCGCACGTCGGGGGATCTACAGAAGAAGCACAATACAATATTGGTATTGACGCTGCGAGTAAAATAATTCGGTATATAGGAACCGGTTCATCCTTTGGAAGCCAATCGATTCCTGAAATCAGCCTACCTCAACTCGAGGGGACGCATCGCATCCTGCATATTCACCGAAATATGCCTGGTGTACTCTCCTCAATTAACTCTGCACTATCGGAACATAGTATTAATGTTCAAGGACAATATCTAATGACAAATAACAAAATTGGCTACGTTGCCCTTGATGTACCTAAATCGGCTTCTGCTGAGACCCTTACTGCGCTTAAAGAGATAGAGCATACGATTAGAGCGCGAGTGTTGTTTTAAATTCCACCACATCCCACCTCCCTTCGAGGAAGATCTACATTACTTTTGACATAGTCAAGACCTAATTAGTATCCTGTAACTATAGATGTGCAAGCAACCTACTGATTAAACAATCCTCTAAACACCATAGACGCACGGCGGCGCCCTTCGCTATCAGTGGAGACACTTTGAACGTGAAGCTCAGAAAATTCCAACGATGTTTTTCCGACAGTACCCTGCACATAATCATCACCTCTATACTCATTCCATGAAGTCTTAAAAAGCTCACTTTGTTTAAAATGCGCTCTGTTCACAGCCTTTGACGCATCATAGGCGAGATTTGAATCAATAGCATGTATAATTTGTTCGATTATACCCACTTTAAATGATTTCTTGTAGTTACCTATCAAAATAGCAAGATAGATGACTACACCAATCCAAACAGGAAAACAAATGACCATAAGACTCACAGGGCCAAAAAAGAAGTACAACGCAATTATTGGCGTAGCCACGGATAGTAGTATTCCAAGAAAAAGCTTATACAATACTTTTTTTCGAGCGCGATCAAGTACTCTTAGTGTCGGTAATAGGTCTGTCTCATAATACGCTTTTAGCTCTTCAATCGTTTTCATCGTCTTGGATCTTAAATGGTTCTAACCAGGCTTATTATTTACAAGAATTTGATACTCACGAAGTATATAGCGAATCCTAACAAAAAGAAGAATCCTGCATAGCTTAGCACTTTGACCGCTCGAGAAGGTTGACTCTGTTCGGGAATATGTTTCTCAATTAAGATAATATTCATAAAGGCCACAACAGGAGCAACTAAAAACGATGTCCCAGTCGTAAAGTCAATCAACTGCTTAAAGCTATCGCCAAATTGATAGACTACGATGAATACTCCTAAAGACAAAATATAAAGCACTCCTCTATACATCCAAAGAAGTGTAGAATGCTTATCCTCTTTACTATTCAGTGGATTTTTCTGTAGATCAACCGCTGAAATATTCATTTCTGAAGCATCATGATAGCCAAACAATACGATGCGAAGACAGGTTTTAAATGCCCGTGCATATCCATCCATTACGCCTATGGTTGTTCCCATCATTATGGAAAATCCGCTTAATGCGATGATCACCCATGTCCAATCGCCTAATACGGATGTATAAAGTTGGACCACCTGTCCGGAGAACTGCGCTCCACTGTCCGCAAACTTTACTCCAGAACCATACATTACGTAGGCCCCTAAAACGACAAAACAGATGGATAAAAAGGCCGAGATCCAATAGCTAAAGCGAAACTCCGTAATCACTTCTTTCAAGCTTAGTGTGCTTAGACCTTGTTCTTTTCTAGCTTTCATTTTATCCAAAGTCCACAAGCTATTCCATGATGACATGTCGACGGCCGTAGGCATCCACCCCATAAGTCCTATCAAAAAGAGGACCTTCCCTTCATCCCTTAGGTCAAAAGCTGGAAACAGACTTGTCTGAGTATTAGGGCCGTGGAAGAGCACAAGAACAAATGAGATAACCGTAGTGGATAACAGCACAAAGGCAATCACTTTGATCACCTTGTCAAGCGCTACATACCCTCCAAAAGTCAAAAAGACCATCGGCACGCATAGTACACCAATCATAATTTGATTAGGCGCTATTGATGAGTTAGGTAAAACAAATTGCAATAGGTTACCCAAAAAACCTGCGGTTACCATAGTAATGGCAGACATTACAAAAAACATCGTGGCCACTGTTATGGCGATGTAGAGCCAAAACACCCATCGGCCCATACTGCGATAACCATCAATAAGGGTTGTACCCGTCACTCGGGCATATCGGGATCCTGCGTCGAAAAAGGGAAACTTAAACAAATTGGCTAAAAGAATAGCTACAATTAGAGTAAGTCCGTAATCAGCACCGGCTCGAGTTGACTGCACAAGATGCGATACGCCAATGGCTGTACTCGCAAATAAGATACCTGGCCCGAGTTTTGATAAGAATTGGTTCGTTTTCACTCTTTCAAAATACTACAACTATGAAAAATAACCTGTTAACCTGTCTGTTCATTTCTGCGACTGCCTCAATCACAAGCGCTCAATCGGTTTATGCTGTTGACTATGAATCTCAAGCCGATATTACCGTGTATGTCGTGGACTATGAATCCCAAGCCGATTTAAGTGTCTATTGGGTGGATTATGAATCCCAAGCCGATGAGGATGGCCTCTGGTATATGACGGACTATAAATCACAGGCCGATATCAGTATCTATTATGTCGATTACGAATCCCAATCCGATTTGACCATTTTTTATGTTGATTATGAGTCCCAAGCAGGATGGAATGGCTCAAACAAGAGTCATTTATATCGTTAACCACATTTCTTGACAGATATCCGACAACGATATGCTAAAAAGAATCGTTGAAGAGGTGTAAATTGTGTTTATGTCTTTAATTGCAACGAAAAAACCTCGATTCTCTCCGAAGATTCAACGTGAATTCTTTGATACACTAAAAGCTCGTGTCAAAGATTATTTCGAGGACAATCAAAAAAGTAGATTTGCCAATGTAAACATGATCTTTAAGACCTTGTTTATGCTCACATTATACTTTGCACCGTTTGTGCTCCTCTTGTGTGGCCTTTTT
>DLYY01000206.1 GCA_003447535.1 Bacteroidota bacterium | reverse complement strand
GTTTTACCTTATGTTCACCAACCTTTAGCCGAGATTCATCGCTCTATGAACCCTTAGGAATAGCTACCGTATGGCAGGCTGTAGATACACTTTACGAGTGGGTGGATCTTTCAGGAGTTTGCGCTTCAAATCGATATCAGATATCAAGAGCATTAGCAGAAACCTTACGACCCTTAAATTCAGAAGATTCTAATCCATGGATTGTCTTATCATGGGAGCTCGTCGTTTTAGAGCGAACGCTCTCTGAAGAATAATCCAGCAAAACACAAGGCAAAACAACTTCCTAAAACTGCGCTTACACCCATAATGGGTTTCAACACCATGTATTCCTTATAAGTATAGGAGTGAATCTGCCACAATTGAGCGGGATTTAAGAGTTGATTAAAGACAAAACGTGTGTGAAAAAGCCGGTCAGCTTGATATCCAATGAGATAACCTTTATGCCAAAGCCACGCTAAGTAAAGACCAGATAGGCTTAGTGCAACAAGGTATACCCACTCTAGAGAATGAAGGGGTCGACGTTTAGGATAGAATCCAAGGATGGCAAGCAAAAGCAATCCTACTGCAAGACCTAGCACATCGCACATCACGTCATTAAAAGAATAATACGTTTCATAATGAGCATGTAAGACGATATACTGATACCATTCGTCATAGAGCATAATGGGTAGCGCAACAAGCACTACCATTGTCCAATGACGGAAGGCGAAGTATAAGAAGAAGGCAAGAATGGCATACATCGGCACATGAATCAACTCAACATTCATCTCCAACAATAATAGGGTGTGCGCAGTCATCCAAAGTCCAATCAATAGCGTGAACACTAAGAGTCCGTGCAACATGATTTGTGGCCGTCGCTGGTGCTTATATTGCAATCTAAGACGCCATGCTATGAAGATGCATAGCAAGCCATTGATGCCTAAGACAACTTTCATTACTAAAACATTGAAGGCATCAAGTCCCATATCTTCTAGCGTTTCAACTGCCATAGCTACATAGACTTCGTGCCAATAGATGATATAATAAGAATAGAGCAACCCAATGACTAGACTAAAGAGACGTAATGCGTTATGTTTTGTCAGTTTAAGGGTCATACTTTCTTTTTCGCAACAACAAAATAACGCGTTGATGCACAAGAGTCCGCATGGGGCGCAATCTCTCTTAAGGAATAGGCGTCGTACAAGTGAACGGACCCAGTAAAATATTTTTCAAATAATGCGCGTACCCGGTGCATTGCGGGAAGATGACGCAAGTGGCTCCCCGCGTCATTGATAAAGACTTTTTCCTTCGAAAAATCAAGGTTTATAATATGGGATTTCATATACATTCTCCCTTCTGATTCCTTAAGCTCTGGGCTTCTAAGCGATAGGATGGTTGAATCCGATGAGGTCATAAAGTTGGGGTACCAGCGAATATGATCCGGTGTGATAAAATCTCCAAAGAAAAACCCTCCCGGTCGAACAATGGATGCCGTACGCTGGATAGATTCTTCAAAAAGCTCATGATCGACGTAGTGTAGCACATTAAGTCCAGTAAACGCTATATCCCATTGGGCAATAGATGGGTCGAGATCTAATACATCACCTTGTTCGGCTTGGATACGTTTTTTGGCTATATCAACCATGGCATTAGACAGGTCAAATCCAAAGAGGTTTTTCTTTGATATTCCGTGGTTTTCGAGAATGTATTCTTCAATTAGTCCAGTGCCGCAGCCAAGGGACAGAAAGGTTTTAGTCTCGGCATCTTCTACGAACTGTTTAAACACCATTGAGATATAGTTCGCCATAAAGTCCTCTAGACAGGGATTGCCAATCAGCGCATCGTACATCGCAGCATAGTCATGAAAAGAATCTTGAGAGTTTTCTTCTCCATCTATCTGATCTTTAAGCATAGACCAAGCTTGAATCTCCTTGTATAGTATTTTCCACCAGACGGAGTCCTTGGCATGACCATTTTTATCAATTTGAAGTTCTAGATTTTCTTTCAGTAACTCCAAATGATAGGAATGATACAAACCTTCTTTTAGCAAAAGGTAGTCTTCACTCATAGAATAAGAATCCTTTGCCATATAAGCCATATGTAATCGTTTGACGGTTTCGGTGTAGTCCCTGATATGAGTGGGGAAGTCGGCCTTGGGGCCATTTAGTTTAGCATCGATACCCTCTTTGTCTAATGCGAAGAACGCGCCACCACTTACTTTGGCAATGGATGATTCGTAGGCATAGTATAGATTTGAATCAGCTGTTACGCCATGCTGTGGGACGTTTTCAACCTGATTTATCCCATATACGTGGAGGCTAAGAAAACGGTTATGGCCACTATTACCCATTTGATGTACGAGCGAGTGATTTACATGAATGATTTGGCCAGATTGCAGCGTCTCTCTGCTCAGCGTGTAAATCGCTTCTTCATCGACCTTGAACGTGGCGTGTTCTGCTTGGCCATATATTTGGACGCATCCCCATTGGGTCTTTCCATGATCATGGATAGCAGACATATCTCCTGGGTTCCACGACATGACCATGACTTCAAAGTGCTCGTTTTCGTAGATTAAATTTCTGCCATAGCTATCCTCGACGGGATGATCATAATTCGCCCATGGAAGTAGCTCTTCTGAC
>DLYY01000146.1 GCA_003447535.1 Bacteroidota bacterium | reverse complement strand
CTAATCACCCAGCAGAAGGGAATATAATTATGTTGACCATTCGTGTGGCTACGCCACCATGGGATCGTAAGGCGAATAAGTATATGGATGTTAATCCAGGTATTTGTTCAAGCTTTGTTTTCGGATGTAAGCCTGGAGATAAAGTGACTATATCTGGACCTTATGGCGAGTTCTTCATCAAAGAAACTGAGCGTGAAATGCTATATATCGGGGGAGGAGCGGGTATGGCTCCAATGCGCTCTCATTTATTCCATTTATTTCACACTTTAAAAACTGGTCGTAAAGTAAATTATTGGTACGGTGGACGTTCAAAAAGAGAGTTGTTCTACATCGATGACTTTAGACAAATTGAGAAGAAGTTTCCAAACTTCAAATTCCATATAGCACTTAGTGAGCCTTCGGAAGAGGACAATTGGGTAACAAAGGAGGACGTTAATGACTCAAACGGAGATGGATTCATTGGGTTTGTTCACCAATGTGTTATCGACCAATACCTTAGTAAGCATGAGGAGCCAGAAGAAATAGAAGTGTATTTCTGTGGACCACCGCTTATGAACCAAGCCGTTATCAAAATGTGTGACGATTGGGGTATTCCAGAGGACCAAGTAGCCTTTGACGACTTCGGAGGATAGATAGTTCAAATGAACTTATCACGTCTTGTAAACATTTTATGTCTTTTAGGAATTACGCTGGTTACACAGTGTACTACTCATGTTGAGGAGAATACAAGTTCAACTTGGATCTATACCTTTCCTACGATGGGTACAACGGGTCATGTCAGTGTAGTAGTTGATTCTACCATTGATATAGATACGGCAGCTATAATTGATGCTATCCAGGCAGAACTTCAATCAATCAATCAATCGGTCAACACATGGGACCCAACCTCCTATCTAAGTCGCTATAATGCAGGCGATTCCTCATTAAACCCTTTTCAGGACAAAGAATTCGTACTGATTGATAATATTCTGGCTAGCAAACGCTTCCATAAATTATCCTTTGGAGCATTTAATCCGGCAGTAATGGACTTAGTTTCTTTTTATAAAAAACGTGATGTTCATGAATTGCTGAGTGAAGAAGAGCAGTTTATAGTGGATTCGATAGTACAGGCTATTGCTAATTTCCCATTAATTTTTGAAAATCAAGGCGATGTTTTTCTTCCTTTAGATTTTTCGGCGATAGCTAAAGGGTATGGGGTTGATGCGATCGCTAAAGCGCTTAACAAGCTAGGAGTGGAAAACTACCTTGTAGAAGTAGGCGGGGAAGTGGTCACAAAAGGATTCAATGCGCGGAATACGCAATGGGTACTTGGAATTGAGACTCCAAATACTTCCCTTGCTACTGATATTTATTTGAAAGTATCACTCAGCAATTTTGCTATGGCTACTTCTGGGAATTACCATAATTATAGAGAGGGAGCTGATGGTAGTAAGTGGGTACATATTATAGACCCGAGGGATGGCAAAAACAAACAAACGTCTGTCTTGAGTGCTACGATTGTGGCAAGAGATTGTATGACAGCCGATGCTTTGGCCACTGCAAGTATGGTGCTTAGTGAGAACGATGCGCTCAACATGGTAGAGCAACTCACGGATACGGAGGTCTTGCTAATACTTTCTATTTCGAATGGACAATATCGAACGGTAATGTCTTCAGGCTTTGAGGCCTTCTTGGCTGAGTAGATTGGTTTTACCCAATTTTGGGAAGCGTACCTTCTTCTGGGTTTTCGCAGTCGTCTGGTGTCTTACCACAAAGTGTGCATTCACCGAGTTCATTGCGAAGCATAGGGTTATTTGACGCACATCCTCCTCGAAACTCTCCATTCTTTTGAAAAATGATGCGAATAGACATTCCAAAAATTACTAAGGATAGTACAATGAAGCTGCCTACGATTGTTTGTAACATAGGTCGAAGTTACGGGCTTTCACCATATATCTTTCCTAGTATTGGTTAAAATACACCTCAGATGCAAGAAAAGGCTACAGCATTTTTGCGATTACTTAAAATAATGGATGAGTTAAGAATTCAGTGTCCATGGGATATGAAGCAGACAAAAGAAAGCCTAAGGTTACTTACCATTGAAGAGACTTACGAATTAAGCGATGCTATTCTGAAAAACGATTTACAGGCCGTTAAGGAGGAGTTAGGAGACCTCATGCTGCATTTAGTCTTTTATAGTAAGATAGGCGAGGAGGAGAAGGCTTTTGATGTAGCTGATGTACTTCACGCTGTATGTGATAAACTTATTCGTAGACACCCTCATATCTATGGAGACGTTACAGTAGATGGCGAAGAGGATGTAAAGGCGAATTGGGAAGAAATTAAACGGAAAGAAAAGCTTACCAATGGGGAAAACTCAAACAACGAAGTCAAATCAGTCTTAGCGGGAGTCCCTGATGCTATGCCGTCCTTGATAAAGGCTTATCGCTTACAGGAAAAGACGGCGCAATTTGGTTTTGAATGGGATGATATAGCCGATGTAAAGGCTAAAGTAGAAGAAGAGTTATCCGAGCTTGATGAGGCGATTCGAATTGGAATCCATGAAGACATCGAGGCTGAGTATGGCGATGTTCTTTTTTCCTTGGTAAACTATAGCAGATACTTAAAGTTGGATCCTGAGGCGGCTCTTGAACAGAGCAACCGGAAGTTTAAGCATCGCTTTCAATACATAGAAGAACAAGCCCAATTACAAGAGAAAGATTTAAAGGATATGACGCTGGCAGAGATGGATGCTCTTTGGAATGAAGCAAAAAAAAAGGCGGTCAAAACTGACCGCCTTTAAATATCTTGTGTGATTGGATTAGAATCCGATTACACCATCAAGAGTATGGATTGCACCGTTTGATGCGCATACGTCTAAACCACCAGCGTTAAGCTCTGCTCCACCTACAGTAAGTGCAGAAGCATTGAAGTCTTGTCCAGAACCAGAAGCCATTGTGATCGTTTGACCGTCAGTTAGCTCACTGCTAAGAACCATTCCTCCAGCAACAAAGTGATTGGCAAGTACACCAAATACTGCATCAGCACCTAATGTGTTTAAATCATCACCATCAACGTCACCATCCATATCGACATCAACTGCTGCTAGGAAAGCTGCGTTCGTTGGGGCAAATAATGTAAATGCAGTGTTTGGATCTGAAAGAGCAGCAACTAAATCACCGTAAGGATTTAGACTTGAAGTTGATCCGAACTCTAAAGCAGCAACAAGTGTTGCGAATTCAGGGTTAGCGGTTAACATTTGTCCAATACCTCCAGGTACTACCACGTTGTCCACAATATGAATTACTCCGTTGTCGCACTGAATGTCAGTTACCACAATATTGGCTGCTGCAAATGGAATTCGAGAAAAACCACCCATTGCATCTGGAAGAATTACCTCACCAGCTTGGGCAATAGAAGGTCCTGCTGTGTTGACGAAAATGTCTACAAACGAACTCGGTGTAAAATCAGTGCTTACAGGACGAGCAGACTTAACATAACCAGTAGCAAGATCTGCGGCATACACTTCACCTCCTAGAACATGAGTTAGAAGGACACTTGATAGAGTATCTGCTCCAACTTGTGTAGGATCAGTCGCTCCAAATAGACCTATTGCTGCACTAACTGCTGCATTAGCTGGAACGAATACTGTGAATGGGCCATCCCCGCTTAATGTTGGAGTTAAACCGCACGCATCAATCGCTGCTACGAAATCTGTGTAGCCTTGATCTGCAGCGACACCTAGTATACTGTTGTCCGTGGTTGGTGGGGGAGTTGTACCTCCTCCATCATCTTCGCCACAAGACGTTAGTGAAATAGCCATGACAGCGAAGCCGCCAAAGAAAAGAGTTGATAAATATTTCATGTGTTTTATTTTATGAGTACTTAACATACTAAGTCTTCACATTGTTTAAGAGCGTGGTCCTTTTTTTTTTAAAATTTCTTCAACAAGATGTTGCCATGATAGGATCCAGGAGTCGATTTGTGTGTCATAAATCGCAGTTTGTTGCCCATTGGACCAGCCAATAAAGTGGCTATCTATAAGGGATTGATAATTTAGTAGTTGATCTTTTGCCATAGCATCGATTGAAATCTCAGGGCTTTTGCACTCCAAGAGAAGGCATGGATGCTCATAGGAGGTAATCAATATATCAAAGCGAAACTTCCTTTCAGCATTTTTGATACTTCCTTCAATTTGAAATTTATTCTTGGGAATGTTCCAATCTTCCACCAAGAAATGGATAATATGTTGTCGAACCATTTCTTCTTTTGTCCATACCACCCATTTTTTTCGAATAATGTCGAAAACCTCTCGGTAGTTTTCATTCTTCCGAAAGCGAAAGGCTCTTTCTTTAGGTTCTAGTGGTAGAAAGTGTATTTTACGACTCATGGCTGTAACCCTAACAACAATACGAAATGATGTGCAAAAAGGAAAGTTTGCACCGATTTACTTGTTCTACGGGGATGAACCTTTTTTTATAGATAAAGCGGTAT
This sequence comes from Bacteroidota bacterium, assembly GCA_003447535.1. GTDB lineage: Bacteria > Bacteroidota > Bacteroidia > Chitinophagales > UBA8649 > UBA8649. The sequence goes on along the minus strand of DLYY01000146.1, from coordinate 3,114 downwards.
CCGTTATTGATGAGCATGTCTTAATTGAGGCTGAACGAGGTTTTAATCAAGCGGTCTATTATGGGGCGGATATCGAAGGACAAAAACTCAATGAGGTATGTGCACGTCTTCCTATGATGGCATCGCGCAGTTACGTCTTAGTAAAGGAGGCACAGGATATCCCAGCAGAATCTCTAACTCATTTATTGCATTACATGCTCAAGCCCAATCCACAAACGGTTTTGGTGCTAGCCTGGAAACGAAAAATTGATAAGCGTCGGGAATTCTACACCAAAGGTGTAAAGAAAAGTGAATATCTATGCATCTTAGAATCAAAAGCCATCCCAGATTATAAGTTGGAAGAGTGGCTTGGTAATTATGCGCAATCCGTAGGCTTTCATTTAGACAATAAATCGGTATCGCTTTTAGCGGAATACTTAGGTAATGATTTAAGTACTATCTATCAAGCTTTTGAGAAACTCAAGCTCATACTGCCAGAAAATGCTCGTATTAATGCAGACATCATTGAGCAATACATTGGTATATCTAAGGAATACAACAATTTTGAATTGAAAGATGCCCTCGGTAATCGAGATTCAGCTCGCGTAATGCGTATCCTTACTTATTACCGGGGGAATAGTAAAGCCTTCTATCTACCGCTGATTCTAGCTACGATATATAATCATATGATTGTCTTGTATCAACTTAAGATGATTTCATCACCGACGGTTCATGATGTTAAGGCCATCGCGAATATTCATGCTTTCCCGGTTCAACAATCGATATTGCGGCAGGTTCCGAGTTATTCCTTGCTTGAATTGTCCAGAGTGCTCATGCTATTATCTTCCTATGAACCCAAAGCCAAAGGCATTGGGGTGCGTAATTCTCCAATGAAGTCAATCGAGTTGCTCACAGAATTCTGTATGATTGTAGTTAATCCTTCCTTACTGGCTGCTTCCAAGAACTTGAGCGTAGCGCGCACGGCATAATATTTCGTCTGCCTGTAGCTGAGTTTTTAAAGCATTTGCGTTATCAAAAGGCTGTTCATTTCGTATGCGTTCCATGAAGGAAACGCTAAGGTTAGATCCATAGAGATCACCCTCCCAATCAAGAAGGTGAACTTCTACTTTTAATGCGCCATTATCATAGGTGGGACGATGGCCGATGTTTACCATGGCACAATACTTCTTGTTGTCGACAGTGGAAACTCCCCAATACACACCTGGTTTAGGAATTAGCTTTTTTCCGTCTTGTAAAAGAAGATTAGCTGTTGGGTAGTCCAATTGCCTTCCCCTCTTTTCTCCGTGTATAACGACACCTTCCAATTCAAAAGCATAGCCTAATAGGCTGTTCGCTTCGGATATGGCACCGTTAGCTATGGCTTCACGTATTCGTGTTGAGCTTATCTTCAGCTCTGTGACTTTTTGTGCATCGATAACATCAACTTCAAAGGAATATGCTTTGCCAAGGCGATTCAAGAGGGAAGCATCTCCACTGCGTTGGTATCCAAAGCGATGATCAAATCCAATGACAACACGCTTTGGCTTAAAGGCATTGGCAATATATCGCTCAACGTAAGCTAGGGGTTGCATCTCTGATAGATCACGGGTAAATGGAATAATTGCTAGGTGGTCCAAATGGAGTTGCTCAAGCCGTCGGACTCTCTCCTTCATGGTAGTGATCAACTCTACGGGTTTTCCATCCTTTCCTAAAACGGCTCTTGGGTGTGGATGGAAGGTAAGCATGGCAGAGTCAGTCTTCGATGCCTTGGCCAATTCTGTTACCTTTCTTATCAAGGCTTGATGACCTATATGCAAGCCATCGAAACTTCCTATGGTCAGGATACAATGCTCAAGGCTTTTGAGCTCCTCTAGTTTGGTGTAGACCTTCACGATGCCAAGGTATTCTTTCTCTCTAACATTGCGATGCAATCTTCGATATCAAAGCAATTTTCAAGCTGAACCTCTCCAACTGCGGTTCGAGTAAGCTGAATCAAATGAGCACCGCTCCCTAGACTTGTTCCCATATCTCTTGCTAAGCTGCGTATATAGGTTCCTTTGCTGCAGGTCAATGAAAACGCCAAGCAATCCACATCGTGTGGCTTTAGGACTAGATCTTGTATCTTAACTGGTCTTGGTGCTAACTCAAAGATTTCACCTTTTCTAGCTTGTTTGTAAGCCCGTTGACCGTCAATTTGAATGGCTGAATGTCGGGGAGGTCGTTGTTGAAGTTCTCCCGTAAATTTTTGGATTAGCTGTGTAATGTTTTCTTGTGTTAACTCTGGTATTGCATAGGTTTTATCAATGGGAGTCTCTAGATCAAAACTTGGTGTGGTGGCACCAAATCGAATGATTCCACAATATGCCTTTGTAGTTGCCATCCAAGATTCAATCGTTTTGGTTGCTTTTCCAACGCATAAAACAAGGACTCCTGTGGCCAAAGGGTCGAGCGTTCCCGCATGCCCTACCTTGAACTTCTTTACCCCCAATCGCTTACGGATTACCCACCGTATTTTATTAACGACATCAAAGGATGTCCATCCAAGGGGCTTTTTGATGGCTAGAACAACACCACTTCTCAGTTCCTCCTCAGAGAGGAATAAGATGGATTTAGGTGTTAAAGTATTTGCCATAAGATGGTGGCTATTCCAACGATTGCACAATACGCTGCGAAGTATACCAATTTGTTTTGGAGAACAAGCTGGACCATAATACGACAGGCAATCACACCTACAAGAAAGGCACTGAGACCTCCAGCAAGCAGTATACCCCAAGGAACGGCATCAACTGCATCTAGTTGAATAAGATCGTTGATCTCTAGTATTGAGGCACCAAGTATAGGTGGAATGGCCATAAGAAAGGAAAAGCTTGCTACTTTTTTTCGGTCGGTTCCCAAGACGAGTCCGGTGGATATGGTAGCACCCGATCGAGATATACCGGGTAAAACGGCAAAGGCCTGAGCAATACCCATGATAAAGGCTCCTACATAGCTCAAATTGCCATTGTAAGGACTCGTTCTGATCGTGACCAGAAGTAGGAGAGCTGTTATACAAAGCATAGCGCCTACTAAGAGAAGGTTACCATTAAAAACAGCCTCTACTTGGTCTTTAAAGTAAAGTCCGACAAACAAGACGGG
>DLYY01000158.1 GCA_003447535.1 Bacteroidota bacterium | reverse complement strand
TGTACACAAAAGATGATATCATCATGTACCTCAAAAGCCTATCTGTAGCCTTTTATAATGATGGAGTAGATTACTATAGTGGAAAAGATTATGAAACAGCAGCAAGCTATTTTCTGGGCGTAATCACCACAGATGAACTTTTAGACCGTGAGAATGGAGAAGGAATGCCTTTCGCAGCCAACAGTACGGAAATGGCAGTTGTTTCATATAGACTTATGGCCGATCAAGCGCGTAACACAGGCGATTTAGAAGGATACTTGGCTAAAATCAAAGAAGGGCAGTCAATTTTCCCAGGAAATGCTGACTTAATGACCGACGAAATCAACTATTATCTCATGGCTGACAAAATCCAAGAGGGAATGAGCATTGTCCAGAATGCTATTGTTGTTCAAACTGAGGCATTATCATCAGATCCGGAAAATCAAGCGATTTCGCAACAAATAAGTATGCTTTTCGTAGTAGAGGGAGAGGCTTATTTCCGAAATGATGACATTGAAAACGCCCTGATAAGTTTTCAAGCAGCAATTACGTTTAATCCTGATAACCACACGGCACAGTACAATTGTGGTGTGATTTTGGTAGAGCAGTTTAATCAGGCGGGAAAATCACTGAATGAAATGTCTGATCTTGACGATGCTACGTATAATTCAATGAATGAGGATCGCTACACGGCTTATCTAAAACCTGCATTGGCGTTCCTTTTAGTTGCCCAAAGCATTGACACATATAACACAGAGTATTCTACTATGGTAAGCAATATTCAATCTCTTTTAGGCGATCGATAATATTCAAGAGAAGAAGGGGCTTTAATTTGTCCCTTTTCTTTTGATTCTTCTACTTAACATAATATATATTATAGGAACACTGATTAACTAATCAACTGGCCACCAATTCATTATGTCTCCCTAAATTTAAACAGATATCCCTGCTGCTGCCAAAATTGCAAATATTGGAATCAAACTAAGAACTATGAGTTCTATTCGAATAATCGCCCTTATGTGGTTGGGTATTTGAATTTCATCTTCCTGATTACCATTTCGCTGTCGCATAAAAAATATGCTTGGCCAAATGCTTAAAATACCTACCACAACAAACAATCCGTATTTCAAATGAAATATAGGATTCTCCATATACCAGGCTGTCGGCTTGAATCCTAAGCCTACATCAAATCCAAACCACATAGCCATTCCCGCTCCTACGACGAAAATTGAAGCGATTCCATACACCCCATCGATTTTTGCCAAGAAACTGAGCTTTTTACGCTTTAGCGTTCTACTTAACATAATAAACTCCACAAAAACGGCTGCATAGACCAGTAAAATGCTAATAAAATGAAGGTAACGGATGACATAGCTCATTTTGGTGGCTTTTTAGAAAGATACTATTCCTAGAGTTAACCAAGCTCCATCCCTTACATTTTGGTTATTTTTAACATACCTAATCAATGAAAAGACTGTGCTCTTTCAAACCATTCATTTCCTTTTTTTCTTTATCGCGGCATTTGCCGTGTACTGGTTTTTGCTCTCCAAAAACCATCGTCGTCAGAATACATTCCTTCTTATTGCCTCCTATTTTTTCTACGGGCTATGGGATTATCGCTTTTTGTCATTAATCGCCATATCTACGATTATAGACTACTTTGTTGGACTACAATTAGCCAAAACAACTGATCAAAAACATCGAAAACTTCTCCTTTCTCTCAGCCTAATTGGCAATTTATCCATGCTGGGGTTCTTTAAATACTATAATTTCTTTATCGAATCCTTAACGTATAGCTTAGGAATATTAGGTATTGGTCTAGGTAACTTAACCATGGATATTATTCTTCCCGTTGGCATAAGTTTTTATACACTTCAAACCCTTAGCTACACCATTGATATCTACAGGGAAAAGATTGAACCCACCAAGGATTTTATCGCATTTTCAGCCTTTGTGAGCTTTTTTCCTCAACTCGTAGCAGGTCCGATTGAAAGAGCCTCAAATCTTCTCCCTCAATTCTTAATACCCCGTCAATTCAATTATGACTATGCTGTTAAAGGAATGCAAATGATCCTATGGGGCTTATTTATGAAAGTGGTTATCGCAGACAGTCTTGTAGAAAATCATTATCATATTTTTCTTTATAGCACAAGCCCTTCCTTACTATCCCAGTTAATTGATTTACCCATGAGTGCCACAATGCTTTATTGTGACTTTGCAGGATATTCTTTGATTGCAAGGGGTATTGCTAGACTAATGGGTTTTGAATTGATGCGTAATTTTGCCTTCCCCTTCTTTGCCACCTCCGTATCGGAATTTTGGAAACGTTGGCATATCTCCTTAACCTCCTGGCTTATGGATTATGTCTTTAAGCCCTTTTTGAGATTCTCTTCTTCTAAAAACAAGGCGGTCTATGGCTTATTCCTCGTGTTTGTGCTCTGCGGACTATGGCATGGTGCCCAGTTAACCTTTTTGTTATGGGGTGGATTAACTGCACTCTTTTACTTGTTCGATCGTGGAATTCAAAAATTATTGGGTCGGTATATGAAGCCTAAGATCACAATTGTCTCAAAGACAATCACCCTTTTCTTATGGTGCACTACCCAATCCTTTTTTATGATTAGTGGTTATCTCTTTTTCTCTCCGTCTTTAGATAGGACGCACTCCCTGATGAGCAGCATGCTAAATCTAGGCACCTTAGATAGTATCGAATTCAAAGTGAACACTATTCCAGTGTTTGCAATCTTTATCTTCTATGGCTTTGAATATTTTCATCGCAAAAGAAATTTTGGTTTTGACCTGAGCCCAAGGATTCCTCGAGTGGTCCGTTGGGGGCTTTACCTTCTCATCAGTTTTATGGTTGTTTCCTATCTCGGCCAGACTATCAACTTTGTATATTTTCAATTTTAATGAGGCGTTTTCTTTTTCATAGCATCCTATTTGGGAGTCTCTTTTTTGGAGCGAGTGCTTTGATACACATGGCCAAGCCTTTCTATTTTGAAAATGCCATGTTTCGGGAAAAAGTCACCAAACTGCAAGAAGAATGTCCTTCATGTAATACATTTTTCCTCGGTTCTAGCCTTACTTTTCGACACATCAATCCGATGTTGTTTGATTCACTGGTGAATAAGAGTTCGAAATATCCCAAAAACAAGACCTACAACTTGGGATCTAGTGGAGTTAATTTTTTAGAGGCCATGTATTTAGTCGAACATTCGATTAAAAACAATATTATACCTAAAAACTCAACTTTGTTTGTTGAGTTGCGCCCTCATAGCTTAAAAGATTCACTTTTTACCGCAAAAAACACATTTTATCGACAACCCGAAGATTTAGAATTAGTATTATCTCCCTATCAAAACTTTTTCGATAAGGTAAATGTCATTTACAGTTCTAATGCGCAATACTTTTTCAAAAGTATCCATGGAGGAATTCTATCAACGTTGAATAAAAACAACGTTATTAAGCGGTTAAAACGGCATGGGAAACGAGGATTTGTCCCTCTTAACATGCATTTAAAATCCAAAAACAAACCCACTCCGCTAAACGTCAGCCAGGTACTATATGGCCGTAAACATATGGCTTCATTACGAGAGAAACTCAAGCTAGTTAACAACATTGCTAAAAGTCACCAGATACGATTGATTTATCTGGTACCCAATCTTTCTTTAGATAATTCTACTGACTGGAAGGTACATTTAATACATCCCTTACAAAAAGATTCTACCCTAGAAATTATTGATATGGCACAACCTCAGCTATATCCCGAACTTTTTGATCCTGACCTATATTATGACGACATACATCTGCATAAAGACGGGGCCAATCTATATACTCAATTGGTAGCAGATGCCTATCTTAAATTAGAACATTAGATTTATGGCAATAATCGAACACCTCCCTACCCTATTTATGCTTGTATTACTGCAAGCCATTCTGGGTATTGACAATCTCTTATATATCTCTATTGAGTCTAAAAAGGTTGAACTGTCTCAACAAAAAAAAGTGCGTCAACTTGGGATTCTACTCGCCATGGTTCTTCGCATTGCATTATTGTTTTTGGTAGTTCGCATTCTACCTCTCTTAAAAGAAGAGATATTGGCCTTTGGGAATCCAGCGGTAATTGATGGACGCTTTTCCATTCATGCCCTAATCGTTTTAATTGGTGGAGGGTTTATTCTATACACCGCGACCAAGGAGATATGGCATATTATCACCTTTAATGGGAGTGAAGAAGACTCAGCCGGAGGGAAACAATCTTTCACCACTACCCTTTCCCTAATTGTGGTGATGAATCTCGTGTTTTCTGTGGATTCCATTCTTACGGCCATTTCACTAACAGAAGTGCTTTGGGTAATGATTGTAGCCATTGTGATAGGGGGACTCATTATGATTATTCTTGCCGATCGAGTATCCGAATTTTTGAAGAAAAATAGAGTCTATGAAGTCTTAGGCTTATTCATCCTTTTCATCGTTGGCATTATGCTTCTGAGTGAAGGCGCTCATCTTGGCCACATGCATTTGGCAGGAGATCCCATTCACGCCATGCCAAAGTCAACCTTTTATTTTGTTGTCATTGTTTTAATCGGAATCGACATCATCCAAACTCGATATCAACGTAATCTATCAAAGGGCAAATAAACTTTCTATAATCTCCTACCTTACTAAAGCTATGATGTCCACCCCTTCTTCCATACTCTTTATCAGCACCGAAGAAGCCCTCTGGGGCGGAAGTGATGAGTTGTGGTACGGAACGGCACTTGTTATGTCTAAACAAGGTTACTCCATCACTGCAGTGAAGTCGAGATGGTCTACATCACATGATCGATATCGAAAACTAGTCACTGCTGGCGTCAATGTATGGTCACTTTATGACAACCCAAAAATTCGTAGACACCAACGTCGGAAACAACGGTGGCAAAAACTGACTCAATATTCTAGTAAAATTGGATTT
>DLYY01000050.1 GCA_003447535.1 Bacteroidota bacterium | reverse complement strand
GCTAATGGCTTAAATGACTATTCTCTTACACAGTGGGGTTCAGGGAGTGATACTACAATAGATTTCCCCACCGAGGGATTTGTATTCAGCGATGTTGATGGCAACCATATGGCATCTATCCAAACCTATGACTACTACAATGATTTTTCAATATTGATTGGTGCAGAATCTACGGGTGGTTTTGTAACAACCATAGATGATCAGGATATGGTTTTTGATATCCGCACCTATCCTAACCCTGCTAGGAATACACTTTATGTAGAAGCGCCACTCGTATCACAATTTGAGATTAAGCTGTTTACCATCAGTGGACAACATGTGGCTATTGCTCCAGAGGTGATGACTGACAATATGCTAAAATTTGATCTAACATACCTTAAGAATGGACTGTATATCCTCAAAGTAAATACTGGTAAAGTGACGAAGGCCTTTCCTATCCAAGTAGAAAATAATCCTTAAACACCTTTCCTGTTACGACAGTTATCTATCTCTATGAAACCTATTCACCTTTTATCGCTTGTATTCCTTAGCCTCGCTGCACAATGCAGTACGGATGATGACTCAAATAACGGAAACGACGGAGGCTATGAGAGCTATCGGTATCCTCTTTGGACAGGGCTGATTGACTTAGGCTATAGCATAAATTTTGTTGGAGACCAAGTGGATGAGGGAAGCTATGCTGATTATAATGGCCAACCCTTTGACCCTGATCATGCAGGTATTGAAGGAATTGAAACAAGTGGGGTGCTCGAACGACTCGATGAGATCGTTGCCGCCTCGGCCACACCGGACATCATCCTACTCGGCATTGGAGGAAATGATCTTACCGATGGTCAACAACCCGTTTCTACAGTAATCGACAACATTGAGTTAATCATTATGGAATTGCGAGCAAGCTATCCAGACGTTGAATTTTTAGTGGAGCGGATTGCACCAGCTTCCGAATCCTTTATGACACCAGAACTCAACGACACCCTTCAATCCTTTTACCAAGAACTAGAAAGTCTTGTTACCAATCTATCCACTCCTCAGTCAGGAGCTGTATTAGTTGATATGTCTACGGACTTTATCGAAGAGTACTTTGCAGATGCCACGCACTACAATCTAGAAGGGGCAACATTTGTTGCGAATCAATATAAAGACGCTATTGTCCAGTTGATTCCTATACCGCAGTCTATTACCCTTCTGCCGATTGGTGACTCTCGAGTAGAAGGAGCGCGATATTAATCTGCCCAAAAACTGAATAAATTACGTTTCATTAAGAACGACTATTTGCTAGCATAAATCCTTTAAAATCCTCTGAATAACCGTTACTTTCCCCAATAAAGCCATAGATTTCCCAGCACACTTACTAAACAGTCAATAACTTACATTTGATCAGACCAATCCTAAAAGCAAGAAATCCATTTGATTTAATGTTCGAATTTCTTCTAACTGTTCGGGTTTGATATTACTTCTACTTTTTATGCTATCAACCTTTCTGTTGAGTATGTAATCGTCGACCTCTTTAGGATTTAGCTCAAGAACCTTGTAAATGGCATTTACACTACTAGTTGTAACATCACCTAAAATAAGATTACCCTCTTTGACCTGATTTTCTAGCCAGAAAAATTCGGTGTTCGTCACGGAGTGAACATCGAGCAAATCATAGCCAAGTAAGAACTTGGTTTGCATGTCGAAATATCTTCGATAGAAATGAGTAAAACTCATATTCATGATATGATTAAAATGATTGTAGACAGATATAACTGTATCCACAGGGTCTCGAACTAAGGAGAATTTGATTTGATCAATTTTAAAAAAATTAATCCGTTTCTCATTTTGGGGCGGGTACCTAAACAAATGATAAATCGCTACTTTTTTTTTCAACTGGTCATTGTAGAGTACATTAAATTTAAAACTTGTTCCTCCTGTCTTAGGAATATGGATAAACAGTGCATCGAAATCATTACTTTTCGATAAACTAAATTTTTGCAACCAAGAACTCTTTGAATTCCACTTTATATCCCGCTTATGGTACCAATGATCCTGACAGCGCTTGAGTAAAGAAGAATTGATCTTCTCATTGACTACAATTGGTTTTTTGCTTGATTGCTTATAAAGAATAAAGTCTGACTTCACAAGTTGTAAAATAAGAGAAACAATATAAATTAGACTGTTTTAAAAATCTAAATTTCCTGCGAAGTGATGATTTACAAAACACTGAGATGAAATCTTTGTTTAGTATAAAATCAAATGATACCAGTGATTCTCCATGAGTAATTTCTTAAATACATTACGTACACGCCACGCCGTAAAGAATTTTGATTTCAGTAAAAAGGTTTTAAATGAAAATATTGAAATTATAAAAGAGAGCATTCGGCTTAGTCCCTCAAGCTATAATCTTATGCCCTGCAGGGTCATTGATGTGCAAGACAAAGGAGTTCGCCGTAAACTTAAGGCTGCCTCCTATAATCAAGGACAGATAACTGAAGCCTCACACTTGTTTGTGTTTTGTTCGCTTAACACGTTATCTCAAGATTATATACAGAAAATCAACCATATTAGAGAAGATATTGAGGGCAAGGAAAAAGACTTTTACAAGGGATATGTTGAGTTTCTGCAAGCTATAGTTGGGGGAAAGTCCAAAGACGATATCATGCATTGGAATGCCAAACAAACCTACATCGCGCTTGGCTTTGCTATGATGGCCTGCGCAAGCCTATCCATCGATTCCTGTCCTATTGAAGGATTTGATGCAGAGAAGTACAGCCAAATTCTCAAATTGGCCGATAAAGGCCTAACACCAAATGTTGTTCTTGCTGTTGGGTATGCTCAGGACGAGGAGAACTTACATCGAAGTCCCAAAGTACGATTGGACACTTCAGACTTTTTTCTTGACATCTAAATCCGAGAATTCATATTTTATTAAATCAGGGGCAGTACCTTTCGGTAAATCCGTTGGATGATACGAGTTGATTTAAAACCTGATCTCGAAAAAAGCTTACCCAAATTAGGCCACAGCGAGTTTGAATTTCTATTTCATCACTCCCTTGCTGGCTATTGGGATTGGGACGTTATAACAGGCGAAACTTACATGAGCCCTTCATTTAAAGCTATGTTCGGTTATCAACCTGAAGAGCTTGAAAATCACATAAATACAGTCTTTAGCCTTTTACTTGATGAAGATCATGCGTGTGCCAATGAGGCTATTGGGGCTCATATGGAATCTCATGGTCAGATACCCTATCAAGAAGTTTTGCGCTTTAGACACAAGGATGGATCTACCGTTTATGTGAATTGCAATGGTCGAGTCGTTAGCTGGAGTGATGATGGTAAACCTCTCCGGATGATTGGAACGCATGCAGATATTACAGAGTCCAAGACCAATGAGCAACTAGCGCAAATGCAAGCACGTAGATCTCAGACTCTTTTTGAAGAATTGCGCAAACAAAAATCAAAAAATGTGGCGCTAGAGCAATTTACCGCTATTGCTTCTCATGACCTTAAAGAACCGTTACGCACCATGGGTAGCTACGCAAGCCTTTTACTTTCTAATGCAGATGAAGCCTACAGCACGATGAGCCAAGAACGCCGTTTACAATCCCTTGAATTTATTGCAAGTGCTTCTAAGCGAATGACTGCAATGATTGACACCCTGCTTGACTACAGCAAAATTGGTAAAGGATCACAGAAGTCAGAGGTCAATCTAAATGAGATTGTACATCATGTCACTCATGATTTAGCCAACCAAATTCAACAAGCAAAGGCTCAAGTTACATGTAAGGAGTTGCCCACTTTACAAGGCTATGGAGTTGAGTTAGGACAGCTCTTTCAAAACCTTATCAATAACGCGATTAAGTATACCGACCCTTCTGTTCCACCTGTCATAGAGATTTCATGTACCACCGACGAAAACTCCGTATATCAAACCTTTGATGTGAAGGATAATGGCCTTGGCATTCCTGAGGACAAAATCAAGAATGTTTTTGAGCTGTATTCAAGAGGGCACATTGACCACGGTTTCGAGGGGCAGGGTATTGGCCTTGCGCGATGCAAGAAAATCGTAGAACTCCATGATGGCAAAATCGAAGCACTCACTAATCCTACAGGAGGTTCTATTTTCCGTTTTACCATCCTTAGCACGTAGTTGTGATTTATGTTGGCATTGACTTAGCTTGGACAGACAAGAGACCGAGTGGTGTTTGCATTCTCAATAATTCTGGACAAATTCTTTTCTGGGAAACAGCTCTTCTCAATGACAATGACATCGGAGGTATCATTAAGAATTTTAATGATGAACAGCTTCAGATTGCCATTGATGCCCCATTGGTCGTTCCTAATGAGAATGGATCACGATCTTGCGATAGGCTTTTTCGAAAACATAGGGTACATGGACATGCATTAGGAATTTTTGTCTCCAACCGCACATTTCTAAATAAGACCTATGGAAAGATTCGGGGTGAAGAGTTAACCCAAACGCTAC
>DLYY01000141.1:1015-8776 GCA_003447535.1 Bacteroidota bacterium | reverse complement strand
ATTATCGATTTTATCGATATGCGAGAAAAGGAAAACAAGAAGTTTATCTATGATCGCATGCGTGATCTCCTTAAGCTAGATAAGGCCACGACGACGGTCCTTCCTTTGTCGAAGTTCAACTTAATGCAGATTACAAGACAGCGTGTTCGCCCACAGGTAGAAATTAAAACAGTTGAGCAGTGTCCTGCATGTAATGGTACAGGCAAAATTGAAGCATCCATTTTGGTTACTGATCGAATTGAGGAAGCCATTGAGCAGCGATCGGAGAGGGACTTGATTCATCTTAGGGTTCACCCATATATACACGCATGGTTTACCAAGGGCTTGTTTTCTGAGCGCTATAAATTAAGCAAGCGATTTGGCAAACGCATTCGCATTGACGCGGTTGAAAACTTGCCGTTAAACAAATTTGAATTTGTTGACTAAGAACGTCGCTTTACAATAGGAATTCTCCGCCCGCCCCCAAAGGCCTTTTGGCTTATGCGCAAGATGGGAGGGGTTTGAAATCGCTTCCATTCAGCGCGCTCTATAAGTCCATAAACCTTTTCTTTTTCTTCCTTTGATAGCGTTGTAGATGTGCTTGATTGCAGGGTCTTTCGCCCCTCAATAATTTCTTCTAAAAACGGATCAAGTAAGGAATAATCTGGCAATTCGTCAGCGTCTGATTGATTGGGTCGAAGCTCAGCGGAAGGCGGCTTGGAAAGAATGTTATCGGGAATAACCGCCTTTTCTCTATTGATGTGTTGGGCAAGTTTATAGGCTTCGGATTTCCAAACATCACCGAGGATACTTAGTCCGCCGCACATATCACCATAGATTGTCGTGTAGCCTACAGCAGTTTCACTTTTGTTGCTTGTATTGAGAAGCACTCGTTGTTCGTCATTAGCTAAAGCCATGAGCAATAGTCCGCGTAACCTTGCTTGAAGGTTTTCTTCTGTTATGGGTTGAATGACGCCTTGGCTTTCTTTTAGGGATTCTTTGGTTTGTGTAAAGCAGTCTTGAATGGAGAGTGTTTTTGTAGGCATCTCCAGCTGTTGTGCAAGGGCAAGTGCGTCGTTAACGGAATGATCGGATGAGAATTCAGACGGCATAAGGACGCCGAGAACATTTTCTGCCCCGATAGCGCGACATGCAATATATGCGACAAGGGCGGAGTCTATCCCGCCCGAGAGGCCCAAGATGGCCCGAGAGAGATTGATTTTGTGAAAATAATCGCGCATTCCTAAGGTGAGCGCTTGGAGCACTTCTTCTTCCCATGGATCTTTTTCTTGCTCATTATATTCTAAGGTAGATGTGTTGACATCAAGCGAGCAGGATGTAAAAGCTGGAGTAAGACTTAGCGGGCCGCTTTCCCCGTATAACCCACTTTTACCATCGAATATGAGTTCTGTATTAGCGCCGGTTTGATTGCAATAGACAATGAGGGACTTCGCCTCTTTCGCAAAGTTTGTAATGGCCTTTTCCCTTTCGGCCTGTTGGTTCTTGGCATAGGGTGATGCAGATAGATTGATCACGGCGGATAACGAAGTCGCATTATCCAAGGACTTACTAATTAGTTGTTTTGGGCTGCAGACCCAAATATCTTCACAAATGGTAATCAAAAGGTGGCGACCACCAAGGGTCAACACATTATTGTGATGTCCCTCCACGAAGTAGCGTTTTTCATCAAAAACGTCATAGTTGGGTAGGGCTCTTTTGGTAAAGATATCGGTAACAACCCCTTTTTCGATAAGAATGGCGGCGTTATAGCAAGCATTATTCAATATCCAAGGGCAACCAAGGATTAGCGGAGGGGCGTGGCGGTTTTCTTTAGCAAAAAGCTCTACGGCTTTCATGCAAGAGTAAACAAAGGAATCTTCTTTGAGAAGATCAAGGGGGGGGTATCCACAAACGGCCAGCTCAGGACTTATGACCAAATCCGTGTCGAAAGGTGCCTCGGTCCACCCTTTCTTAATCAAAGCAAGGTTGCCAACGACATCCCCTACAATGGGGTTTATTTGTAAGAGCCTTAGGTTCATAGATAGGCTAGAATCGAAACCCTAGAAAAAGGCTTAAATAGTGCATAGAGACTCGGTTTCCGCTTAAGTATTCTTGAAATTGCCCCGTTCTTCTAAAATGATTGACAAGGCTATTCTCATATCGTATACCGGTATTTATAAATCGTCGCGGAAGTATTTCGTAATCACAACCAACTCCAAAGCCAAATCCCATATTGGCGGGCCGAATGATTTTAGAGTCTCCCTTTGGTCTATGGTCGCTTAAAATATTGGTCGAATCTGCAATGCGCTCCTGTACGGTGAAACTTGGATTTAAAAACCCATGGACATAGTATTGCATATAGCCAAATTGCTTGGTTTGTAGTTTAAACCCAAGCGGAATTCGCACCTGCTGGAAGCGCACATCGTAGTCTAGTTCTGCGTAAGGCCCTTGGTTTATATTAAAATCGACATCAACACGGTTGAGGGCGTGATGTATTCCTGCAGTAATGGCCATTTGTGCCTTCCATTGGTAGTGTATGTCAAAACCATAGTTAAAGCCCGCTTTGTTTCCATTTGTTTCGGTGAGCGCCCCATTTTTCCCAGGTATTTGCAGGGTTGGGTTGAGGTGTATACCAAAAGTAATAGGAATGCGATCTTGAGCGTTTGTACTTTGCACTACCAAAAGAAACCCGAGAAGAAGGACTAAACTTCGAATACTACATACTAACTTCATTATTCTATGCTGCATAAACTTTGCTCTTTTCAACTTATTGTTTCGTTTGGCTTGGGAGGATTGTTGGTGTTAAGCTCCTGCCAAACTAACAATGAAAATACCAAATACCTTGACGAGAATACGCTTGATTTAAACCAAGCTAATGTGGATAGTCTTCGTCTTGACAAAAAGCTTTATGCTTCTTTATTTTTAAATCCAACCACAACAAGCCGACGATTTTCTTTTTATGACCCACTTATAAACTATCGAATACCAAGCAATCTTTTTGTAGAGGTAGGAAAGGATACGATATTTTATGATGTATTGAATAAACAAATCGAACAGATAAGCAATCAAGTGGGAGATAGTATACAGCGGGTCTTGTCCCACTACAACTATTATTTTTCAGAACAAGCCAGGGAATTGTATCAAATTGCTTATAGAACAAGTTGTTACGCCGATTGGGTAGCGTTGAAAGCCCCACCATCGCCTAGATTTTCTAGAGTAATTTGTCTTGATAACAGTAATCGCGATACAGCCATCTTCCTCGTCAATACGGAGTACTACCTGCCGGAGTATCCATTGTGGTTAAATTTGGATTCTGCCATAGCTCAAACAATGCGAAGCGGTGCTCCAGAAGATGTATATTGGTTAGAGGCTCTTAAACAAAACATTTACTCCAATCCTTACGTGTTAGACTATGGATTTAATCCTGGGAACCACCTTCCATTGGATATTGCGAATGCTCTGTACATGGCAAACTACGCGCAGGATAGCATAATGCGAATAACGCTGGGAGAAGCCATGGTAGATGCGGGCAAGCGACTTTTTTACCTTGAATGTCTCTTACCAGATTGGGCAGATCATAAGTTGATAGAATATTCAAAGCGCTCAATGGATTGGTGTAAGGAGTATGAATATAAATTATGGCTTATGTTTAATGATTCCCACTTTGAATGTGATATAACCTCAACCTCTCGTTTTATTCACCAAAAAGCACTATCTATTTCTTCCGGAACCCAATCGCTTGGATGGGTAAACCTACAAAGTGCACCCAATGCTCCTGATCGCATCGGAGAGTGGATCGGCTGGCAAATGGTTCGGGCATACGCGGAGGAAAATGGTGGATATGCTGCACTTAAGAGCATAATAGAAACCCCCTCTTCGTTAATTCTTCAACAAAGTCCTTATAATCCCCAATAACGCACTATATATAAAGTGTTTGAAGGATTACCAAACTAATGCTCAGGCAAACCAAAAGCAGTGTAAGGCTAGTCTTTAGGGGTAGTAGCTTAACATTATGAAGTTTGTGGTAAAAAATACCAGCCAAAACAGATAGGAAATACGCCATATATAGGGAGGTAAACCCTTGTGAGGAGTACGACAACAGAAGACAATGAAGTGTTATTATTGGCCACGCTGCAAGACCAAAGAAACGAAGCCCGTTTCGGGTAAAGACAAATTTCATTCCCCGGTTTCGAACTACAAAATAGGCTAGGGTACAAGCTAATGGAATTATTGGTGCGAGAAGCATGATGTAGTGGATAAGGCTTGTACCTACATTATTGGGTATGCCTAAAAGATAGGCTTGTCGATTGAGGGAGTTTTGCTGGCTTAACTTTTGAATCATATAATCAATAAAGCTTAATCCTCCGTGCTGGTAATATTTTCCTTGTACAAGTAATGCGATGCTCAAAAGCAGGGTCAGCATGGTTACTCCAACAAAGTGCGTGTAATGTTGGTCCCGTCTCCAACGGTATATACTGTAGATGGCCACGACAAGTCCAAAGACAAAACCAAACCAAGAGGTTAAGGCAAAACACAGCAATAGAATGCTGTACCAAAAGAGATATTTGAGGCTTACAAACTTTCTTCGCATCCACAGCTTAAGGCTTGCATAGACCGAACCAATAAAAAACACCTGGGCTAACGTCTCAGGGCCATAAACAATTCCCTGAAACCATAATGTAGAAGGAAGAAACAGATAAACACAGGTAGCCACTATGGCTGGAACATATGTGGGGCCTAGACCCTTTCGCAAACAAAGCAATGTGGTTGTGAGGTATACAAGAAAGGCACATAGGGCATGCAGAAATAAGTTAAGGCTCAAGAGTGCTTTGGCCTGTAGCCCTCCTTCGCCATCTTTAGCAAGTAAATCATATAACCAAAAGGCCATGGGGGGTTGGCCTAATCGACTGGTAGAACGTTCAAGATAGGACGCATTACTGTGGTCTATTAATTCTATAGTGTGGGTCCATAGGTTTGCGCCGGGTTCCCATAAAACGAAAGGTAACCGAAAGCCTAGTGACAAGAAAAACAGCAGCAAAATACTAAGCAATGGCTTGCGCTTAAGTAGGTCTATAGCTTGTTTTTTGATGTTCAACTTTAGGGTTCTAGACGTTGACTAGTTCTCGGGAATGGAATGGCTTCCCGAATATGGTCTAGTTTGCAAATCCAACAAAGTAAACGCTCTAGCCCAAGACCAAAGCCCGAGTGAGGGACGTTGCCATAACGGCGCAGATCAAGGTACCATTCGTAAGCATTTTGTGGCAAATCATGCCTTTCGATTTGTTCCAGTAAATAGTCGATATCGGTTTCGCGCTCTCCACCGCCTACAATCTCTCCGTAGCCTTCGGGGGCAAGCAGGTCCACCCCTTTGGCATAATCAGGATAATCCGGATCTACCTTCATGTAAAAGGCTTTTATGGCTTTTGGCCACCTGTATACCATAATGGGACACCCATACAGCATAGTCAGAACGGTCTCATCGCTGCCACCAAAGTCTTCCCCGTGGGTAAAGTTAGATGCGGAACCTAACCATTTAGGGTAATTCCGCAAGTTCTCTTCGATCTGTTTTAAATCACCTTTAAGGGAATCGGCTTTATTTCTGTTAAAGTTTCTAACGCCCTTTTTTGAATTCATATCATTTGCAGCCGCTTCACGCTCTTCAATTTCGAGCATGACTTCTTTTTGTTGTGCCAACTCTTTTTTGATTTCGCCTTCTAAGTAGGCTTTGGTAGTCATACCATTAACATCGACTTCACTACGAAGAATCTGAACAGCAACATCATATGGGATACGAGGGAATGGTTGGTTGACGGATTGTAGAACGTCAATGTTCCGTTTGAGCGCTCGAAAAGCTTCAGGGCACCGATCCACGACATCATTGATTACATAGCGTAGCATCTCTTCGATCAAGTCCATGTTCATATCAAGATCATAGAAGGCCATCTCAGGTTCCATCATCCAGAACTCGGTGAGGTGGCGTCGTGTCTTCGACTTTTCGGCTCGAAAGGTTGGACCAAAGGTGTAGATTTTGCCTTGGGCCATGGCCATCGCCTCTCCATAGAGTTGACCGGACTGCGAAAGAAAGGCTGAGCGGTCAAAATATTCAGTTGCAAAAAGTTCTGTAGAGTTTTCTGCTGCATTGGACGATATAATAGGGGCATCCATCTGAACAAACTCCCGTTCTTGAAAAAACTTGTGAATCGCGAAGATGGTAGCATTTCTAACTTGCATAATAGCCCATTGCCTCTTTGAGCGCAGCCACAAATGTCGTTGGCTTAATAAAAAGTCTGTACCATGGGCCTTTTTGGATATTGGATATTCTTCAGAAATGCCAATGATTTGAAAGGATTGGACCTGAATTTCTTTCCCGCCATCTTGTCGTTCGTCAAAATGTAGGCTTCCCCTGATAATCAGCGAGGATTCTAGGCTAAATGACTTGGTTAGTTCAAAGGTTTCGTCTCCCAAGTCTTCTTGGCTGAACACACACTGGCAGTATCCGCTGCCATCTCGGAACACAACAAAACAGATTCCTTTGCTGTCGCGTCGACCGGCTACCCAGCCGCGAAGCTCAACGATGTCTCCTTCAGCTGATTGATGTAAAGATTGGATGGTTTGAAATGTATTTTTCATTTAATCTGTGCTATCAATTTCTAGACTGATAGAAAGGTATAACTTTGCTTATGATTATTATATGATTCGACAGCAGTTATCGCAAAAACTTCTTCAACGGTTATCCCCTCAGCAAATCCAGTTGATGAAACTTCTACAGATACCGGCAGGTAGCCTAGAGGAAAGGGTGCGTGATGAAATAGAAGCAAATCCTGCCCTAGAAGAAGGAAAGGATGAGCAAGAAAGCTCGGAGGCTATTGACCAGGAGTTGGCGGATTATATTGATGAAGACAGCTACCTCCAACGAAAACCATCTAAGGCTAAACAGCGCACAGAGGAAGATAAAACGATTCCTGTGGCTGCATCAACCACCTTTTCAGAACATCTAAACGCCCAGCTAGGTGTACGGGACGTGGATGATCACCTTCAAATGCTGGCCTTTCAAGTCATTGGAAGCCTGGATTCTGATGGATACTTACGAAGGGATAATCTTTCGATAGTCAATGATCTGGCCTTTAGTCAAAACCTAACAACAACGGAAGATGAGATTGAAAAGGCTGTAGAATTAGTTCAGTCCTTTGACCCAGTAGGAGTAGCAGCAAGGGACTTGAGAGAGTGCCTTTTGCTTCAATTACGCCGAAAAGAAAGCACGCAAAGCATAGAGGAGGCTATTGAGATTTTGGAGGAATACTTTGATGCATTTTCTAAAAAGCACTATGATAAGCTAATTAATGCCCTGGGCATTGACGATGAGGAGTTAAAATTAATTCAAGCCGAAATTCTGAAGCTTAACCCTCGGCCTTCAAGCGGCTTTGCCCAGCATGTTGGACTAATGACGCACCAGGTGATCACACCAGATTTTAAGATTACTAACAACGAAGGTGTATTGGGCCTAACCCTACACGCCCGCAACGCTCCAGCGCTTCGGCTGAGCCAAAGCTTTAAAGAAATGATAGAGGCGGAGAAACGGGCAAAACCGGAATCAAAGTCAGCCCAAGACGCCTTGGTATTTGTTAAACGAAAAATCGATTCGGCCAAGTGGTTTATCGATGCGATACGACAACGACAAATCACCCTGATTACCACAATGGAAGCCATAATGTCCTATCAAGAGGATTTCTTTTTAACAGGCGATGAGGCGAAGCTAAAGCCAATGATATTAAAAGACATTGC
>DLYY01000141.1:0-717 GCA_003447535.1 Bacteroidota bacterium | reverse complement strand
GCCAATGATATTAAAAGACATTGCTGAAAAGACAGGCTACGACATCTCAACAATAAGCAGGGTGTCTAACAGCAAGTTCGTACAGACAGAGTTTGGAACAATCAAGCTAAAAGCCCTTTTTTCCGAGAAGATGACAATGGCGGATGGCGAAGAGATTTCATCAAAAAAGGTAAAAAGTGAATTGGCCGATATTATCGCCAATGAGGACAAACGCAAACCGCTAAGTGATCAAAAGCTTATGGAGGCAATGAAGGAAAAGGGCTACGATATTGCTCGCCGAACTATTGCCAAGTATAGAGAGCAGTTGGATATACCCGTAGCGCGATTGCGTAAAGAACTCTAGTACACCGTAGAAGTCGAGCATGCCATTACAACAAGTTATTCAGCGCTTAGCCCAAGGGATTTCAATAGCCTTTCATCCAATATTCATCCCCATGGCAATGGCGTATGTTATACTGGAAACATCACCTTTTCGTTATCCAATAGGGGACTACAGGTTTATTGTTCCTCTGCTGTTAACGGGAATTTTTACCATTATATATCCCATCTTCATGCTTTTGATTTGTCGAGGACTTGGCCTGGTAAAATCTGCAGATCTTCGGGAACGACGGGACCGGATTGTCCCCTATATTGCTACTTCTTGCTTTATTTTCTGGGCTTATTTCATGATGCGAAAAGGATCGGATCCGGTGATTGGGCAAATCGACATACTGACCC
>DLYY01000170.1 GCA_003447535.1 Bacteroidota bacterium | reverse complement strand
TGACAGGGGCTCGCCGCCCCCTTGACCGGGCCCTTGCAATCGATCCGAATAACTACCATGCTAATTTTCATCGTGGGCTCTATTATCGACTTTCGGGTTTTCCTGATTCTGCACTTTTTGATTACCAGAGAGCCCTAGCAATTAAACCAAACGATTACAAACTTTACTTAAATATTTGCATTGCTTATTTAGATATGAAAATGTACGAAGAGGCCTTAGCGAGTTGCAATCAATCCATCGCACTCAACGGAAGTCTTGCCGAACAATATGTTAATCGGGGGGTGGCCTATCTCAATTTGGATAGGTATACCGAAGCGCTTGTTGATTTTGATCATGCCCTGAGTATTCGACCAGACAATGTCCGTGCTCAGTTAAGTATGGCAAAGGTTTTTTATAAAACCAATCAAATGAATAAGGCTATCGAGGCGGCAGGTAAGGCAATAAATATGAAGCCTGATTTTGCCGATGCCCATCACTTGTATGGCATCTTGCTGATTACCAAAGGAAGAAAAAATGATGGCTGTCGTCACGTAGAGATTGCTTGCGAGCTACATGATTCCTATGCTTGCGAGACACTAGGAAATATCTGTCCAAAGTAGTTAGGCTTTGTTATCATATTGATTGCGTAGTGCAGTCCACATCGGTCGATAGGCCTCTTCCACTCGCTGAAGGTCTTTAGAAGAAATCAACTGTTGGTTAGGCCGGATGAACTTACCTAAGAATAAAAGACTGTAGCGTAAACTAGCTCGCATGATTCTCGTTAAAAAGGAAATAGGATTAAATGCCTGTCGAGGTCTCTTCCGTAGATCAATAAAAGCAGCTATGCGTTGTAGAAAAAGAAGTTGCCTATCGGTGTAGGAGGAATGCTTGGTCTTGAGATTTACTTTTGGCCAATCAATTCTGGCTGATAAAAGACGTAGCCAAGTTTCTAGATAACCGTTCAGGTCTGCCTTCATGTCTTCATAGAACAAGACAGTTACAGGTTGTAAAAAGAGCTGAGAGAGCGTTGTAATTTGGCCGTCATACTTCAAATCGCTTTGCTTAAAATGCCCCTTATCTTGATCAAGATCGAAGAAATCCTTAAAATTTCCTCGAAATCCATTTTTCACCGCTCGGCGGTATTGCGAAGCAATGTAACTGTCAGGTCTTCGCAAAACGATTATGGGCCGTGCTTCGGGAAATGATTCAGCAAACTTACGGGCCTCCACTTCCAATTGCTGATCAAATTCTCTAGAGACTAAAATTGTAGAAGACGGATGATTGGCGATAAATAATTGTACACGATGAAACCGATTTCGTGGGAGATAGTCGATATTTATTAGCCTTGGAAAAAAACGATCTTGTAAAAAGGTCGATCCGGTTTTTCCTAGACCCACATGAAAATAGATACGTGGCTCAGAATTCATAACAATCCTTGAGCGATATCCGTTGCCATGATTCGTTGAAGTATTTGCTGTAATACGTCAAATTCCTTAACGTAGGAGAATACTATTAATAAGAACAAACAGTAAAGGATAAGGAGTCCACTTGATTTTTGTTTGATGCTCAGTTTTGGAATAATCAATAATAAAACAGCAGGAACCGTTAGAATGATCATCACCCACCTAAGTATGACAGAAAAGGCCCATTCCTCTTTATGCTCAAAAGCATTTAACGCCCCTTGATCACTTAGTAAAACATAAAGAAACATAGGAAGACCTAGTGCGAAACATAAATCAAAGATATTGCTTCCCAATGCGTTGGAAAGAGCATCAGCTGTGTTGCCCTTCTTTGCATCACGTACCGAGATAAACAAATCGGGTACGCTTGTCGCAGAAGCTGCAATCACTAGCGCAATGACAATTATGGGAATATTCCAAAGCTCACCAAGCTCCTCACATAAATAGACAAGGAATAAGCAGCTCGTTCCCATAAACAACATGGCGACAAAAAGCGTAGCCCATGCACTTATGCTATTAACACCTTTTTTTTGCGTAAACGAACTGTAGATGTCTAATCGCATGATGGCGGACAGCACTGACCTTTCTTTTGAGTTTGCTTCCTTTGCTATGACCTCTTCTACTTTTCCCGTTGTATGGACATTTCCCTTTGATTCTTGTCTATTTCGTGCCAAAACAAACCATAAATAGAAGCCGTAGAAAAGCATCAGCAACAATCCATTCCACCAATACATTGTAGGTCTCACAAGAATAAGGAGTAATCCCTGTCCCACTAAAAGGAAGATAGCATCACGCCATAAAGAATTTCGTGCGGATAAACTATCAAGAACATCCTCCTTTTGCTTGGTGTAAAGTAATGTCCCAAGTACAGCACTTGGAATAATAAGTAGGTTAAAGAGTGCACTACCTATCATCGTACCAAATCCTCCAGCAAATCCTTCCTCATTACCTGCAATAGATAGAAAGAAAATGGCTGTAAACAACTCAGGCATACTGCTGCCTATGGCGTTGATGGTTGCCCCTCGGACACCGGGAGCCATATTACGACCAAGGTATGAAGAGGCCCGTTCAAAACTCTCACTGGTTG
>DLYY01000016.1 GCA_003447535.1 Bacteroidota bacterium | reverse complement strand
TTTCATGTATTCTCATCACGAGAATACATACCTCAATTACGCCCATTCGCTGCTTCGAGCATCGAGTCCATTTGATGAAGTAAAGACGAAAAAACTGTTGGCTTTTTTGGAGTCTCTGACTTGGTCTTCAGGCGTAAATAAGGGATTGTGGGATGCGGGAGATCGCGTCATGATTGACATGGCAAAATTGGTTAGAAGTCATTTTTGGCATCCAGACATGTCTGGCTCAAACTCAATAAAAGCAGTACTTCCCGCGGTCCTTAATGCTAGCAAGGAATTACAAGTTAAGTACATGAAGCCTATCTATGGGACAAGTGCAATGCCCAGTCTCAACAGGAGTGAAGGTTATTCATGGATCGTTCGCAAGTCAGATGGAAAGGTTGAAGATCCTTATGCATTGCTTCCGAAAATTGGTCAAGACAGCTTGGGGGAAGATTTGTTGACCATCGATAGGTTGTATGCGGATGACAAAGTTGGAAATGGAGGCGCGGCGATGACAGCATGGTCGTTCATGCAATTTGCCCAAATGGCGGATGAGGAGCGGCGGGAGCTTTTGGAAGCGTTGAAACATTACTGTGAACTTGATACAATCGCTATGGCCTTCATTATGGAGTATTTCTTAATTGAAATAAGCAAGCAACAAAAACAGGAGAGTTCGCACTAATTTCTTTTTCTTGGCAATATGAACTTCACTCGATTCCTTTTGGTCATTTTACCGGCACTTGCGTGCAGTAGGACAACCTATGCTCAAACCATTGTCAATACGGAAACCTTGTTGCTTAGCGCAGCTGAAGCGGTCCAATGGACAGCGGGCATTTCAGGCGATTTTTCAAATGGCAACTCAAATGTAATTGACCTGTCTTTGGATGCGGGTGCAGCATGGACTTTTGGTATTTGGACGTTAAAAGGTGCTGCAGCTTGGGCTCGTCTTGCAGAAGACGGAGTCGACATCCAAGCGAATGCTTTCGGTCAAGTGCGCCTCACGGCAGGAGATGTCGCCATTGCACAACCCTATGCCTTTGCCCAGACTTCAAGAAATAATATTCTTTTGTTGAACCAACGCACATTGGTGGGAATTGGTGTGAAGCGGCGAGTGTTTAGCACGGAAGCGTTTTTTCTTGAAACTTCGCTTGGTGCGTTTTTAGAGAACGAAACGTATACGTCAGATATTCAAGAGCCTTCTAAGGAGACGTTTAGGAACAGTGTAATCCTTTCTGCGGGTTGGGATGTCTCTGAATCTTTATTGCTGCGATTGACTGCTTATGCTCAAACAGTGTATTCTGATCTTTCTGATTCTAGGATATTTTTGGAATGCGCGATAGATGTGGCAATTTCCGAACAGATAGCAATTGAATGGAATGCCGGTTTTCGATGGGATGGTGAGCCACATGGAGGTTTAGGTTCGTGGGATTTGGGCAACACCGTAGGATTGCGTTTGGGATTGAACGAGTAGAGTATAAGCAGCGTAGGTAAATTAGAGCCATCTTGCAGGCCAACTAAGTGGTCTGAAAATTTTAGAGTATTTATTAATGGCAAATTCTTTTAAACTCGGCTTCCAGGACAACCAGCTTCTTCATTGGCCAAAGTTCTCAAAGTTCAATCACCATTGGAAGTTCGAAATATCCTACGACATACTTCTTCAAGATGGTGAAAATCATTCATTTCAAACACACTTTGACTTTCACACAATGAAGGGGCAAATCTATTATTGTCATTTGACAGAGATCATCCCTTTTGATATGATAAATTGGGATTGGAGAAAGGATGTTGATGACAATGGCAAGCATTTGAACTTCTCGAATCTGAAGAACTTCATTTTCAAGAATACAAAATACACGGGTCATTTGGCGCTTGAAGACCATTTAAGAACGAAAGTCTTTTCCAATGGCCATAATCCACTGAAGTGGTCGGATAAAAATGATTCAGATGAAATGGCCCAAAATCGGGATGCGATGGCAAGTTGGTGGTTGATTCATCATGGTGATATTGTGAAGGAGATACTTCAAAACAAAGATGAATTTAATTCCAAATTGATAGAGGCGGCACAAGCGGTTCTAATCCAAAATCGAATTTAAAGAAGCTCACGATACTGGCTCGGACATGGACGAATTCATGGATGAGGAAATCTCTCCTCTTTCGAAGTTTGGACTTGTACTCCCTGGTTAGTGAAGGAGATTGCTGGATTATGATTATCATTGAAGACACATTAAAAACAGAAATCATGGCTTTAGATCCAGGAGCAGAAAGAATTGAGAAACCAGCAGGTTACGACAATTTAAAAGCAGAAGAAAAATATGAGCTTGACCTCTTTGAGAATTTGAGTGATCGCCACATTCAAATCAAGATTCTCAAAGCTACTGAGCGCACATCAAAAAATGTCGCTTTCTACTTTTGGGTAGCTATTATTTCTGCAGTAATTGTGGCCTGTCAAATGCTGTTTGGTTCAGAATATTAACGAAGACAGCTCACCCGTATTGAAAACGGTCAGCCTGAAGGGGGAAGGGGTGATTCAAATCAAGACCCTTTTGCCGTTAGACCGTCGGGNNAAGTTGCAAACATGGACAAATGCAAGGACGATGCTTGGCAGTCCCTGTAGAATCAAGCAGATTGGGGCTTTTAGAAAGGGGTTCAAAATCCGCCGGCTGCAGAAGAAGTGAATTTGACACTGTAGAGGAGAAAGAGTGGGGAAGTCTATATTAGGCGCTAAAAACCAATCTGATGAAGCACTCTTTTTCGTTAGTTATTGTTTCCATCATGTTTTTTGGGACAGGTTGTTTTCACCCTGTTTCAACGATGTTTGAAACTGCACATTCTCTAGACAAAGGAGACACGCGGGTGACGCTCGGTGGCACGCTTAATCCCGAATCTGAATCCTCCCATGCTGGGGGGTCATTTTTAGGGATAGTTGACCACGGAATTGCAGAAAAGACGGATCTTAGGTTAAGGCTAGAACGAAGAGGCGAGACTGGAGAATTCTCTATTCCATACACGTATTTGGAGGTGGGATCCAAGTGGTCATTTGGGAACGACTGGGCGTTTTCGCTGCCCTTTCAGTTTTACCTTCTTGATGGTGATGAATCACTATTTTTCCTGAATCCAAGATTCATGTTCTCGCGGATGATTTCCAATCATGAGGTTACGGGAGTTGTTCATGCAAAAACGGGAGTCATTGATGGTGGTTTTGGGGTCATCCCTGCTGCAGCCATGGGATTTAGACTAGGGAATGATATCGATGAGACGGCATTGCGATTTGAAATTGGGTACAACGTGCTGAATCAAATCACATTTGGACTTGGATGGCAATTTCAAAGCGGACAGCGGTCGATAAGTCGCCAACAAGGACGTGAACCATCAGACGAATGAATTCTTCATACACGTCTTTTCTTGTGGAGCCTTGCAACAAGATTACCAGGTCTTTGGGAAGTCTCCCTGCAAATTTTTCCTGTTTCAGGAGCAGAACCGATTTAATTCAACCAACCTCGTGAAAAGCTGCATGAAGCTGGTTAATTCATAAACAAACGGCAATTCATGGATGAAGACCAATGCAAATAAGACCGCTACGCATTTGGTCCGGTCGAGCGATTACAGAGCTTGCAAGGAGAACAATTACGGGGTCCAAAGCTTGACCTCGAAATTCTCCAAGAAGCTGGATGTTTTGTGGTCCAAAACGCGCTCAGTATGGTCCGTATTGAAGAACTCTTGAGCAGGTACAACAAACTTTCTCAATCGCAAAAACCCGCTGATGCTCAACACCCAACAGAAATCAGGCTGGAAACCCTTCAATCGATGGGGGGATTTACAGAGGACGATAAGATCCAAGATATTGCCAAAAAATTATTCAATGAAGAAACAGGTTGGGATTTCCTACGAATTGTCCGTAAAGACGCTGAGCACAGAGAACCTGTATTTTTGCATCAAGATTTCTGTTACCAAATGGGCTCTGGCAACAGCTATTCCCTGTTCATTGCATTAACTCCCAACCATCCTGACAATGGCGGAATTTGTGTTCATTTGGGAACCCACCAATTGGGTTATTTAGGAGACGCTGGAGAATTGAATTCCAATGTACTGCCTGAAGGGTTGCCTACCCTGCAGGCAAATCTGTCTCCAGGAGATGCGCTCATCATGCACAGTGCTGCCTGGCATGAATCAGGGCGCAACAATGAAGGATCAGATAGGGTGTACTTAGAATTGCATTTGGTGTCTTCAGAGAGCCCATACAGCAAAGGAAATATCTGTGGTTTCAAACAAAGTTCTTGGTCCTTCAATGGGGCTCTGATAAACCGCGACATGAATCGCCTATTCACGAACTCGCGAAGTCAAAGGCTTCAAGATTTTTATTCCCAACTTCAAGACAAAGACAATCCAGAGCAGTCATGACAGATGAACAGTTTAATACTTATTGGGCTATTTGTGAGAATGAAAGCCATTTGCGATATCCTTATTGCTACGATGAGCCCTGTGCAGTGTCCGATATGGTCCTCCAACCCTGGATTCAACAAAAAGTATTCGATGGCACCATCGATGGGAAACGCTTTCAAGACTACTCCACAGGAATGATGCTTTGCATTGAAGACGGATTCAGTGGATTGGGACAATTCCGAATGACCAGTGCACCTGTAGCCAACTTCATTAAGGATGACCGTAAAATGGCTCCTTGGATGACTGACAACCCAAAATCTTATCCAAAAAAATACTTCGAGATATGAATTCCACTTTCTCTGATGAAGACCGCCAATACCTGCAGATGGGCCGAAATCATCTAAACAATTTCGTCAATAAAGCCGCTGCAGAAATTCCCATAAAAAAAGGAAGGCTGCTCGAAATTGGTGCCCAAGGGCGTTCGGAGGTTCAAGTGGCATTCAATGGCTTTGACATTCAAAGTTTTGATATCGTGAACACGCATAATCCAGATTTCTTAGGAGACCTGACCACGCACAATCCTGAAATTCCCAATCAGACATTCGATGTCATTGCTTGCCTAGAAGTGTTGGAACACACCCTTCAACCATTTGATGCCGTGGCCGAGTTAAGGCGCATGCTCCGTGATGGAGGCTATTTGATAATTTCTGCTCCACTGAACTTTCGAATACACGGCCCGATTCCAGATTGTTGGAGATTTACTGAATTTGGCTGGCGCGTTTTACTCAAAAATTTCGATATCCTCAAAATTGACGAATTGAAGGCTCCGTCCCGCCCCTTATTTCCAATAAAGTATAATATTCTGGCTCAATGCAATCACGCAAAACAAATTCGGGCCCAAGATTTGGTTTTTTCTCCAGTGAAAATGTAAAGGCTTTGATTAATAGTTAGGTCAGACCTTTTTGGGTGCTAATTGAAGCACACCTTGTGCATTGTCAAGTCCAAAAAAAGCCGACACAAGGGTGTCTTGTGATTTGACATTTAAGACAGAAGTTAAAATTGTTACTACTGAAATCAAGATTTTTCTTCTCATCCTTTGTTTTTTAATTAGGGTTTGTCCATTCGATGTCTGCGAGATTCACTGCAGGCTTTGTGGCGATTGTTCTCGAACGCTCTTCAGGACAGTCCATATGAGGAAGGTGAAAAGAAGAGTCAAGAGGCTGAGGCTCTTTTCAAAAAGAGTTTCTGCGAAAAGGTTCCCGACCGTGTTTAATCCAAAAAGAGCGAGGAAAATCCACAAAATGACATTCACTGCCCTCGGTGGAATGGGCATCAAAAGGTATTCGCCTTTGACAAGTAGTGCAAATCCGAGAAGCAGGTTGGCCAGTATGGAGGTGCTTTCAAACACATACATTTCTGAATCATTCTTTAATCTCCCGCCCCACGTAACCTCATAGGGGATGAGCTTGATCAAGATGGCCAAATGAAAAAGAACAACAGCGGCAATTAGCCAAAGCAATGTTTTTATGGTCGGTCTGAGTTGCATCCGATATGTGTATTGAGGTGTGCACAAACTTAGACATAGCTTGTTGGTTGCGATTTACTCGAGCGTGAATCTTTTGTTTTCAGCAAAGAATCGTAATGCATGATTTCCGTTCATTGGCTTCCTGCGATAAAAATTGCCATTTGAGGTTGAAAATCCTGGCGTAGCTTTCACTTCTGTAACAGATCCACTTAAGGTCAAAAACGAATCATCGATATGAGCATGCAACCCATCGTTTTAGCTGCAGCAATGCTGCTTACAGGAATCATGGCAGGTATCTTTTTCACTTGGTCAAACGCAGTGATGCCCGGAATCGGTAAGCTGGATGACCTCGAGTTCTTGCAAGCATTGAAATCGATGAATCGAGTCAT
>DLYY01000234.1 GCA_003447535.1 Bacteroidota bacterium | reverse complement strand
TACGAGGGTGGATTTTAGACGACAACAATGGGTACTTTGCCAGTGGCGGTGGATCAGGAATTGCCTCGGGGTCATATCGATTCGGACCAGACCCCATTTGGGAATGTGTCCGATATGGCACCTTGATTGTTATCTATAACGAGTTTGATCGAAACATCAACCTGCCGCCGGATGACCTAGATCCTTCGGATGGTGTTATGATTCTTCCGGCGAACAGCACCTTGTTTGAACGCGCTGGTGGAAGTCCCTCAGCATCAGGAAGCCCAAACTACCCAAATTCGAATTGGCTCACAGGTGGAAGTTGGCAAAATACGTTGATGAGTAACTCCAATGATTCCTACCAGATTCGGCAACCCAACAACCTCAACGGATTAATCTCGCCATTTCATGCCGTAAGTTTTGGAAACAACACAAACAATCCTGTAATCTCCTTTCCCGGAAGTGCCAGTGGGAAGGTATTCTATATGGATAATTCCTTTAATAACAATCCATTTGATCAAGCAAATTGGTCCGAAGGCAGCGCACCAAATGGAGACGAAACTCCAGGCACCGGAAACAATGCCGCTAATTCCGCTTGGATTCAAGGTGTCTTTGCTGCGGCTAATTCCGCAGGGCTACCGATCAGGGATACCGTCAACGTTCAAGCCTGTGATTCAGCGCAATATCAAGCACTATTTCTATATAACGACACAACATTCACAGATACCTTACTCACGGTTGATGGCTGTGATTCCATTGTAAGCTACAACTATACGATAAGCCCCTCTCCTTCATTTAATCTCACCATTGACAATGCTATATCATGCTTTGCCAGTAATAATGGCCAACTATCTGCTACAACGCTTACAGGCAACTACGACTGGACGGGAGCTGCAGGATTTTCTCAATCATCCACAAACAACATAATTAGCAACCTAGGCCCTGATACCTATACGCTTGTTTTTACAGACGATAATGGATGCAGTGATCAAGATAGCATAGTGCTCAACGAACCTCTGGAGATTCGTACAGTTAGCGTCCAAAGTACTTGTGACTCAGCACTAATTTATAGCAATTGGGTTTTTGCTTCGGGGATATACATTGATACGCAAGTGGCCAGTAATGGTTGCGATTCGATTAGCGAGGTTAATCTTACTCTTTCGAATTCTTCAGTTTCTACGACAACATTCTTTGGTTGTAATTCTCTGGACTACAATGGTCAAACATACATTTCAGATACGATTGTTAGAGATACCTTTCAAACCACAGGCGGCTGCGATTCCATCATTATTGCCGAGCTCAACATACCATCAGAAGTGAATTTTAGCTTTACCATACAGGATTGCCTTCCTATAATTTATAATGGAATTACCTACACTTCAAGTGCTACGATTCGAGATACATTTTTGAATAGTAATGGGTGTGATTCAATCGTAATAGCAGACCTTATTATTGGTTCATCCATCTTCACAAATTTCAATGAACAAGGATGCGATTCTGTATTTACCATTGGCCAATGGTTTTTTGGAGATACTATACTTCGCGATACCTTTTCAGCGGTCGCAGGATGTGATTCAATTGTCTCAACAATCATCACCGTATCTAATCCCAGCTTTGAGGTAAGCTTCGCCTCATCATGTGACAATGTAACGCTCAATGGACAGGATTTTTTATCTGATACGATATTTAATGATACGCTTTTATCCGTTATTGGCTGTGACTCTATTATTCAACGAAACCTCACAATTTTACCGTCCTCATCTAGTATTCTGACCGATTCAATCTGCCCAGATTCAAGCTATATCTTGCCGGATGGAAGCACGGCATCCAACCCAGGCTCCTACTCCATCACACTTACCAATAACGTCGGATGTGACTCATTAATCACTGTGAATCTATTCTCAAGATCTAGTCCATTTATCCAACTCACTGATTACGATTCTTTGCTCTGTGAAGGAGAGCAATATTTTATCGATTTGGCAGATTACCCCGGATTGTTGGGCGAATGGATTACACCCAACTCACCCAATGAGTTACAACTTTTTGAAGAGTCGGGTGACTACGTATATTGGCTTAGAAATGGCATCAATGGATGTCCCGTACTTGACACTGTGTCTATTGATTTTATCTTTTGCGACAATTCTTGCACACTCTATTTTCCCGATGCCTTTTCGCCAAACTACGATGGTAGAAACGAAGTATTCAAACCCATATATCAAGATTGTAATGCCACCATAACACAATATGAATTATCCATTTACAATCGATGGGGGGAACTTGTTTTCTATTCGGAAAATCTGGAATTAGGCTGGAATGGCATGATCAATCAGGAAGCTCTGCCAATTGAAACGTATATTTATATGGTAAAATACCGACAAAACCAAGATTACCAATTTGAAGGCAATGTAACATTGCTTCGATAAACAAAGACTTATGAAAACACTACTTAGACTTTTTTCTATTGTATTTCTAGGCCTCACCATGACGAGCAACGCCCAATTTGTTGCATCTTGTCCCGGAGTTAATGCAGGCCCTGATGCCACACAGACTTGCACCGATTCTTGTACAACGCTTAATGCGCAATTCCTTGAGACTGCTCAAAGCACACAATATCGTGTGGATGCCATTCCTTACAACCCCTTCCCATACACCATTGGAACAGGAGTGAGTGTAGGAACAGATGATGTTTACAGCCCTTTAATCACTTTGCCCTTTCCTTTTTGTTTTTATGGAAACAATTACACACAAGTTGTTGTGGGTAGTAATGGGATTATCTCTTTTGACGCTCTTTTAGCTAACTCCTACTGTGCATGGTCTTACTCCACACCTATCCCAAGCCCAACTTTAGATTTGCTCTCAATTATGGGTCCATATCATGATATTGATCCTTCAGTATGCGGTAATGTTCGTCAAGGAATTTATGGTATTGCACCTTGTCGGACGTTCGTTGTAAGCTTTGATAATGTGTGTCATTTCAGTTGTAACAACCTCACCAGCCGTCATCAAATCGTTTTATACGAATCGACAGGTATTATTGAAATTTATGTTGAGTCTAAGCCGACATGTGCTACTTGGAATGGCGGAAATGCCGTCATTGGTATTCAAGATGGGACAGGAAGTAATGCCACTGCAGCTCCAGGC
>DLYY01000149.1 GCA_003447535.1 Bacteroidota bacterium | reverse complement strand
TACTTCCACTATGTGTTGGGTGCGTATTATGCAACCTACGACTTTGGCACAGATCCCATTGGATACCTTACCAATGACCAACAAAATGAGTCTACAACTCTCGAAGTGCGACTATCACACAGTGGCGATAAAGTTAGCTGGACAGCTGGTGCGTTCTATATGGACTCCGATGAGTACTGGGATTTCTATAGCTACGTAGACAATTATACTGATTCTCCTGCATTTGCTGCCTGGACTGCAGCAGCAGCTTACTACGACAATATGGAGTTAGCTGATACAAATGCGTGGTGGTACTCTCATCAAGGAACCAACCGAAAAGATCTTGCTGTTTTTGGTGAAATTGATATCCAGGTAACGGACCGATTGGCGCTTCTCTTAGGTGGCCGATATTATGAGGTAGATCGATATCTGTCCTACGGTGTAGAAAAGCCCGCAGGTTACGCTCAAAATTTGGTGCCCGACAGAACTGAACTGGATGATGGCTTTATTCCAAAGGTGGGTGTCCAGTATGACCTCACTGACAATATGATGGTTTGGGCTGTTTACTCCGAAGGCTACAGAGTGGGTGGTGTTAATCGGGCTAGGGGTGAGCCAACTCTTCCTCTGGAGTACGAATCAGATACCATCGAAAATATGGAGTTGGGATTAAAATCATCATTCATGGATGATACGATTCAAATTAATGCCACTGTATATGAAATGGTGTGGAAGGGGATGCAGCTGGAACTAACAGACCCCTCATTTAGTCTCACACCCCCGCAACCTTGGCAGGCTGTGGTAGCTAATTTAGGTAATGCTGAAGTGAGCGGAATGGACCTTGATGTTACCGCGCTTCTAACAGATAACCTTCAGGTTGGATTTAATATCACAAAAATGTTCCATGCCTATGTGAATCCAATGGAGTCTTACCCGGATCCAAGATTTGAGGGTGGTCAAGCGTCACTAGGGCTAGATCCTCAATCTGATCTCCCCTTCTTTGCGGATATGTCCTATTCGATGTACATAGACTATTCGGATGATATGAAGATCATGGATTTGGAAGGAGAGTTATTCGCTCGATTCCAACATAGCTATGAAGGAGAGTCGCTCAATCAGTTAGGAGACGGAGCAGCTGCTCCAAAACAGATATCGGGTAATTACCGTATAACTGACTTGATCGTTGGCTATGATCTTGGTGATTGGAAGGCCCAGTTGTCACTTAATAATATTGGTGATGAGAGAGGAATTACTTATAAGGATTCCTCAGACTACGATCCATACTTTGGACAAAACAGTGACAATGTGATTCGTCCAAGGAACTACAACTTCTCAATTAGGCGATATTTCTAACTTATAGATTGGTTGTTTAATCGAAAAAAAGGCACGCTTCTCGCGTGCCTTTTTTATTTGGGAGTTAGTTTATCCAAACTTCAAGACCATGGATTGCATTGCGAATATCCATCGTTAAATTCACGGCGCTAATTTTTTCTCCAGCCCGGATATCGTATAAAGTTACAGTAGAAGGTGATGATCCAGCAGCCACAATATTTTCACTAATTATGCACAGGCCTCGTCCAAATGATTGTCTCGCAATTTGTGAATTATCAACGCCATTAAACTTTAAGTCTTCGTTCTTATATGAGGGTACCTTAAAAATTTTTGATCCCTCTCCTTGTGCAACATAACGGACCACATCACTGCGGGTATCATTAAAGATTACTCCATCTTTGAAAGGCATTGCATTATGAGTGCCTTCGGGCAAACTGCAGACCTTAGTAATAGCCATATCAGATCGCAATCTCAGCAATGCTCGTGAGTGCAAGCCGCTGAAAAAAACACCAGTCTCGGCAACTGATACCATATTAATATGATAGTTATTGGAGAACGGAGGACCATTCTTAGCCAAAGGATCAAAACGCTGACCTACCCAATTATCTCCGTTCTTGGTTAAGTATAAACCCCAACTGAATTTCAATGTCTCTAAATTAAACACAAGGAGGCTGTCATAGCCCGTCGAAGTTAAAAATAGAAGATGATCCCGACGACTAATTTCATGACAGTGTTTAAGGTATTCATTACGATACGATCCCAGTAGCTCAAATTCCTTGCTGTAGCAAAACAGCTCATCACTTGCCGCAATCCATATTTTATTTTTAAAGAACTCTATACCACGAAGTCCCCTATCCCAGCCACGACCGGAAAAATCGATATCACCATCATTCCAATCAATGTGTTGCTCAACACTCTGGGAATCAAAATCAATTGTATAAACTCCACCGTGGCTCTGACCCTTCTCACTACCTCTAACAACAGATGTGGCCACTAACTTTGGTAGCTTCATCGAACTATTACCGTCGGATCAGCACTATCTAGGAGGGGCTCTAAAATATCTTTCAGGGGCTCCAAATGTGAGTCAAATCGCTGCCACGTATTTACAGATCCACTATATATGGGCTGCCTAACCTGCTCAGAGCTTGCCGTACGCACCGAGCGTTTTGTCTCATGGAAATTAACACATCCCTCTTCAAAAGGAAGGCCACAGTAATCAAGTATTCTTCGAACCTGAGTATCTAAATTCTGGACGACATCTTCATATTGAACTCTTAAGACTTTACCTGGAAGAACGTCGTTCCAATGATGCATTAAGTTGTCGTAATGTAAATAAAATTCCCCCAACTCAAACATGTCATAAGTAAAGGTCTGACCTTTTGCAAAGTGTTGTTTAAATGATCCTAGACAGCTATCAAGAGGGTGACGTCTGGCATCAATAATTTTTGCATTAGGCAAGATCGCGCTTAAAAGCCCAACATGCGCAAAATTATTGGGCATTTTATCGGTAAAGAAAGGTGTGTCACCTCTATAACGCTTGGTTCTTTTTATGTATTCATCTCCCAAATGAGTAATTTCTTTATTGCTCATTTGTAGTATTCCACCCGGGAAAGCTCGACCTTTTGCTTTATTACTGATCATCTGAGAGACTATTCCCAAGTCAGGAAGCTCACTAGTACCCTGAACTTGGCTATGACTCGCCAAGATCTGCTCTAATAAAGTTGAACCAGATCTGGGTAACCCAACAATAAAAATTGGAGATTTATCTGGGTTACCCACGTCAGATGTCTTAATGTTTTCAAAGAATTCTTGTGTGAAAGTTTCCTTTAGTTTTTCGTGCGCTAGTTCTGTTTGGACTGGATCATAAGAAATTAGGTTACGGTGCTCTTCATTGCCTCTCAAATAATATTCAAACGCCTTATCGTAATCTTTATTATCCTCATATGCTTTGCCAAG
Organism: Bacteroidota bacterium; assembly: GCA_003447535.1. Classification (GTDB taxonomy): domain Bacteria; phylum Bacteroidota; class Bacteroidia; order Chitinophagales; family UBA8649; genus UBA8649. The sequence goes on along the minus strand of DLYY01000149.1, from coordinate 1,842 downwards.
ACTAAACGCAAAATGAACAACGGAATCCGTATCTAATTTCTCTTGATCAATACGGCTTGCCATATCCTTGATTTCATCGTCGGTAAATCTGAACGTTTTTAAATTAGACAAGCTGAAATATATTTCACCGAAGTTAGGCCGGAGATTAATAGCTTGTCGATATGCCACAATACCTGCATCAACATCGCCAAGCGTTTTAAGCACATGTCCTAACCCTAGGTGTGCTCCCGCCAATTTAGGATCCAGCTCAGTAGCAATTTTATAAGATGTTGCTGATTCCTCTGTTTTCCCCAATTTGGCAAAGATAGCAGCAAGGTAATAATGAGATATCGCATTACCTGAATCAATCGATATAGCCTTCTGAAGTACCTCTTGAGCTTCCTCCTCTTTATCTTGCTCCTTTAAAGCAGTACTAAGATCATGCCAAGCCAACATAAATCTTGGCGCTATATCTACAATTTTCCTAAAAATCTGTTCCGCGTCAGAAAATGCCCGTGCATTGATAGCGACTCGCCCTAGCAAAAGAGCTGCATTCACATCTCTTGGATTTTTTTCTATTATTTTTTTTGCAACTACCTCAGCTTCCCGAAATTTCCCATTTGCAAATAGCATAGTGGCATTTTCTAAATCTGCCTGGTCTGGAGAAAGATTTGCTGCATGTTTTAAAGCAGCATCGCCTGCCTCATCTCTACCAAGATTTTTAAGAGCTCCACCAAGTTTGGTGAATGCACTTGCCTTATTCGGATTTTGCTCGATAGCTGTTTGAAGAGGTAATAAAGCTTCTTCAAATTTACCTAGGTTCAATAGCAAGGTTCCTAAATCTTCCTGAACATTGGGGTATGCTGGTGCCAACCTTGCCACAGTTCTTAAATAGCTCTCAGCCCCTTCAAAATCATTTTTCTTAAGCAGTATTGTGCCAAGAAGAGATAAAAAGTTTATATCCTGATCATCTTGATTCAGAAAATCCCTGCAAAGGTTTTCAGCCTTCTCATACTCGTTATTCTTGAGCAAAGAGATAGCATTATTGAAAGTCTTCTTTGGATTAGTAATAGTCACAGCCGCTTAACCTAAATATATTTTGTCCATTTTGCTTAGAGCTATTTTATATGTTCTCAATTCCACAAACATTATAAAAAGCGAAAACAATGAGTATATAATCAAATAAAAGACAAAGGGCGAAATATATTATGTCTGAAATTACCATCAAAAATTTGTTTCGACTTATAGCTCTCTACCTTATCACCTCATATTCCTCTGCATCGGACTATGCACTAGTCGCAGATCGCATTATCGATGGTAAGTCAAATCAAGTACTCACCAATAAGACCGTGTTAGTGTCAAAAAATACGATAGTCTCGATAGTAAATTTGGACGAAATTCCAGAGGACTTTTTAATAGTTAACCTTCCTAATACAACATTGATGCCCGGGATGATCAACGCCCACGAGCATCCATTACTCTATCAATCTGACTATCAGAACGGGCACTTACAAGCCTCATCCGCTTTCAAAGCTCTAATCGGGCTCAAAACGCTACAACGCCTGCTAGAATCTGGCTGGACTTCGATTAGAGTAATGGGCGATGGTGATATTTACTACGCCAACCAAGATATTAGAAAAGCGATAGATGGCGGTATGTTTTTAGGTCCCCGACTGACAGGTGCAGCGCACTATATTTCAATTACAGGTGGAGGCGGCGATATTAACTATTTATCGCCTGAACAAGCTGTCATTGCTGATGGCTTAATTGCTGATGGACCTCATGAAATTAGAAAGGCAATAAGGCAAGAAATTAAATTTGGATCAGACTGGATCAAGGTAATGGTTACTGGAGCCTTCATGT
>DLYY01000225.1 GCA_003447535.1 Bacteroidota bacterium | reverse complement strand
CGGTGTAATGAGAGGCTACAATGTAATCTCCAAGCCAAAAGGCATTGTGAGGAATAACATCACTTCCTTCGCTTCGCTGGTAGCGATCGGTTTCTTTGACATCCAGTAGGTCACTCACATCATAGACATCAATATTGGCGCCCTCAACCTCATCGACGGTAACTAAGTATTGACCACTCGAATCAAGCCAACACTGGTGGGTAAAGTTTGAGGAGGTGGGGAAGCGGGCTAGGGTAGTGGGACTTTCCGGGTTGCTGTTGTCGACAATGGCTTGTGTCCCATTGAGTATCTCAGAAAGATACATCGTATCCCCTCGGACATATCCGTCATGAACATATTGTTCCGTATAGCTTCCAAGGTAGGTGGGTTGATAACGATTAACGGAGTTTACATTAAATACGTCCACTCCGCCGACATACAGATTACTTCCAAAAATGTAGGCATATCCTTTTTCATCGATAAAGATATTGTGGGCGGTTTGCAGATCAAGGGTATCCGCAGTGAAGCGTTCAAAATGGATGGAGTCGGGGAGGTAGCGTAGGTCAATGATGTCAAGACCACCCCCTTCTTCATTCGTGACATAGGCAAAGCCATTCCAAGTTTTGATATCCCGCCAAATACTTCGATCACCGGGTATGCTGTGCAAGGGTATTATATTGTTTGGATCGGTGACGTCAAGAATCAACGTTTTGGAGTTTTGCCCGAGCAATACATATTGGTTTCCCAATGAGTCTTCATAGCCCCAGATATCATTGTTTTCCTCGTCACTCGGATAAAATCCTAGGAAGTCAAGCTGGGCAAAAGCTGATGGGTTACTGATGAAACAAAAAGAAGCAGTTAGTACAGATAATAGGTATAGTCGCATATTGTTTAGTCGAGATAAGGTACGGCCTCTATTCCCACGAGTTTCATCCATTGGATACCATAGGATTGCCAGTATGCTGGCTGATCAAATACTGGATAACTTGAAAAAAATGGAACCTGCATGAAGTGGATACTGCTCACTGCAGTGTCGCATGGATTGATAGTGAGGCTATCTTCTGCCATCGATAGAAATGCCCTCCCCCCTTGTCGAATTCCTTGATCAATAGAGGTCATAATCTCATAACCTAGTTTGAAGCTTTCGCTTGGATTGAGATTGGTTGCTTGCCGAACCTGATAAATGCTTTCTCGGGGTAGGCATGTCATCTCCTTGCGCTCATAGCTCGGGATTATAAGGTTGGTCTTTAATACCTTGTGATACTCCAATTGTCTTGTGTCCAACCACTCTTCTAATCCTACTGCCGTAGCGCTTGAAGTGTTTTTAATTATTGGCGACAAAAGTTCATAAAACCGCACGATGAGTTGATCGCTTTTTGTAGGATAGTGGATAAATGATTTTCTTCCTGATACCAAGCATTTAGACTTTAGGGAGGATAGGGTTTCACCTTTAAGGAGGCCGTAAGTGACAGGCGTAAATGTAGTATTGAAGCGCTCATTGAATGCATACACAGCCGCTTCCATATCAGCCAATAACTTGTTGTATTGTGGATTGGTATCCGGTTGAAAAACGATAATGTAGGCTGAGCTATCTTTTCTGGCAGCCACTTCTAAGCTCGAGTAGAAGGTTTCGAGGTAACTGGGTTGATATCCGATATAGTTGCCATTAAGCATCGAGGTGTCGAGTTTCGTGCATCCCGGATCGAATACTGCTGCGCCGTTTTCTTTGGCAAAAGCCAAGGTAGCCCGGAGCATAGAATTAGACTTACGCCCAAAACCAGGTCCAATAATAAAATCTGGAGGATTTTGCTCCAAGAGGCTTAATATTGCTTGATTGCTATCGACTGAGTTTAGGTTGTCCCAAACACTGAGATTAAGTTGAATGGAGGTGTCGGATCGGTAACTGATGTAAGATATTATACCGTCATATAAATCATAGTTTTGAAACAGTTCTTTAGGCATTGTAAGCTTGGCCGCATTGGGCACAACCTTTCCGATTTCAACTTTCCACTGCCCTAAGGCAGCTGGCATTACATCGCTTTGAAAGGGAAGAATCACTGCAATATCATAAGCATCTTTCCAAACGATTTGATCTTCTAGCATGTGAATTTTTTGATCAATTCTGCGTATTAGTTCATCGATATAGGCTATCATGGCCTCACGCATCGATGAATCAGCTTGATTACTTTCTTGTTTAAGGAGTATTAAAAAAGTACGTTCCTCGCCAAGCATAACTATACTGTCTTTTCTTAAGTTGTCTTGAGCTATTTGACCTTCTTTAGCGGATAGCTTGTGGACGGTGTCTTCTTCAAGAATATTGGCGGAAGAATCCATCATAGGCTCAAAGACTTGAGCATAGGTCGAGGTGCCTAAACTCAGAAATAAGAAAAAGAAAAACTGCCGAAAGGTTTTTGATGTCAGGGATACGCTTTGCATTTCTAACGGATTAAAATACTTCTTTATTCCCATTCTATCGTAGCGGGAGGTTTTGAACTAATGTCGTACACTACTCGATTAATGCCTTTCACTCGATTGATAATTTGATTGGATACATCGGCTAAAAAAGCAGAGGGCAGGGGATACCAATCGGCGGTCATTCCATCCACAGAAGTCACTGCGCGAAGGGCTAAAACAGATTCATAAGTTCTTTCATCTCCCATGACACCAACGCTTTTGGTATCCAATAAAATGGCTCCCGCTTGCCAAATCTTTTCATAAAGTCCTTCTTCATTTAAGGCATTGATGAAAATCGAATCCGCTTCTTGTAGCATAGTCACTCGTTCTTCTGTGATGGGGCCAAGTATCCGAATGGCAAGTCCAGGGCCAGGGAAGGGATGCCTGCCAATGATTTTTTCGGGCATATTCATCTGTCGACCAACTCGACGAACTTCATCTTTGAACAACATACGAAGGGGTTCTACAAGTTTCAGGCCAAGAGTTTCAGGGAGACCTCCAACATTATGATGCGACTTGATCGTAACGGAAGGCCCATGAACTGATACGGACTCAATAACGTCTGGGTAAATTGTTCCTTGACCTAGCCATTGGGTATTGTCAATTGCTTTGGCTTCTTGTTCAAAGACATCGATAAAGCGTTTTCCAATTCGTTTGCGTTTTTGCTCTGGGTCGGAAATTCCTTGTAAGTCATGCAAGAAACCGGCTGAAGCGTCGACCCCTTTCACATTAAGCCCTAGCCCTTTGTAGGAAGTAAGCACTTCATCAAACTCATTTTTGCGAAGTAAGCCGTTGTTTACAAAGATGCAATGTAGATGATCTCCAATCGCACGATGTAATAAAAGTGCCGCAACTGACGAGTCTACTCCGCCGGATAGACCGAGTACGACGGACTCATCACCAAGCTCTTCTTTGAGTCTGCTTACTGTGTTTTCAACAAACTGAGCTGGAGACCAATCTTTTTTGAGCTTAGCGATATCAAAAATGAAGTTTTCTATAATCTTCCTTCCATCTTCAGAGTGCGTTACTTCAGGATGAAACTGCAAACCATATAAAGGGGGTAAGTCTTGGTTGTTTCTTTTGAAAGCTGCTACAGGTATGCTCTCCGTTTTTGCGATGACTGAAAATCCAGAAGGAAGTTCTTTAATCGAATCGCCATGAGACATCCAAACTGTCTCCTTTGCAATGCCTTTCCAAAGAGAATCTTCATTGGATACCACTAGTTTACTTCGTCCATATTCGCGATATTGACTGCGCGCTACTGTTCCACCCATATGATGAGCGATACTTTGAGCACCGTAGCAAACAGCTAAACAGGGTAAATGCGTCGTAATCTCTTTCCACCCGATCTGAGGGGCATGATCTTCTAGACAAGAAAAGGGGCTTCCTGAAAGAATCACCGCCTTGGCCTTGAGGGCTTCTTCGTGCTTTGTGTAGGGTAGAATCTCGCAATACACTCCACATTCTCGAATACGGCGTGCAATAAGCTGAGTATACTGAGAACCGAAGTCAAGAATGATCAATTGAGTTTCCATACGATATTGAATTACTGCAAAAATAAGAGGTGGTCATAAACCTTTGGCACTAGTTAACATCTATTCATAAACATGTGCCAATAACAAGGTGTATCGATTATCGATTTAATGTTTAATTTGTGTTTAATCAAATAAGTTAAAATGGAATTTTTTAAAATCAACGTACTTGTTTTTCTTATCAGCATTGTACTTTCTTCATGTACAAATGACGGCGCTGAACGTGCAGGTGACTTGTGCGATTGCGCTATGAGTGGTAACATGATAAGCATGGAAACTATGTCAGGTATAAGCGATGAGGCAACTGAGGAGTTAGAAAAATGTGTTCGCGGAGTATTGAAAGATATGAAAAGTGATGTAGCGGATATGGAAAAGGAAGACCAGATTGACTATCTCAGAGAAATGTTACAAGGTGTATTTGATACGGAGTGTTATGAAACAACCGCTATGCTTGGATTAAGTTTTATGAGCTTAGAATCACTGGTTGATATAGCACTTTCAGAAGATGGTTTAGACGAACTATTTGGAGGTAATTCTTATGATGACTACGAGTATGATGACTACGAGTATGATGACTACGAGTATGATGATTATGACTTATAGCATTGTTAGTTCAGCATTGCAAAAAATATAGGCATGGAAAACACCATGCCTTTTTTGTGTTATATATGATATACTATTCAAAACCTTAATATGCCCATTTGGAAGAAACCTACTGACAGAACCTATCTAGAGAACACGTTAAATAAGAATACGCTAGGTGAAACCTTAGGTATTGAGATTACTGAAGTCGGAGAAGATTACCTTGAAGGGAGAATGCCGGTTGATCATCGGACAATGCAACCTTTTGGCCTACTGCACGGGGGAGCTTCCGTGGCCTTGGCGGAAACACTTGCTAGTGTGGCCGGATTTCTCAGTTTGTCAGAAGGTAAAAACTTAGTTGGTGTAGAGATTAATGCAAATCACTTACGTGCCGCTAGAGAAGGATTTGTGGTGGGTAGAGCAACTCCCATTAGGCTTGGAAGAACCATGCAGGTTTGGGAAGTCAAGATTGTCGATGAGAAAGATCGACTCGTATGTGTGTCTCGAATGACTGGCGCCGTAGTTGGGGAGTAAGCGATGTCTAGTCTATTTACTGTAGAATATCTTTACGATAGCACCTTTCATGTAGATATCGATTTTAGCCGTTTTATCTACTGCGTTAAAACGCCACTCTAGGCAGAAAGGACTCGTTTCATTATTGCCACAAAGCGGAAACCCTTTGGCCCATTTGAGCATGGTGCCTGAGTATTGAAGAATTTCTATGTCTTCGGGTTGATAGTTTGGGAATTCTGGATCCAGACAAATGTTAACCCCATCTTGATGACTTGTGATAGGCTTTCCTTGGTAAATCTCTTCGAAAATGGCTACACTTTTGACAAGCCACCGCAATAATCCTTTGGGCTCGATAACGAGTTTATTTGACCGAAACCATTGGTTTTCGTCAAGGGTTAAGCTCTCCGCCGTATCACTAAACGCGGTATCATGATAATCGGTGTATTTGATTAAACTATTGCCTTGCTCAGTACGCTGTGAATAGTACAGCCGCTGAAAATCGTTGCAAAGTATGCGGACAGAATCCAAGTGAAAGACTCCAATAAGGGAGTCCGGAATCTCTTCGTAACGCGCAATGTCTGAAGTGACCTGGCTTGAATCAGAAACCTGAGTGGAATCGTCGCCTTCTGCAATTGCTGAGCTATCCAAAGGACTCGTGAAATTAAGGCTGTCAAAGGTTGACAATGTACTATCTACAGTCGACGAATCTGCCTCGTTAATGGCGAGAAAGAGACTAAGCTTGTGCTTGTATACGCTATCCATCAGCGCTAAATTGTTTGCCATCTTTTCCTCCCAAGCCTTATGGATACTATCAATTTCTATCTCATGTTCATAGACTATATCTTCCAGTTCAATTTTTAGGCGTTGTACAAGTGCATCCTCAGTAAGGGTTAAGTTGGTGGAGATTTCACGCGCTAGTCTTAAGTCCTTTTTTAGCTTAGATATCTCTTGGTTTTGTTTTTTGATCAGAGTGTTTTGCTCATCAATTTGAAAAGCTTGTTCCGTGAGTTTTAGGCTATCACTAATGCGTTTGGACTCCAAAAAACTGATTTGAGAGGCCATCTCTTTTTTATTCATTTTTTTCTGACCAACAACAGAAAAGCTCGTGGTGATAAAAAGAAAAAATAGGAGGAGTCGGATTGGCATATTAGATGTTGTGTCGTGACGGAAAATTACTCAAATTCAGGTAGATCCAAGGTGCTTTTTGTTGGTTCAAAAGAAAGCGAGATTGAGTTTACACAATAACGCTGTCCGGTCTTGTTTCTTGGACCATCGTTAAAAATATGTCCCAGGTGTCCGCCACATTTACCACAAAGAATCTCAGTTCTTCTCACGCCATGTGAGTTGTCAGCTTTGGTCAATACTGATCCTTCTGCTATTTGGTCATAGAAGCTAGGCCATCCGCTTCCTGAATCATATTTGGTGTTGGAGTCAAAGAGCGGGTGGTGGCATGCTGCGCAACGATATACTCCTTCATCCTTATTGTATAAATAGGCTCCTGTGAATGGAGCTTCCGTGGCGCCTCCGCACATAACTTCTTGTTGAAAGGATGTGAGGCTTGATTTGATAGAATCGTTGTCAATCATTCTTTTGGTCTCGGATACTTCCGAACTTGCCTCACCTTGGGCCAAGGTGCAGGACGTAATCAGCATCGCACTGAGCAGACAAAGCACTATTTGATGGTTAACCATGTCAGTTAAACGATTAAAAACAAGATAATGTTATAGATAATATTCTTTACCCTTTAACAAATTCCGGCCAAAGGTTAGCTCCTCGACTATCCAACGAGGAATCCTTTAAAAAGTCGAAGGCCACAAAGAAAAAAGACATGGCATAACTAACCCACAAATATCCAATGATGTAAGGAGAGCTCATAGGAAGAGCAAAGCTAAGGGTAAACCAACCGTCCCAAGTTGCAATGATAATAAGACCAAGAATCAAGCGAAGAGATTCCCAGAAAACACTTGCTATTCTTCGATCCATGAGGCTTGTATACGAGAATATGCTTAAAAAAATAAAGAAGCCGTACAATAGAGTGGGTTGCATCATGGCTAGTCCGAGGTGTGTTCCAGAATCATGGATTGCTACCAAATGATTGAAAAGAAACATAGCGCTGATTACACTTGTCGTCATTTGAACCGCGGCCCATGCTTTCAAGGCTAGGGAGGATTTAGGGTTGTATTTTTTTTGGTCCTTTGGTTGGCGGATTACAGCTACTTGATAACGCTCAGCAACATCCTCGGGGCGCCATCCTGTTGGCATAAACCACAACCGAACTTTGTCAATGAAACGCTTGGTACGAATTGTATCAAAAAGCAGTAATGCGTTATGCTGAAAGTTGATCAGGAAGGGGTTCCATGTATGGGAAGGCCGCTTTATGCCGTAAACTGGTGTCTCTTCTGTCAATTCGTTTTGATACGTTCCAAATAGTTTATCCCACACGATGAATATCTGAGAATAATTCTTATCGAGATAAATCGGGTTGATTGCATGGTGTACCCTGTGGTGGCTAGGCGTTACAATAATCTTTTCTAAAATGCCCATAGTACCAATGTGTTGGGTGTGATACCAGAATTGAGCGAAAAGGTGAATGGGCGCGATGAGGGCAAAGACCTCTGTAGGAATGCCCACAAGAGCAAAGGGTAGATAAAAAATTGCGATAAAGGAAAAGATTTG
>DLYY01000082.1 GCA_003447535.1 Bacteroidota bacterium | reverse complement strand
GTACATCAGTAAATGAAGGGCTATATTGACCGTTAGTATTAGTTGATCCAAGAAGATATTGAGAGTTTTTGTGGCGTATACCCACACTCCAGGCTAATCTATGATTCAACCCAACATCCTGTACCATTAATGAACCACCAAGGAGACTAGTTTCTGCACTTGAGCGAAATGCATTGGGTCTATTGTAGGTGACATCTAAGACCGAAGCCATCTTGTCTCCATATTTAGGTGCAAAGCCACCTGCGGAAAAGCTCACCTCACGCACCATATCTACATTTACAAAACTGAGACCCTCCTGCTGACCCGACCGAATAAGGAACGGTCGATATACTTCGAAATCATTAACATACACCAGGTTTTCATCAAAATTACCCCCACGAATGCTGTAGGCCGTACTTAACTCATTGTTCTTACTAAAGCCCAGTTCACCCCTTAGAAATTCAGAAACATCTGGGAAAGGATTGGGTAATGATCTCTTCGATGCAATATCAACTATCGTCGTACTAACATCAGTGACCCCCTTTTCTCCTTGATCTCCTTCAATGACTACCGTATCAATATTGGCTGCATTTTCTCCATAAGTTATTGATATGGCGTCCAATGCGGTAACTCCATTCCATTCCCATGTTGTATCTCCTTCAAAGAGGCTTTGTAACATGAGGACTAATCGGTTGGGTTCTTCAGGCAGATCCAGATGAAACAGCCCTTTATCATTGGTAAACGTGGTGTTTGTCGTGTGTTCAGGGGCCGCAACAAGAATATCAGACAGTGGTTTACCATCATAAGCCTTAACCGCTCCTTGTATGGTAAATTGTCCATACGACTCGATAGCACCAAATAATACTAAGCAGCCAAATAATATGGCTGTACGAAAACTCATATCACTTAGGATATGATATCTCACTTAGATGTTTTTAGCTTGGCGATTGTCTCTTGAGGATTAGTTGACTTGAAAACGGCACTGCCAGCAACCAAATTGTCTGCCCCAGCAGATTTCAATCGCGCACAGTTATTCAAATTGACACCGCCATCTACTTGTATTGTGAAGTTTAACGCCATCGACTCCCTGAGTACTGAAGCCTGCGTAACTTTTTTAACGGTGTTTTCAATAAATTGTTGACCTCCAAATCCTGGATTTACAGACATAAGAATTAAATAGTCTATCGAAGGTAAAAGTTGCTTTACGGTATCGAGCGAAGTTTGCGGATTGAGGGCAAGGCCAGCTTTCATACCTAAACGCTGAATTTCTGATAGATCTCTATGGAGATGATGGTTACCCTCAAAATGAATGCTAAGGCCTTGTGCTCCCGCTTCTTGTAACATAGAGAAGTACCGGTTCGGTTGCTCAATCATTAAGTGAACATCGATGAATTTTGTGCAGTAGGCCGAAACAGCTTTTAAGATAGGAAAGCCAAAAGATATATTCGGAACAAAGACACCATCCATCACGTCTACATGAACCCACTCAGCCTCTGAAGAGTTAATGATATCAAGACTTTGCTGAAGGTTGAGGAAGTCTCCTGCTAAGATTGAAGGGGAAATAACTACTGACATAGCTTAAAGGTAAGACTACGTCAGTACGAATTAATCATGTTCAAGGAAAAATCAATGAACATTAATACAAATCATTCATTTCATGTTGGCTTTTTCGTCGATGAAGAGACAATTCCTTTACCAATGTATTTTGAGCATTGACCTCAATACCCGCACTCTGCTGAGGTAGACGCCTCGAAAATTGTGAGACTCCACTCGCTAGTCTTGATAAATTCTTTGATTTACCAATCTCTAAATTTTGAAATATACTTTTTCCAACAACGCCTATCATTTTACATGGTTTTCAATGGATGCAGGACGATACCCTATTTCAGAAATACGTTAAATTCTCCTAATAGGTTACATGTAGGATAATATTTTTTTTTAGGTAGCAGTTAGAAGGTAAATGTGACGTCTTATGAAATCAAAAAGTTCCCTTTATCCCGCATGGTTTACAGTCCTTATGTCTTTAGTGTACATAAGTCAAGGACAAATTGAAGGAATAAGCCCTCATTGGACCCAAGAAGAGTTGCGAACTGCTAATACAACAAAGGAAGCACGCACCTATATGCACTCTTCAGAAAGAGACATTATCACCGTGCTCAACTTAGCACGACTTTATCCTAAACGATTTGTGGAGCTTGAGCTAACCATAACAGGAGAAGATTATGACTACGAATATAAAAGCTCACTTATTGACCACATGATGTCCATGGAAGCTATTTGCGCCGTCAAGCCAAATCAAACGATGTACAAGCTTGCACGATGTTGGGCTAAGGAATCCGGTGAACTTGGCCTAACTGGTCATGACCGAATCCAATGTAACGATGGCTTTTTGGCTGAGTGTTGCTCTTATGGTCACGACAACGCTCTAGGAATCGTCCTACAATTACTAATAGACTACGGAGTTCCATCCCTTGGCCATAGAATAATATGCTTATCTAATGACTACACAGCTGTTGGTGCAACCATAAACAATCACTCCGTATGGAGCTATATAAGTGTCTTAGATTTTAGTTATTGACACCACCACTGTAGAGTTCTACTCCTCAGACCCTTCGTCTTTGGCTGGAGCAGGTAGTAATACTTTGCGAGATAACTTGTATCGACCTTTATTATCGATACCCACTAGTTTTACCTTCACTTTATCACCTTTAGAAAATCCTGCATCTTCCATCTTATCTATGCGAGCATGAGAAATTTCTGAAATGTGAAGAAGCCCCTCTTTGGTTGGCAAGAATTCCACGAACATGCCATAGTCCATTATAGACTTAACCGTTGCTTCGTATTCCTCATCAACCTCAGGAGTTGCTGTGATTTGCTTAATAGTCAGGAAGGCCTTGTCAACAGCGTCCCCTGTAGGACCAAAGATTTCAACCTCTCCAACATTATCAACTTCTTCAATGCTAATAGTTGTACCGGTAACAGCTTGCATTTCTTGGATGACTTTACCCCCACTGCCAATTACTGCACCAATAAACTCCTTGTCGATAGAGAAGCGCATTAGTCTTGGAGCATTGGGCTTCATCTCCTCCCTTGGAGTCTCAAGTGTTTTAGCCATTTCTCCTAGGATGTGAAGTCGACCATCTTTAGCTTGCGTTAAAGCCTGCTCAAGAATATCATAGGGAAGACCGTCTATTTTGATATCCATTTGGACAGCAGTAATACCATCCTTGGTACCCGCTATTTTAAAGTCCATATCTCCTAAGAAATCTTCATCCCCAAGAATATCAGAAAGTACGGCTGATCGATTAGTCTCCGCATCCGTAATCAGACCCATGGCGATACCTGCAACAGGCTTCTCCAACTGAACACCAGCATCCATCATGGCTAAGCTTCCTGCACAAACCGTTGCCATAGAAGACGAACCATTGGATTCTAGAATATCTGAAACCACTCGAATCGTATATGGATTTTCAGGAGAAATCATTCCTTTTAGCGCTCTAAAAGCAAGATTACCGTGTCCTATCTCTCGACGAGAGGTGCTTCTTGGCATTCTTGCTTCACCTGTTGAGAAGGCAGGAAAATTGTAATGGAGTAAAAATGCACTTGTTCCTTGTACAAAAGCACCATCAATCATTTGCTCATCGCGAGCCGCACCCAAGGTACAGGTAGTCAATGATTGAGTCTCCCCTCTTGTGAAGATTGCCGAGCCATGAGCTCCAGGAAGATAATTCACCTCCGACCAAATCGGGCGAATCTCATTTAAATCTCGTCCGTCCAATCGTTTGCGTGTATCAAGAACAGCATCGCGGACCGCTTTTTTCTGAGTTGCCTTGAAATATCGGGAAATCATTGGCTTATTCTCGTCATAAACCTCTTTACCTAATTTTTCGATTAGCTCTTTTTTCATAGCCTCTAAACGCTCACCACGAATTGATTTATTAGCAATACCCTCTTTAGTCATAGCAGAAGCAGGAGCATACACCACCTCTTTTACTGTAGAAAGAATGGCTTCATCATCTGACTCGTGGCTATATTCACGCTTACTTTTTGCCTTTTCAATGTTTGATGCTAATGCATTTTGAGCATCTATTTGACGCTTGATCACTTCATGAGCCGTTTTAATGGCTTCGAGCATCTCTTCTTCACTGATTTCAAACATTTCACCTTCCACCATGACAATGCTGTCTGATGTTCCTGCAATAACCATTTCTAAATCAGCTTCATCCAATTGAGAAATAGTCGGATTAATGACGAATGCTCCATTGATACGCGCAATACGCACCTCACTAACTGGTCCATTAAATGGAATATCTGATACTGAGATGGCCGCAGAAGCTGCTAAACATGCCAAAGCATCTGGCATATTTTCGCCATCGGAAGAAATCATTTGAATCTGAATAATCGTATTTGCATGGTAATCATCTGGAAAAAGCGGTCTTAACGCTCTATCTACCAATCGGCAAGTTAATATTTCATTTTCGCTAGGTCGAGCTTCTCGCTTGAAGAATCCACCGGGAAATCGCCCAGCTCCTGCATACATTTCGCGGTAATCTACCATAAGAGGTAGGAAGTCTATGCCATCGTCGGCATTTTTATCGGATACAACCGTAGCCATAACCATAGTATCTCCTAATCGAACCACTACAGATCCGTCGGCTTGTTTTGCAAGTTTCCCTGTCTCGAGCGTCACATTACGCCCGTCTCCCAAGTCCATGACTTGAGTAAAATGCTGATAATTCATCGTAATAAATTGGTGATTTAGCGACTTTTAGTGTCGTAAACCGAGTTGTTTAATGATTGAACGATATCGCTCAATGTCTTTGTCCCGCAAATAAGAAAGAAGGTGACGGCGCTTGGCAACAAGACGCGTTAGTGAACGTATATTACTAAAATCCTTGCGGTTCCGCTTAGCATGTTCTGTTAAGTGCTTGATGCGGTGAGTAAAAATGGCAATCTGTGCCTCAGTCGAGCCGGTATTGGCCTCATCGCCACCAAATTCTTTAATGATGGCTTTTTTAGTTTCAATAGTTAATTTCTCCATAATGTCGTATAAACGGACGCCAAAGATAACTTATTAATCCTTACAAAACGAATATTCCTACAAAGTTAAACTGTCTAGATTGATTTGATTTAAAATCAATGATCATTAGCTTTAATAAAAAACTCATTCATGATGCGAAATCATAAATCCAACGCAAGCATTTTTAGCTTTTTTCTTTGTTTACTTATCCTTCTTACCGGAACAGGTGACCTATGGTCTCAAAAAACAAGATCGTTCTCAGATGGTTCCATTTACACAGGTGAGCTAAAAAAGAGAAAGCCCAACGGAATCGGTAGGCTGACCAAAGCGAATGGGGAAACTTACAAAGGCAGCTTCATCGATGGTGTTTTCCATGGAAAAGGCACATATACATGGTTCGACGGTAGTTATTACATAGGGAGTTATGTTCAGGGTAGTCGGGAAGGCCTAGGACAACAATTCTGGCCCAATGGCGACCACTATACGGGATCTTTTGTAGCTGACGAGCAAAATGGTGAAGGAAGTTATGTTTGGTCTGATGGATCAGTCTATACCGGTAGTTTTGTACAAGGTGCGATCACTGGACATGGCGAACAACGTGACCCTAACGGCCAGATTTACATAGGACAATTTAAGGATGGGCAGTTTCATGGAGAAGGACAATTGACATGGCCCGAAGGAGACCTATACATCGGCCACTTTAATCAAGGCACCATAGACAGCTTTGGACACTTTGATTTTGCCAATGGCTTTGTCTATGAAGGAATGCTCAAAGAGGGACAGTTTCATGGCATAGGAGAACTTACCATGGCAAACGGTGACATCTACAAAGGATCTTTTATAGACGGCAAAAAATCCGGTTTTGGGCGCTACACTTGGAACAATGAAACAGTGTATGTAGGACACTTTGAAAACAACCTATACCACGGCGAAGGTGCAATGACCTTTCCTGGTGGCTTCAAACGAGAAGGGCTTTGGGAATCCGGAGAGTTATTACCCTAGTGTCTATCTAGTTATGCCAAACATAGAAGGCAATCGAACTATTGAATCAGCGTAACATTCCCTCGATAAACAGCCTGTTCAGCAGTTTCATCCTTTGTCTTAATTAGAGTTACATACCATGTATATACTCCGAGGGGTGCAGCTTTTCCTTGACGAATACCATCCCACCCTTCAAGTGGGTCACTCGTTTGGTAGACCGAATTCCCCCATCGGTCAAACACCTGAAATAGGTATACATCATATCCAAATGGACAATCTTCCTTGACCCTAAACACATCATTGACACCGTCATTGTTGGGAGAAAAGCCACTTGGAGCAACCACTCCGCAGTTTTCCAAGCAATCCTCGAATGCTATCTCTACGGTATCTCTCACTTCACAAGTATTATCCTGGACAATGTCTACGATATAGGTACCTGGCACCTCTATGTCCACCTTTGCACCTTCTAGGTAATCTGGACCTGTCCATACATATTGAACTGCCCATGGGTAGTCAACCCCGATTATCTTCTCATCAGCACGAAAACAGAACAGAGAATCTTGTATCCTAGGCGTAAGATCGTAGGGCGTATTGATGGTTAAATCAACGCTCCATGTAATGCTATCACATCCCCGATCGTTGAATATTGTATCCTCAAAAAAGCCATTCGTTGAATAGGTCAATCCATGGATTGCTACGCTTTCGCCTAGGCATTTTATGAACATATATTCTTCTTCCACGCGGTAGTCTACTACTAGACTTAGTTCATACTGCATACTATCACAACCTGAGATAGTATAACGGGAGGTATCGAAATAGATTCCCGGTTGGGCAAGCGTATACCCTCTCCAGGTATAAGGTAAATCCTCTTCACAAAGTTCAACAACACTCTCCTGCTTAAAAGCGAATTGAACGGTTAAATCAAAAACATAACGAATACTGTCGCATCCTGCTGCGTTGCGCAACGTGTCGCGATATCTTCCAGAACTCGATAATTGCTGGTTTCGCCAAGCATACGGGGTGTCTACGGCACAGATCAATGCAAATGACGTGTCATACTGAATTGAATCAATTCTAAAGTCTAGACGCGACCGCACCAAGTCACAACCAGATGAAAAATAGGTAGTATCGTAGTACAGCCCTTCGCTTGTTAAGACTTGTCCCTGCCAAAGAATAGGCAAGGCATCCTGACAAACACTCATAATCTCGTTAACCTCAACAAAAGAATCGATAACCAAATCCAAAAGAAATCGAATACTATCACATAGTTGATTCGAATAGCGGACAGTATCCCTATATAGGCCGGTTGCAGTATAGTTGGAACCTCTCCAAAGAAAAGGAAGGTTATCCTGACAAACCGTTACCATCAAGATAGAGTCCACACTCGGTAAAATCGTGACAGATTGCACAAAATGAATGCTATCACAGCCATTACTATTAACCACCGTATCCCTGAGAATGGTAGACATATTTGTCGTAAGCCCTCTCCATTGATAAGGAACATCATCTTGACAGCCTGTAAAGTGAGAAGAATCAAATTCGACACTATCGATTACAACCAACGTTGCATAACTTATACTATCACAGCCAGATTGGGCAAACACAGTATCATAAAACCAACCATTTTGGGTAATATTCTGTCCTCTCCAGATCAAAGGCAGATTATCTTGACATACAACCTGATAGGAAGAGTCGTAGGATACACTATCAATGGTAAGTTCAAGATTAAATCGAATGGAATCACAAGAAGCACCTGAATAGCGAGCGGTATCTGAATAGATGCCCTCGCTATCTAATAGCAGACCTCGCCAATCAAAAGGTAAGTCCGCCTCGCAAACATTAGCGAGCGCTACACTATCCGTTTGAGAATAAACTAATAGCTCAAGTGACCACCGAATGCTATCGCACCCTATTTGGTTAAAAAGCGTGTCTTGATAGGATCCCGACGAAACGTATACTTGACCATGGATTACAAGGCTATCTCCCGCACAAATGACGGTATTATAACTCTCTTCAGTTTCTGGAAGGACGGTTAAATATGTAACAACCGTACTATCGCAACCTGCAATATTCGATAAACTGTCAACATATACCCCACTGGAATCCACTAAGGCCCCGCCAGGCAGGATATAACCATCTTGTTGACAAACAAGGACAGAATCCACGATAGAATCTGCACTGTAAATCGCTAGGATTGTCGTTGATGTATCAGCACAACCATTCGTATCAATTCCGGCGATGAAATAGTTTCCTCCAAGCGATACCGCACTTCCATCAGGCAATAGGTAAGGCAAAGTATTGTCGCAAACATTAACATAGGCTGTATCAGGAGCTGAGGAGGTAACCGATAACTGAAACGTGCGACTTGTATCACATCCATTAAGCCCAGGCAATAAAACATCATAACTACCTGCTATACTAGCTGACGCGCCATTAGGAAGGAGATAACTAGACCCTTCACAAAAGACGTCGTCTATGGTGTCACTTTCAGGAAGAACTGTGATATTTACCGTTGCTTGGCAAGGCACAGAACCGTTGTCATAGGTCACAGTAACTGGTCCAGAGGTATTAGGAATATAGGAAATTGAGCTATCTGTACTTGGCGAAACATTCCATGAAAAATTACCGGGCTGAGTAACTTGTATTTCGATATTGTCTAGTCCCCAATGATCGTATCCTGCATTGGAATCTGCTGTCTGTATCCATCGAATAAGGACGTTAGCTTGATTCGCAGCAGGAGGTATAGGAAGGGTATAATTGTTCCAACTTGTTATTGTAGGATCATTACCACCAAGAGGGTCCCAATAATCTATCGTTACCCAAGTTGACCCTCCATCAAGAGAATATTGGAGATACACCCCTTCGCTTGGCAAATCAGGTCCTTCACAAGGAGCGTTTGAACCCTGAATGGAATACACCATATCGAATGATATCGAGCCTCCACTAGACAAATCAAGAGGAACCGAGGTAAGGGAACGAGGCACCGCGGAAGCTGAACCCATCCATAAATGCGTCGTCCCGTCCGCGCTACCCGTTTGGCCTACACAGGGATTATTAAACTGAGCAGAACTCGTCGTTTGCCAACCGGCTCCAGCATTACCATTATTAAAATTATTGTAAAGAGCAAAACTTCCCCCACTTGCAGAAGCATTGAGCTGCACCGGGCTTCCGCAAGGCACCACAGTAGGGTTGGCTGATAGGATTACCGAACAGGGGTTGCTTTGACCGAAAGATGTTGATGAAAAAAAAATGATTTCCCCAAAGATTAGCAAGGACAAAAACAGCCTTTGACATAAGCCAAAAAGAGCACTTAAAATTATTTGATTTTCACTTTGGCACCTGGGTGATTGCATGGTAAAATGTCTTCGTTTAAGATAGCGATGAAATAGAGTTAAACAAACCATTCAATCAGGAAGTTATAAACTTAGAATCCACGAAATTTAGGCTGTATATTTACGTCCACAATGAGTCGAGAATTTGCGCACTATGCTTTAGTATTTGTTTTGACAATTAGTCTACTTCCTTCCTGCCAGAAGAAACTAAGACCAATTAATAACGGGAGTATTGCCTTCGAGCTTCAACGTTTTGGGGAAGCTATTCCGCTCTTAGAATCTGAAGTAGATGCAACAAAAAATAAACAAGAAAAAATTGTAAAAACTCGGCAGTTAGCCTTAAGCTATCAGCAATTAGGCTTACATCAAAAAGCAAAGAGCACCAGCTCAATGTTGTATCAGATGACAGATAGAAAAGAGGATCTATCCTTTTTTATACAAAATTTGATTACCACAAATGCAATCGATTCAGCCATTCGATTTCTATCTGTCTATCGGCGGCTTGCACCCGATGAATCCTTCGAGACCAATAAACAAATCGAAATGCTCACGGTCTTTCAACAAGAAAGGAGTCAGTTTGATAGCTTGTCCATTTTAGGGCAATCGAAACTTTCCAACATGGAATCACTTAATACCAAGGACTATGACTATGGAATAACGATCCATCAGAATCAGTTGTTTCTTAGCTCAGATAGACAGGCAGCCAATAGCAATCATCCGTTTACTAGCGGTGGATCATCAAGCATTTTTTCCACTTCGCTGAACGAAGAACAACCTAAATTGTACGCTGAATCTTGGACGAGCAATGCTTCGGAAGATTGCCCGAGTTTTCATCCAAGTGATTCTCTAGCCGTCTTTACACGTTGTGGTATTCCAGAGGACGGATCTCTATCTTCATTTTGCAAGCTTTATCTCTCCCGAAAGGACTACATGTCATGGTCAATTCCAGAGGAAATTGTTCTTTTCAAAAATCAGGATAGTATCAATCTAGGTCAAGGCTTCTGGGATGCTCAAGGTCAGTACTTATATTTTGTATCAGATAAGCCAGGTGGTTTTGGCGGAAGAGATGTTTATCGCGTCCCCTTTCTCAATGGAGAGTTTGGGCTACCCTCCAATTTAGGAATTCAGATTAACTCACCAGAAGACGAATATTTTCCAAATCCCCAAGCAGATGGCAGCTTGCGGTTTAGCAGCAATGGACACATAGGGTATGGAGGATTTGATGTCTACGAGGCACTTCCCAATGCACGCGGATTTGATCAAGCCAAAATACTTCCCTATCCGATGAACAGTTGCTGGGATGATCTACAAGTGATTTCCTTGTATAATGCCCCCCAAAACTTATCCTATGGTGAAGTAGGAGAACAGCATTATATCGTATCCAATCGAGAGGGAAGCCTTGGGAAAGATGATATTTTTCTTTTTGAGGAGTTTTACATTAATAGAATTCAAGTTCACCTAACCTTTCTTGAAGCAACCATCAAAGAGAAAGACCAGGATATTGAAGATTTTATTCCTGCTTCCAACACTCTACTCACGTATGAAATCAACAATACTTTGGTGTTTAAGGATAGCGTCAAGCACGGACCCTACATTAGTGATGTTACAAGAAATAGCACTTACACTTTTAAGGTGAGTAAAGAAGGGTTTTTTACGGCTAGGCTCGAAGGAAATACTCACGGTGTAGAATCAATCAACGAGACCTATATCACCCTCTATGATACCATTCGACTAGAAAAAATAATAGCTGAAAAAGAGATACTAATCCCAAATATCTACTATGCCTATGATAGTGCGAGTCTTCTTCCTGAGTCTTTTCCGGTATTGGATACTTTGATTCAATTGTTTAGCGACAATCCCATGTTAGTTTTTGAAATTGGATCACACACTGATAGCCGAGGATCTGACGTGTATAACTTAGAATTAAGCCAGCGAAGAGCACAAAGCGTTGTGGATTACTTCCTTACTCAAGGCATACCTGCAAGCAGTTTGCAACCCAGAGGTTATGGAGAATCTATGCTGCTTAACTCGTGTGACGATGACCAACAATGCACCGAAGAAGAACATCAGCTCAATCGTCGAACAACATTTAGAGTCATTGGTAATACTTCTATAAACATCAGACAGAATTAAGTTAAAGAAAATACATGTCCAAGACATACTGTTATATTAGGTCTGTGAAACTGAAATTCAAAACCATGAGAAAATCTAGCGTTATTTTGAGTCTGCTAAGCGGAATGATTTTTTTCGCCTGCTCTGCAAAAGAAAGCCCGACTGCTTCTGGCCCAGATTTACCTGCACCCGTTGAGACTCAAGACACCACTCCTGTCGTTCCCGATACAGAGATCATTCAAGAGCCTGCTCCTATTCGAATCGTCGATACTTTCTACGACAACTTTGCAGGTTTGTATGCGGGTGACACCAATACTATCAAGGCCGTAATTGACACGGTGGATTGGCCTTCATGGATAGAATACAGCAAAAACTTCAGAGAAGGATTTGTTCGCGCCGACAATGCCCTTAGACAAGGCGTTGACCTATGGCGAGATAGCATTCTTAACACAAAAATTGATAAATCACTAGACCTTGTTTATCTGTTTTCTGGACCAGATGTTTTGTACCCTCGTCTGTTTTTCCCGGACGCATATAATGTCTACATGTGTGCCTTAGAGCCTGTTAATGCACTTCCGGATTACACATCATTTTCAGCCAACAAAGTTGAGCAGTATCAAAAGGATATCAAAGCAGCTTTCGAAAATATTGTAGGTGACTCGTATTATATCACAAGTTATATGTCATCCGAATTGAGATCTGACGTGGAAGGGGTGCTTCCTATGATGCTTGTAACAGCTAAAATCAAAGGTGGGACAATAGAAGAAGTGTTTTTCTTTGAGCCCGACAAAGAGGGAGCAATTGACACCGTTGAGAATGGCAAAGCTAATGGCGTAAGCATTCGTGTACGATACCCTGACAGTAAAGTACAACAATACATCTACTATTCAGGAAACATTGGAAATGAAGAGTATGCCGGAAAAGCAGGTTTAAAGGCTAATTCAAACTTACGCACATACTTTGAAAACTTTCCTGTGCACAATAGCTTTATAAAAGCTGCTTCGTATATCCCTCATGACACACGTGGATTTAGTATTGCTGTTGATGCAATTTATGATGGCGAGGCAATTTTCCAAGATCCAACGGGAATCAAATGCTCCATGGCCTCACGGGATACAAGTCGTACTATGTATGTTATGGGTACTATGAAAAATGGGTGTAAACCACTTCACCACTTCGAATGGATCACCTTCGATTGCCTTATCTCCTATTTTAAAAATTATAAAGACTTGATTCTTGAGGAGCCACCGTTTAAGTTCGGTTATCAAAAGCGCCAAAAAGAATGTGCTCCTTGTTTTAACTACCAGTTAATCGTTAAGAAGTAGTCCATGAAGTCAGGATATGGTTTTTGGACACTTGTTTCGCTTGTCGTTTCAAGTATGATTGGTACGGGAATATTTATTAGTTTTTCCTTTCAAGCCGCTTTTGTACAAAATCAACCAACCATCCTAGCCTTATGGATTGTTGGCGGGTTAATCGCCTTAACTGGAGCTCTTTCATACAGCGATGTCTCTCGTTTAATCCCTCGTTCGGGAGGTGAATACGCCTTTTTAGACAAATTACTACATCCTTCGTTTGGATTTAGTGCGGGATTTATCTCCGTTTTTGCCGGCTTTGCGGGTCCATTAGCCATTGCATCCATTACGTTAGGGGAATATGCTCTTAAATCCAATGCGTTTTCTGGAATGCAATTTGAAGCCATTTCATTGGGTGTTTTTGTTTTAGGTCCTGCACAGTGTATCGGCGTCCTTGTCCTACTGGCGCTATCTGCATTCCATAGCATATCCCTAAGATTGGAACTTCAAGGTCAAATACAATATTCGGAGCCCTTGCTGATTTTT
>DLYY01000119.1 GCA_003447535.1 Bacteroidota bacterium | reverse complement strand
TTGGGAACTTTGTACTGGCATGAAGGCCATGCAAGTAAAGAGGTGGATGAGATTGCACTTCGTAAGGCAAAGGAGGCCTATTTGTCTTCAATCGAACGGCACCCTTATAACTCGATTCCTTGGATCAATTTGGCATCTCTTTATGCGGAAGAAGGACAATTCGAGAAAGCCGACAAGGCTTATGAAAATGCTTCTGAAAGGGCGAAGGCGAGGGAGTGGTGGTTCCGTATGCATTCACAATGGGCGGCGATGCATCAGCAATGGGCTATGCATGGATGGAAACTGAAAAAATGGAATGATGCAGAAGAGCATTTTCTGCGTGCTGAAGAACTATTTGTGCAAAGCCGTGACATAGCTTCGTTAAGCCGAGATAAAAAATGGGTCGTGCAATATACAAAGTTGCTGATTACTCATGGACGTTTTTTAGATGCGCAACATAAGTTTGATGAGGCTCAAAAATTATTTGCGAAGGCAAGGGTTCTGCCTAACTGGTATTGGTGGGGTCGGGATACGAAAAGTCATTATATTTGGTCTCTACACACATATGATCATGGCCGCCATTTATGGCATCAGAGGAGACCAGAAGAAGCACTTCGATTGATGAAACAGGCAAAGAAACATCTACATACGTATCATCGCTTGTTGAAAGATGATATTGGTAAACCTTGGCATGATCACATGAAGAAGGTTCAAGAGATAATTGATTTCTTCGAGAAAACAGGGATAAGAGAATAATTCTTACAGAAATGGAATTCCATTCTAATTTTTGTGTGTCCCTTTAACATCAAAAATAATCTATATTCGCTTAATGAAGGCCTTGAGCATGATGGGAGTTATCAGTAAAAAATTTATGAATGATAAAACGAAAATTGTATATATAGGAATGAGTGCCGACTTAATCCATCCTGGGCATATTAATATCATCGAAGTTGCCCGAGGATATGGTGATGTTGTCGTTGGGTTATTAACTGATAAAGCAATCGCCAGTTATAAGAGGCTTCCTTGTTTGCCTTTTGAGCATCGCAAACAAATTATTGAAAACGTCAAAGGAGTTGTAAAAGTAATGCCTCAAGAAACTCTCGACTATGTGGCTAATCTTGAAGCAGTGAAGCCTGATTTTGTGGTTCATGGAGACGATTGGAAAAGCGGTCCTCAGCAGGAAACTCGAGCAAGGGTAATCGAGGTGCTCAACAAGTGGGGCGGCGAGCTGATTGAACCTAAGTATACTGATGGATTGTCATCAACTAAATTGAATAAGGCGGTTAAAGACATTGGGACAACACCAGGTGTTAGGCTCGGTAAATTACGTCGACTCATCGAGGCAAAAAAAATTGTTAGGGTTATGGAAGCTCATAATGGGCTCTCTGGTCTGATTGTTGAGCATTGTCAGGTAAAGAAAGATGGTAGGATAGATGAGTTTGATGCGATTTGGTTGAGTAGTCTTACTGACTCTACGGTCAAGGGACGACCTGACATTGAATTTGTCGATCTCACATCAAGAGCGCAGACAATCAATGAAATTCTTGATGTAACTACTAAGCCTATTATTTTTGATGGTGACACTGGTGGTATTGTGGAGCACTTCACGAAAATGGTAAAATTGCTGGAGCGTATGGGTGTCTCAGCAGTCATCATCGAGGATAAACAGGGTTTAAAGCAAAACTCGCTCTTTGGATCGGATCGCCCCCAATTGCTGTTAGAAAAAGATGTTATGTGTGAAAAGATTCACGCAGGAAAACAGGCTCAAGTTACTGATGAGTTCATGATTGTGGCACGTATTGAGAGTTTGATTGCCAACCAAGGAATGGAGGATGCATTAGAACGTGCCAAGGCATATATCGAAGCTGGATCGGATGCTATCATGATCCATAGCCGCGAAAAAGATGGTGCGGAAATTAGAGAGTTTTGTAATGCCTATGAGCAACTAGAGAAGAGAGTGCCGCTTGTTTGTGTGCCTACTAGCTATAGGCATTTATATGAAGATGAATTGTCAGATATCGGATTTAATATTGTCATTTATGCGAACCATTTACTGAGAAGTGCCTACCCAGCAATGACAAATACAGCGGAAATCATTCTAAAAAATAAACGAAGCCTCGAGGCTGATGAGTTATGTATGCCGGTCAAAGATATCATCACATTGATTGAAGAATGAGTAGGTTGCCGAGTGTCAGGAGACAGATATCCGGCGTCAGGTATTCGTAGTGCGTCCGTCTCGGTCGTTTTAACCCCGCCTCCATAGCCGCTGTAAGACTCCCAAATACCTTCCCAAACTTCTGATTCCAACAATCGTCACTCGTAAATCTTCTTACACTCCCCGACCTCCAGACTTCTGAACTTCTAGACTCCAAGACTTTTCCGCCTATGCTCACCTGCAAAACATTTTACCAATCGCTAACAGATGTAGGGGTACATTTTTATACCGGCGTTCCTGATTCCTTGCTCAAGGAAATATGCGCATGCATCACAGAGCTGGCTGAAAAAGATCATCACATTATCGCGGCTAATGAAGGCGCTGCAATTGCATTGGCAACAGGTAGTTATCTGGCAACGGGTCATCTGGGTATGGTGTATATGCAAAACTCAGGTCTGGGTAATGCAGTGAACCCATTATTGTCATTGACCGATAAAAAAGTCTATTCGATCCCAATGTTATTGATGATTGGCTGGCGTGGTGAACCTGGACTGAAAGATGAACCACAACATGTGAAACAGGGTGAAGTGACCCTAGAGATGCTCGACACCATGGGAATACCCTATGCCATATTGCCGGATACTGACAACGAAGCACGGGCTGTTTTAGAAAAGATGAAAGTAAAGGCTCAAGAGCTCCAGCAACCTGTTGCCTTTGTCGTCAGGAAGAATACTTTTGCTTCCTACGATAAACAAACCAAGGATGACGGATGTAGTCAGCTTACGCTGAAGCGAGAGGAGGCACTCGAAATTGTATTGGAAGAAATTGCGGGCGATGATGTTGTAGTGGCTACGACC
>DLYY01000053.1 GCA_003447535.1 Bacteroidota bacterium | reverse complement strand
GTGCTATGCTTTTGGGCTACATGGTGTGCACCCTGTAAAACAGAACTTAAAACCATTGCCGAAGACTTCTATGCTGATTGGCAAAACCTTTACGACGTCGAACTGATAGCCATATCCATCGATGACCAGCGAAATGTTGAACGCGCTAAAAGCTATGTGGCCGGGGAAGATTGGCCTTTTGAGGTACTATACGATCGCAATTCAGATACAAAACGAAGCCTAGGTTGGCAAACCGTTCCGTTTACCATTGTCCTAGATAAGAATGGAGAGGTAGCCTACAAGCATACTGGATATAATGCTGGAGATGAGTACGCTCTAGAAGAAGAGCTTGCCCGGATCGCAGAGGAATAAAAAGAGTAATCTCTTTTTTTAACGCACAAAGGATTGTGTCTTGACAAGTGTAGATCCTTGTAAAACTTGTACGAAATACATCGTAGCAGGTAGGTCGCGAACATCAAGTGAGAGCATACCATTGCACGAAGCACTTTTTACTTGATTTCCAAGTAAGTCGTAGACGTTAACAATAAGACGGGTGTCACTCTTTGCTGATAACTGCACATAGCCATTACCAACCGACAGGTCGACATCCTCTTCGTTTAAAATATCTGAAACGTTTGTTGCAAAAGATGCATCGTTTTTCACAGTAAAACTTAACGTTTGTACAGATCCTGCACTATCTGAAACATCCCATACGAGTAGTTCAACATCGCCATCACCGGAAAAACCATTAGTTAGAAAGTGAACGTCTAGTCTAGAGGAATCACCCGGCGAAATAGGTAACATTTCACGGTTCCCAATAGAAGGTACTGCGCAATTGATATTATCGCAAATGGAAGATCCAGTCCAACGAGCCGCAGGGAAATCGTCAACAATTCTCAACCACGCTGTAGTAACAGTGTCCATTCCACTGTTGTATAGGGTGTTCTTTAACACGACTTCAAAATCTTCAGAATACGTCTCCACATTATAGGAAAGACGCTCGAAACTTATTTGAGCCAAAACCGTTGTATGGAGCATAATAGCGATAAGAAATGACAGGGATTGGTGGCGCATGGGCTTGGTATCTTTGTTAAAAATTTGTTATTTTTCCTAACTGAAATATACAATTAATGAAAAACTTTTTAACTCTATTAACACTTGGTCTTTGCACCAGTGCCTTAATGGCTCAGGGAATTCCTGTAAGCCAGAATGCAAGTAACCGCAATGCCCTACTTGAAGAATTCACAGGCGTTAACTGCGGGTTTTGTCCCGATGGACACCGAATTGCCGATGAGATAGTAGCAGCTAATCCGGGCCGAGTTGCAACGGTAAATATTCATGCTGGATCTTTTGCAAGCGACCCTACAGATTTTCGAATCCAAGACGGAGAAAGCTTGGATAATACTTTCTCTATCTCAGGCTATCCGACAGGTGTTGTAAGCCGAGCCGAAGGTAACGCAACATCTAACAGAGGTGCATGGGCAGGTCAAGTTGCGCCAATTCTTACAGAAGCCTCATACGTAAATTTAGGTATGCAAGCGGATTGGGATATTACGACAAATGTCGCTACGATCACTTTACAGGCCTACTTTACAGGGAACTCAACAGCTTCAAGTGAACGTTTACACCTTTTTCTTGTTCAAGACGATATACAAGGGAAGCAAAGCGGGAGCACAGCAAATCCAACAGCAGTTTTACCCAATGGTGATTATAACCACACAAAAATGCTGAGGAATATTTTCTTCGGGCTTAACGGAATTACACTTCCAAGTAATTCAACAGGAAGCCTTTTTGACACGACCTTTACGGCAAGTATTCCTGATTTCTATCCTTCTATTTCAGGAAGCACTGATGTTATGACCGAAATTGGCAAGATGAGCTTTGTACTCTTCACGACAGATCAGAATAACAGAAATGTTGAGACGGCTATTAAAGCAGCACCAAACTACACTGGACTCACCGCATTAGATGCGAGCGCTGAAGGTGCATCCGTTCAATCACCATCTTGTGGATGGCAAGTTAATCCAACTTTCGCCTTTGAAAATCTCGGTCAAAGTGCAGTAACATCCATTCAGTTGCGTTATGACATTAATAATGGTACAGAAGTAACCTACACATGGAACGGTCAAGTTGATCAATTTTCGTCAACTGAAATCTCTCTTCCAACATATTATTACCTACCACAGGCAAGCAATACAATCACTGCTGAAATTATTGCAGTGAATGGCTCAATAGATGATGTTTCCTCTAATAATATTGCAACAAGCAACTTTAACGTAGATGCTTCAGGTTACAACACGACATCAATCGGGTTAGATTTACGATTAGATGAGTGGGGATCAGAAATCACTTGGGGTGTTTATGATGCCAATGGAGATTTTGTTCAAGCGCGGGATAACATCACAGGAGATACTTACAACAGTCCAATTGTATATCCCAATCAATTAACGTCAGCCAATAACCAATTCTTCTATACTATTACCTTGAATGACTTTGATTGTTATTCGATTGTTTTCGAAGATTCTTACGGAGATGGATTAGGAGGAAACCCAACAGGTTCATTCACATTCACCGACCCTACTACCAGTGCCCCTCTGCTTACAGGCTCAGGAGGATCTATTGGTAGCGGCAATTCTGCAGCATTCTTTACAACGAATGCAACGGGTGGGTCAAATGCTACAACTGACTTAACGGAAGCAACGGATTCAGATAATGATGGCGTTACCGATTTAGATGAGTTAAACTTAGGGTCTAATCCAAACGATGCAAATAGTCAGCCTACAACATCAATCAGCGATTTAGCTAATCTTGGAGTAAGCGTTTATCCTAACCCTTCAACGGGTATTATCAATCTCCAGTCAGTAAGTCAAGTGAACTATCGAGTGATTGATGCCTTAGGAAAAGTTATCACATCAGGTGACGTCGAGGGAAGCAAAAGCTTGAATCTTTCTTCAGCAGCTAGCGGCATCTATACGCTATCTATTATAGATGCATCGGGCAACGTTTCTTCTGGAATCATTCAGATAATGAAATAACTGAAATTGTATATTATTCAAAGCGGGCAATTTGCCCGCTTTTTTTTTGCCCGTATCCGGATTGGATTATCGAATGAAAGAATACTTGCGTTCTATACAGGTGGATAGTACGAGAGTAAGTGAGTATTTATCCTTCCTATAAATCATTAGTCTTTGAGCGATACGTTACTCAGGTAAGTCTTGCACCGCCATCCACAACAGTGCCTTAATTTCATTAGAATGCGTCTTATCTGCGATTACACTCAACACCTTAGCATGTTGCTGTATGGCATGGACAATCTGATCAGGAGCAGGAAAATCAATGGCACGGCTAGTCAATGAAGCTGTCTTTTGACCTTCTTCAACCTTTAACATGCTGTCCATATCAACATCTTGTTTTTGATTCTTTATCTCTATGTAGGACGCTAATTGATCATCTCTGCGATCACTTACAAAAGTTTCAATAGCCTTTGATACTCTGTTGTTATCTTCTACTATCATTAAAGGACTAATACTTGAAAGGTAGATCAGATACGGACGTTCGCGGAGTATAGTAGTGATACCATCCCAAATTGATGTAAGGAGCAGATTATCCTTGGATAAACCATAGTCAATACAAAAACAAGCCACATCAATGGACTGCTTTAGAAGGCCATCAAATGCTGGATTTAATCGGAAGACCCTTTCTAGGCTAAGCCCTGATTTTCCATGGGTTGCATAAACTCTTTTCCCATCCCCTATTCTG
Organism: Bacteroidota bacterium; assembly: GCA_003447535.1. Taxonomy (GTDB): domain Bacteria; phylum Bacteroidota; class Bacteroidia; order Chitinophagales; family UBA8649; genus UBA8649. The sequence goes on along the minus strand of DLYY01000053.1, from coordinate 456 downwards.
CACGAGGCGACTATTCGCTTTTCCTCCGTACTCCAGACTACTAAGTGCTCATGATACAAGTCCAGCTCATTCAATCGATGTGGCTGATTACTTTGTTTGCCGCTTAACCGATCACTCAGGGCACGCAAGCGACCAATCTCCTGAATCCAATTCGGAGCATCCAAGGCATGGAATAGGAATACAGCATAGCTCTCCGATTCGAAGAGTAGGTGATCTTCGTCTAGCGCTTTTTTTTCCTCTAGCAACACATCTTGACGAACAGGCTTTGCTAAAGGCCCCTTGGTTAACTTTTCATTGAAAAAATAGTCATCAACGTTGAGTGGTGTACCAAGAGAAAAAACCTTTGACCTAAGCAAGCGAGTAAGTTGACCTTCACTTGAGCAAAGCTGTAATTGTCTTTGGTCAATCGTTCGGCCAATATGCATCGTTGCATAGTTTTTCTCCGCCTGTAGAGCA
>DLYY01000074.1 GCA_003447535.1 Bacteroidota bacterium | reverse complement strand
ACAACTGGCAATTCAGGTTGTAGAAGCCCTCGGTAGCCCCGGTATTTTTGCTGTTGAGATGTTTCTATTAGAGGATGGACGCCTTGTAGTCAACGAAACAGCGCCTCGGACGCATAACTCAGGGCATGCGACCATCGAATCCTTAAGTCTATCGCAATTTGAATTGCATCTGCGCGTCTTACTCGATTTATCCCTACCTGACATACGGATCAATGCACCTGCCATAATGGTTAACGTGATTGGTAGTGGAAAGACAGGGAAAGCTCAGATCACAGGATTAGATGACCTTAGCGCTCTACCTGATGTTCATTTTCATTGGTATGGAAAATTACTGTCAAAACCTGGGAGGAAAATGGGTCATGTAACCATACTTAACCCACAAAACACAAATGCGATAGTGGACACCGTACTTAACACAATTCAAGTTACTGGATCGTAAATACTACTTTAAGTGAGCAGCAATAACTTTGTAGAGCTGGTCAGGTGAGACGTTATATTCAAGCTTCCCTTCGTGCGCAATTGAAATAGCCCCTGTCTCCTCAGATACAATGAGGCAGACTGCATCGCTTCGCTCGGAAACTCCGACAGCAGCTCTATGGCGAATGCCTAAATAGTCAGGCTCTATGGATTTATTGGTTACAGGTAATGTGCATCTTGCAGCGCGAATACGGCCTTCGAAAATAACTACAGCCCCGTCGTGCAAGGCGCTATTTTTAGTGAAGATGGATTCCAACAAAGAATGAGATACCACCGCATCAATTGGAACGCCAGTTTCTTCCACAAAATGTATAGGACTTCCTTTTTCTAGGCAAATCAGCGCACCGATTTTATGCTCTGCCATCCGCTTCATAGCCTGAACCACCTCTACCAAGGCTTGGTCCATCCCATCAGCTTCATCCTTTGCAACATACTTACGCCACAATCTATTCTCAGAAAACTGTCGTCCCCGTCCTAAAAACAACAAAAACTGGCGAAGCTCAGGTTGGAATAAGATAATAAAGGCGATAACTCCCAAGCCGAGAAACTGCCTCAGAATCGCATCGAGAAGCCGCATATCCAAATACCGGATGACCGTCCAAAAAGCATATATGCTGAGCACGCCCAAGAAGAGGTTTATTGCAATGGAACCACGTAACAATTTATAGACTTGATAGACTAGAAGCGCCGTAATACCGAGATCGAGTAGGTCAATCCACCGAAGCGTAAACCACCCGAAATCATATATTTCTTTGTATTGCAAGGCTAGCATTAATCTAAACTACTTTTTTTTTAGCGAAAGCATTAGTTCAATTGCCTCCATTGCCGGTCGCACATCATGACAGCGAAGCATGGATGCCCCCTTGGATAATGCCACAGTATGAAGCACAGTTGTCCCATTGAGCGCCTGTGTCGAGTCAATAGACAATGTTTTGGTAATCATAGATTTCCTGGATACACCCACACAGATTGGATTATCCAAACGTTCTCTGATTATATCGAGTGAATCAAGTAATGTGAAGTTTTGAGATAATGTTTTGCCAAAACCAAAACCTACATCCAGGATAACCTCAATGATTCCTGCCTTATGTGCTTTTTCAATCAAGCGCTCTAACCGTAAAACCACATCGGATACGATGTCGGTCGACTCATTGAGATCATCTTGCATCGTCTTCGGTGTACCAGGCATATCCATCAGAATATAGGGCACCTTGGATTCTGCCACTACCCTATGCATATCGTCATCATAGTGTCCCCCACTGACATCATTGATAATATCCACCCAACCCTTGCCTAATGCCTTTGCCGCAGTAGAGGCATGTAAAGTATCCAAGCTAATCAATACCTTTCCTCTCAATGACTGCAACTCAGATAATACATCGCTAATTCTCGACCACTCTTCTTCATGAGAAATAATCGAAGCCCCAGGGCGACTACTCATTCCTCCAACATCCAAGGCCCAAGCACCCTCCGCCACCATCTTATCCGCTTTAACGATAAGCTTATCAATCGACATGCTCCGTGAATCGGCATAAAAACTATCAGGCGTCACATTGAGAATTCCCAATACCACCGGGCGGTCAAGTGCAACAAATTTCCCGTTGATATTAAAAGATTGACTTGGAAAAGGCAGTGAAGATTTCAAGGTATATTTGTCCAATGGATTTTCCCAAAGATACATCAAGTCAATTCGATGCGGTGGTTTCAAAATGTCGTGACATTTTTTCGCTCAAGACAAAAGACTATGGCACCTCTTGGCGTGTTATGCGAACGGCTACCTTAACCGATCAGCTTTATATTAAGGCTAAGCGCATTCGAACAATTGAGGAAAATGGTACCCATCTCGTAGAGGAGGGTATCTATGAAGAATGGATAGCTATGGTTAATTATGCCATTATGGCCATCATTCAACACCATCAAAATAACGAGGAGTTAGAGCTTGAAGCATCCCATGCTTTGGCATTGTATGATGAGACAATGTCAGAAGTAAAAGCCCTCATGATGCGGAAAAATCATGACTATGGCGAAGCATGGAGAGAGATGCGTATTTCGTCATATACAGATATGGTGTTAACCAAACTTCAACGTCTTCGCCAAATCGAGGATAATCAAGGATCTACTGCCATTAGCGAAGGGCCTGAAGGACATTATTCAGACATCGCAAACTACTCTATTTTTGCATTGATTCGCTTGGATGAAGGGGCATAATTCAACCCTGTTCTTTTCACATTCTTTTACATTATATCAACAATTTAGCCACCATTTCAATCGTATTTTTAGCAGATGATTGCAGATTTAATATTACTAACTAGCCCCAGTTTAGATCAATCAACTTTTGGCATCGTGCTCAAAATTTTTGGTGGTTGTGCCCTTGTTGCTATTCTTGCCACTTCGATATATTCCTTTTGGCTCTCAAAAAAGACATCCATTGATTTCAACAACGATGGCTCGAAAGCTAAAGTGCTCAATCTTACGTCTCTCTTTCTGCGTTTCTTTCTAGCGAGTCTTTTGATTTTCTCCGGTGCGGTAAAAATCGTAGATCCATTAGGAACATCTTATAAAATGCAAGATTACTATACGGCATTTGATGCGCAGATGAGTGAGGCATATATGGTGGAATACGGCGAAGCTCCACCAAGTGACATATGGTATACTAATTTATTTAGCAATCTCAAAAAAATTAGCGTACCGACAGCCGTCTTTATGGTTGTGCTCGAAGTCGTATTAGGTGTACTTCTGTTCCTTGGAATATTTAAACGAAGTGTGATACCCATAACGGCTGCCATGCTCGTCTTCTTCACCTTCTTAACAGGATATACTGCACAAACCGGGGAGCCTTCAGACTGCGGCTGCTTCGGAGATTTTATCAAACTCAGACCCATTGATTCGTTTTACAAGGATATCATCCTATGTATTGTAATCGCGGTTTTATGGATGTTATCTTCTAAGATTCGACCCATGGTCGAGCGCAGTTTGGACCGACGGGTGACCCTGATAAGCGTAAGTACAATCTGCTTTCTATTTGCCTTTTCAAACTATATGTTTGGCTTGCCAATCGTTGATTTCAGACCCTATAAAGTTGGAAGTGATATCGGGGAAAAGACGGTGAATATTCCCGACGAGTACCGTTATGGATTTGGCTACGAAAACAAAGAAACAGGCGAAAAAATAATTCTAAGCGATGAAGAGTTCGCTAACGAGTGGGAAACTTACAGCGATACCAATTCATGGTCCTTCCTAGATCGTCAAGAAGAACTTGTAAAAGAAGGTAGTCCAGCAGAACTGGACTTCTCCGTCTTAGATTCTACGGGAAACGATTTAGCCCAGGAACATTTTAACTATGAGGGAGTTACCTTATGGGTTGTATCCGGCGAGCCCTTAAAGGCATCAAAAAAGCGGTGGGAGTCTCTAAATGAACTTATGATATGGGCCAATGAAAAAGCACATAGAATGCATGCCTACCTAGAATGCGGCGCGAAGACCCCACAAGATGTAGTACAAGAAATCGAAGACGAACATGAAATAGACTTTCGTTTTCCATGTTATGCTTCCGATGGCAAAGTACTTAAAACCGCTATTCGTGCAAATCCAGGGTTAATCATACTCAAAGACGGGGTTGTTCTTGCTAAGTATCACCACACAAGCTATCCCACTACCAAAGACCTTGAAAACCTCTTGAAGTAAATCAGTACAATATGAAATCTCATTATATCATACCATTTTTTGTCCTTTGCTTTTCATTAATTACAGCATGCAAAAAGAATGCAAAAAGTGAGCAAGAAGCAGTCGAAAGCGATATCGTAGATTCCTCCCTCTACCCTATTGGCACCAACCTACGAGAATTGATTTTTTCTAAGCCTGCTTCCTATGACACAGGCTATGTGTATGCCCATAAAAAACTAGGGAAAGACACTATTCTCAGAGAAGACTTCGATAATGGAGGTTGGGAAAACTACGATAGCAAAGAATGGACCTTTGACACCTTGGTAGCATTTCAAAACAGCGATGAGATTCCGGCGCAACTCTACCTTCCTTTATCGGATGAATTTGGTATGAATAAACTTGTCGAGCATTTGTATGCAGACCGTTTGACCTGCATAATTGTGGCACCAAGTTTTCGAACACAAGATGAAGGCTACTGGCTGCTTGCCGAGCAATACCATCAATGGGCGAAAAATAATGGAATCCAAGTGGTGGCATACGTCGACAACTCCGAAGTCGATCCTTATGAAATGAAAGAAGCATTAGGACTCAGCCTCCCAATCAACTTCACCCACCGTGATTTTCTCTTTCCTCTAATTGACAGTGAACTGGGTATGCTTGTTTTAGAATACGGCATAATCATGGATAAGTTCACTAAAGAGCACTTTCCCGATCTTCTCACCTTTGAACAAAAGGTCAACGAATGGAGAAGTCCGTCATAAGTCAAAAGACCCCAACAACCATTTTTCTTCTGGGCTTTATGGCTTCAGGAAAGACGTCCTATGGACGCAAAGCAGCAAAACGTTTAGAGCTACCATTTATTGATTTAGATGGCGTGATTGAAAAGGAAATGGGTATGAGCATCCCTGAGCTTTTTCAAAAACAAGGAGAGCAGGCCTTTCGTGCTATTGAATTTAAGACGCTCTCAAACCTTTTACCGCAATATGGTATAATCAGTTTAGGCGGTGGCACGGTATGTAACCCAGAGATCTGGTCTTTGCTAAAGGTCCATGGCCTTACTGTGTTTCTAGATATGCCCTTTGAGCAATGCTTAGGCCGACTTAGAACTTCAAAAAAGGCTCGACCCCTTGCCGAAAATCTGGAGAATAAGGAAGCAATCGATAATTTGCGTACTCTCTACGAATCAAGACAGGAAAATTACAATCTTGCCGATCATAAAGTAGACTTTCCGTTCGACCACCGGTCACTGGTAAATAGCCTATCCTCTTGGATAAAGGGATAGATTTATCCTTTTCAACATCGTGGAATTTATTGTAACCAGACGCTCTGAACCTCTTCCTCGCTGCATTCAACTTCGATGTGCTCCCGAATTGTTGTATTTAGTGATAGTCCTACATAGTCCGAGTGTATTGGGAAACGCTTATGCCGTCGCTCAACTAAGACTGCCGTCCGAATGGATTTTACGGGAATACCTTGAAGAATGCTCAAGGCATAAAACAAGGTTTTTCCGCTGTTGGACACATCATCTACACAAAGTACCGGTTGGTGTTCCAAGTTAGACAAGGAGCATGAACAGCTGATCGAGCTCGATATGGGGTTGGATTTATTGAGGGTAACAACCCCAGAAAGTTTTGCAGAGGAACGAATGGAGTTTAGTGCATCGCAGAGTTCTTTAGCTAAAGTAGCGCCAGCCTTTGAAACGCCTAAGACATGGATCATTTCTTCCTCATGATGATCTTCCCAAATCTGGTAGGCCAACCGCATAATTTTTTTAGTTATCTGGCTTCGGTCTAAAATTTGATGAGAAGACGAGGGTGTAGACTTCATTTCCCGAATGTATAGAATAAAGGTAAAATCCCAAGGATAAAATAATAATGCTTCGGTAATGGCAAGACATACACTATCTTTAGAAAGCCTGGTGTTAAAGATTGATCATTATGGAACCAATACAAATCATTCAGATTCTAGCCTTCCTTTCACTAACGACCTTTGTCTTCGTGGTGAGCGGAAAGAAATATGTTGCGATCTATCGAAACATTTCCATGGGAAAAGCGGAGAATTCATCACCTGACAAAAGTCTTAGATGGAAAAACATGCTTCGTATTGCCTTGGGACAAGGGAAAATGTTTACCAATCTACCAGTAGCTATACTTCACTTATGCGTCTATGTAGCCTTTGTATTCACACAGATTGAGCTGATTGAAATCTTTGCAGATGGAATAACAGGCAGCCACCGTATTCTGTACAATAGCATCCAATTTTCATGGTTCACTGGTCTTTACACCGCAATTATCTCAACCATTGAGATTCTGTCACTCCTTGCCCTAATCGCAACTTTTTTCTTTCTTGCACGGAGGAATATGCTTTCCATCCCACGATTCAGAAAGACAGAAATGGAAGGCTGGCCGCATCGTGATGCTAATATTATTCTTTACTGGGAGATTGTGCTAGTCACATGTATTTTCCTTATGAATGGTGCGGATGCCGCGCTGCATCCTGATGAATATAGATTTATCTTTTCCTCAAACTTAGGTCCTGCTCTTCTTGGAGGGCTTAGCGAAAATACCTTACATCTCCTTGAGCGAATTGGATGGTGGGGACATATCACAGGAGTCCTTGGATTTTTAATCTACCTACCCTACTCCAAACACCTCCATATTCTTCTTGCCTTTCCCAACACCTTTTATGCCCGTCAGAAACCTGCAGGTCAGATCGACAATCTCGACAGCGTCACTCAGGAAATCAAGTTAATGATGAATCCGGATACCGCCTTTGCCGCAGTAGATCCAGCCGCAGAGATACCAACCTTCGGAGCAAAGGATGTCGGGGACCTCACTTGGAAAAACCTACTTGATGCGTACTCATGCACTGAATGCGGTCGTTGTACCGACCAATGCCCAGCCAATTTAACGGGTAAAAAGCTCTCTCCTCGAAAGATTATGATGGATACCCGAGACCGCATGGAGGAGCTTGCAACCTTTCGTAAAAGCTCGAGTGAAGAACATGATGGTAAGGGCTTGTTATCAGATGAGTATGTGAGCGTTGAAGAATTACGCGCCTGCACAACTTGCAATGCCTGTGTGGAAGCTTGCCCGGTAATGATTAATCCACTGGACATCATTATTCAAATGAGACGAAACTTAATCTTGGAGCAGTCCAAATCACCTGAAGAGTGGAATGCGCTCTTCAATAGCATTGAGAACAGCAATGCGGCGTGGGCCTTTCCAGCAAGTGATCGGTTAAAATGGACAGAAAACTAATTCTGAGAAAACAAATAAGCATATGGAACTACAGGTAAAAACTATGGCCCAATTGACGGCAGAAGGTCAATCCGTAGACGTACTCTTTTGGGTCGGATGTGCGGGAAGTTTTGATGACAGAGCAAAAAAAATCACAAGGGCCTTTGCCAAAATCCTCCAAAACTGCGAGGTCAACTTTGCAGTACTTGGAAGTGAGGAAGGCTGTACTGGTGACCCAGCCAAACGAGCGGGTAACGAATTTGCATTTCAAATGGCAGCCCATATGAACATTGATATACTCAACGGATACGGCGTAAAAAATATTGTAACTACCTGCCCACATTGTTTTAATATTCTAAAGAATGAATATCCAAGTCTCGGAGGAAGTTACGAGGTAATGCATCACACTACCTTCTTACAAAACCTTATCAACGAAGGGCGCATAAAACTCACAGATGCCGATGTCTTTAAAGGGCGAAGAATCACCTATCATGATTCTTGTTATCTCGGCAGAGCAAATGGCATTTATGAAGCGCCACGTGAAGTACTCGCTCAGCTAGATGCCGAGCTTGTTGAAATGAAGAGCTGCAAATCCAAAGGGCTATGCTGTGGGGCCGGAGGAGCCCAGATGTGGAAGGAAGATGAACCAGGCGAGGAACGCATCAATACACGCAGAAGTCGGGAAATGGCCGACACAAAAGCAGATATCGTTGCTGCGAATTGTCCATTTTGCATGACTATGCTTCGGGATGGCGTAAGCAAGCAAAACCTTGAAGGGAAAATGCATGTTTTTGATTTGGCGGAACTCATAGCCGCTGGACAAGGAATTCAAGATATAAACCTAGACTAAAATGGCATTACAAGTAGGTATTGTAGGACTACCGAATGTTGGGAAATCTACCCTATTCAACACATTAACAGAAAGTATCAACGCCCAGGCAGCGAATTACCCATTCTGTACTATTGAACCAAACCAAGGGACAATCACCGTTCCTGATATGCGTCTGGATAAATTAGAAGAATTGGTAAGCCCACAAAAAGTGATCCCAACAACGGTAGAACTCGTAGATATTGCCGGACTGGTTAAAGGAGCTAGTAAAGGTGAAGGACTAGGCAATCAGTTTCTTGCCAATATCCGAAGTGTTGACGCCATCGTGCATGTGCTGCGATGTTTTGAAGATGATAATGTCGTGCACGTCGATGGAAATGTCGATCCGGTTCGAGATAAAGAAATCATCGATACAGAACTGCAGTTAAAGGATTTGGAATCTGTGGAGAAAAAACTTGATAAGCATCGTCGAGCTGCCAAAGGCAACAATAAAGAAGAAATGCGCGGTGTAGAAATCATGGAAAGCCTTAAAGCACACCTCGAGGAGGGCAAGAACCTCCGTGAGTTTTCCATGGATGCTGATGATTTTGACGTATATGTCGCTGAAATGAGCTTACTTACTTTCAAACCCGTCTTGTATGCCTGTAACGTCGATGAAGGATCAGCCTCGGAAGGCAATGCGTTTGTGGAAAGCATTAGGCCTATTGCATCTACTGAAGGAGCAGAATTGCTTGTGATCTCAGCAAAAATAGAATCTGATATTGTACAAATGGACAAAGAGGATCAGCAGGAATTTTTAGAAGATTTGGGCCTTAAGGAATCCGGAATGGATCGTCTCATTCATGGTGCCTACCAATTACTCAAACTAGAAACCTACTTTACCGCTGGAGAAAAAGAAGTTCGTGCCTGGACTATCCAACGCGGAACAAAGGCACCGCAAGCTGCAGGAGTTATTCATACAGACTTTGAAAAAGGCTTTATTCGTGCGGAAGTCATATCCTTTTCAGATTACGAAAAGCATGGATCAGAAGCCGCGGTGAAAGAAGCAGGGAGATTCCGAATCGAGGGAAAAGAATATGTAGTGGAAGATGGAGATGTAATGCATTTCCGATTTAACGTCTAATTTTTATGAGAAAGTATTTGTTTTGGATGGTCCTAGCGATGGCATGTGCGATGCCGTGGCGAATCCAAAGCCAGTGTTTTCCAAAACAATACATTGATCCGCTCTATGGAATATCCCAAAATGCTGCCATTCAGTATGGAGCAGCAGACCCTTACGATATTCTCGGTCTATCCATCAACCAAAATCTTTTTTTAGACTTATATACTCCTGTAGGAGATACCCTCTCACATAGACCCACTATTGTCTTTGCCTTTGGCGGAGGGTTTGTCATAGGTTCAAGAAACCAACCGGACCTTCCCCGGCTTAGAGATTATTATGTACCCAGAGGATATAATCTGGCAACCATTGATTATCGATTAGGTTTTAACGTAACCAGCGGAGGAAGCACACTGAGAGCGGTCTATCGGGGAGTACAGGATATGCGAGCGGCTCTTCGTTTTCTTGCAGAGAATTGTGACCAATACTTCATTGATACCAACCACATCGTTCTTATGGGATCGAGCGCAGGTTCTTTTATTGGCCTACACCATGCCTATATGGATGAAAATGAACGGCCTGCTGAAACCTATGGAATTCCAGGAGAAAACCAAGACTTAGGATGTGCGGATTGCTCGGGAAATAACGCCTACAACAATCAATACATACGTCCAATGGCTATCATTAACCGGTGGGGCGCCATGGGTGATACGAATTGGATTGAACCCACCATTAGAGATAGTATTCCCTTAATTTCCTTTCATGGCACGAATGATAATGTCGTTCCTTTTGGCACAGGATATCCTTTCAGCATTCCTTTGTTTTCCCCTGTCTATGGAAGTTCAGTAATTCACGAACGCTTGGAAAATCTTGGAGTACATAACCAGTTCATTCCACTTCAGGGAGCTGGACATGAACCAGAGTTGTTACAACCCCGATGGGATGATACCATCTTTAAGTACACCACCCCATTCCTCTACGATATGTTAAAGCCTGATGCTCCAGAGATTACAGGTGCTGTAACCGCATGCCAAGGAGATACCGTAGAATATCCTATCTCTTACAATCTTTCAACGGAACTTTGTATTGAGGTCTCGGAGGGAATCCTGTTATCGCAAGATTCCAACAGCATACAAGTAAGGTGGTCAGATACTGCAGCTACGGGCAAAATAGTATTAGCAGCCCGTAATCATTTACTTGCCTATGATTCCACAGTGCTCAACATCTCTCTCGGGCCACTACCTCAGGGAGGAGGAATAACCTATACGAGTAACGATGGACTTTTTCTATTCTTTTCAAACATTCAAGACTCTGTCTCCCAGAGTGCATGGAATTTTGGGGATAATGATAACTGTGCCTGCGTCAACCCCGCTCACCAATACCAAGACACAGGCAGCTACGAAGTAAATCTCACTTTGGCCAATGACTATTGCTCCATTCAATATGACTCTCTAATCGTTTCAAACCTATGTCCTGTAGCAGACTTCAATACGACAACCACAGATAGTAGCCTTTTTCTTCAGAATCAAACACAATTCGCCGATCAATGGACCTGGTCTTATGGCGATGGAAGTATTGACTCCACACAGATGCCATTTCATACCTACCAAAATGAAGGAGATTATTTAGTTCAAGTTATCGCAAGTAATGACTTTTGCAATGACACGATTTCTCAGTGGATTGCCATTGACTTCTGCCCTATAACAGACTTTGCAGTTTTGACTAATGAACTAGAGGTTACTCTTCAAAGTACCAGCCTTTATGCCGACATTCTTTTTTGGAGCCCAGGCTTTGGTGGTGAAGTTTTTAGCAGTGAAATCCTAGACCTTACCTTCCCCGATACAGGCATGTATACCGTGCAGCTTATTGCATACAATAATCAAGGATGCAGCGATACTATACAACAGAATGTTCAACTTACGATTACAACCGATTTATCCCATTATACAACAACACAAGGCAGAGAGATAATTCTTGACCAACAACGAGTTCTTATTCAAGAACACGCCTCGGCCATTTGGGTCAGTATCGATGGGAAGAAGGTAGGAAGTAAACTTGAAGATTTTTACCAGTTATCGCCTGGTGTTTATCATTTGATTCAATCGATAAATAATACTTCAATCAATATTCAACGCGTCGTGAAATTTTAATTCGACTCGTAGGTAAGGTTAATAGTAATCGATGCTGTCTTTTCTTTATCTGCTGTATTAAAGGATCCTCCCCAAGAATAGTCTTCATCAGAATACTGTCCTGTAATTTGAAAAACACCCATCCGAGCATCGCGCAATTCACCAAGTGATGCTCCAGACTGCTCAGCGATAATTTCAGCGCGTTGTCTTGCATCCTCAGTAGCTTTTTTGATCATTTCATGCTTCAAATCAGCCAATCGTGTGTAATAATAGCGGGGTGAATACATATTGATGAGAATCCCCTTGTCAAGAACATCCGAAATCTTTCGAGAAGCCTTTTCCACACTAGCTACATCATTCGAACGAATCTCAAAATCCTGTGTTAACCGATAATAGGGCTCATAACCAATGAACTTTCCTGTATCGTTGTACAAGCTCCTATCCAATTGTGAATACGTTGCTGCTTGAAATGTAATCGCTGATGAAGGAATGCCTAAATCGATAAGGAACCCCTCAAACTCATCTTTTTGTCGACTCGATTCGGAGAAACCCAACTGTAAATCATCATTTTCTACAGAAAAATACCCTTCTAACACAATGAGATCAGCGGTAAAATCCTGGCTTCCTAATCCCTTAACAGCAATCGAACCTTCAGGCCTACCTTTGTTTTCTACACCTTTTCCCAAATAGTAGGAACCCCATACGATGCCTACACATATCAACAAGGAAGTAATGACTTTCGAAACGAGTACATATTTGCTTTCCATAAGTGAGTTTTTGATAGTCTAAAAGTATCCTTTATTCGCCCTGAAGAAAGTCCTTCATTTGCGTAACGATGTGGCCTATCTCTTTATTGCCGAAGTCTTGACATAAAAAGTAACTCTCAAATGCTGAAGGTGGCAGATAGACTCCACGAGCTAACATAAAATGAAACAACTGATTAAACTTGTCTAAGTCAGCAGCCGAAGCATCTGAAGCATTATTTACTTGATCGACTCCAAAATGAATACTCATCATTGAGCCCATCTGATTAATAGCGTACGGCCCTTCGAAGGATTCATTGAGTACCGAACATAAGGCATCAGCAAGTGCTGCTGTATTTTGCTCTAAAGCGGAGTAAATCGAAGGATTCGAATCCAAATGTTTCAAGGTTGCCAAGCCAGAGGCTATTGCGATTGGATTACCACTAAGGGTTCCCGCTTGATATACAGGCCCTGCAGGTGCAAGGTGCTGCATGATATCCATCCGTCCGCCAAAGGCTCCCACAGGTAGTCCACCACCAATCACTTTACCATAGGTGACTAAATCAGGTTGAATACCGTAGAGTTCTGCAGCCCCACCTCGTGCTAAACGAAATCCCGTCATGACCTCATCAAAAATCAGCAAGACTCCATAGTGATCGCACTTTTCTCGTAATCCCTTTAAAAAGTCCATTTGTCCAGGAATACATCCAGAGTTCCCCGCAACTGGCTCGATAATGACTGCCGCCATATCATTACCATGTTTATTGAAGATCTTGGTCACTCCTTCTATGTCGTTATACTCAGCAACCAGCGTATCCTGAGTTGCCCCTTGAGGCACACCAGCACTCCCAGGTATCCCAAAGCTCAGGAGTCCAGAGCCAGCCTTCACTAAGAAAGGATCAGCATGGCCATGATAGTTTCCTGCAAACTTGATAAATTTTGACTTACCAGTAAATCCTCGAGCAAGCCGCAAACAACTCATACAAGCTTCAGTACCAGAGCTCACTAATCTTACCTGATCTACAAAATCCACCATCGAGGCAATCTGCTCTGCCATATGAAACTCCGCTTCCGTAGGCGTACCGTAAGACTGGCCAAAATCAAGTTGTTTTTGTATAGCATCCAAAATTGGGGAAAAGGCATGTCCCAAAACCATGGGCCCCCAACTGTTGATCATATCAATATATTGATTGCCATCTACATCATAGAGATAGGTTCCCTTGGCCTCCTTCATGAAGACAGGGCTTCCTCCTACCGCTCCGAAGGCACGAACTGGAGAGTTAACGCCACCTGGTATCAAGGCTTTGGATTTCTCAAAAAGACGCTGACTCTGAAGGGTTGAATACGTTGTGGGATTCATACAAGGTTGTTGTCGTTATTTATTTTGAATATACTTGGATGCCTCCACAGCAAAATAGGTAGCTATTAGAGAAGCACCAGCTCTTCGAATAGCATAAAGACTCTCCATTACGACCGCTTTACGGTCGAGAAAACCGTTAGCACAGGCGGATGATATCATACTGTATTCACCACTGACCTGGTAGGCCGCCACAGGAACATCAAAATGCGTTGCGAGATCTCTTATCACATCGAGATACATACCTCCCGGTTTAACCATGATAAAGTCTGCACCTTCTTCAACATCCTGCCGTGCTTCACGAAGGGCTTCTTTGGCATTACGAAAGTCCATCTGATACGTCTTTTTATCACCAAAACCAGGTGCAGAGTCAAGCGCATCGCGAAACGGTCCGTATAGGTTACTCGCGTATTTTGCAGTGTATGCTAGAATCCCTATCTCATGATATCCATGGTCGTTTAGGCATTCGCGTAGGGAGCCAATACGGCCATCCATCATGTCCGAAGGAGCTACCCAGTCAGCCCCTGCCTCCACATGGGATAAAGCCATGGCGCACAATATCTCTAGTGTCTCGTCATTAACAATCGTACCATCCACGACGATACCATCATGTCCATAGGAAGAACAAGGATCTAAGGCTACATCGGTCATCACTACCATGTCAAGAAAAGCACTCTTTATATGACGAATTCCCTGTTGCATAAGCCCATTGGGATTTAAGGCTTCTGTGCCGGCATTATCTTTTAAATGTTCTTCGACTTGTGCAAAAAGCAAGACTTGGCGTATACCATTATCATAAGCCTCTTGTAGAAATGCGTTTACGCGGTCTAACGTATAACGAAACACACCGGGCATTGACGTTATCTCAGAAACCTCATTCTCACCAGGGATTATAAAAACGGGAAGAAGTAGGTGACTCGTACTGAGATGCGTTTCCGCCATAGCTTCTCGGATCGATGACGATTTTCGTAGTATTCTGTTTCGTTCGAAGGGATAGGACATAAAGGTAATTTTAGATTAAACCCATGATTTTGGTTGGTATAAAACATCCATTAGCTTGGCCTCAGGACTTCCTGCCTTAGGATGAAGATCATAAGCCCATCTTACGGTTGGAGGCAATGACATAAATATGGACTCAATGCGCCCATTCGACTTGAGTCCAAACAAGGTACCTCGATCATGAATGAGATTAAACTCAACATATCGTCCGCGACGAATCTCCTGCCACTTTTTCTGCTCAGGCGCATAGGGCATAGATTGACGTTGTTCAACAATCGGCATATAAGCAGATAAAAAAGCATTACCAGCATCTTCCACAAAGGCTTGATAGGCGTTGTTTGCCTCAATATCCTCCGACAAACGCAAATGATCGAAGAATAACCCCCCAATTCCACGTTGTTCGTTTCGATGATGGTTGCGAAAATAGCCATCACACCAATCCTTGAACTTTGGATAAAAAGATGGATCATGACGATCGCAAGCATCCTTTAAGGTTTGGTGAAAATGCACGGCATCCTCTTCAAATAGGTAATAGGGCGTAAGATCTGCTCCCCCACCAAACCAACCATCGACAATGTTACCCTCCTTATCCATCAGCTGAAAGAAACGGAAGTTAGCATGCACCGTAGGGATCATTGGATTGATAGGGTGAATCACAAGCGATATACCTGTAGCATAAAACTCAGCGGCCGATTCAGGAACTTGACTTTTAATTACTTCTGGCGTCGTTCCGTGTACCGCGCTCACATTGACGCCAGCTTTTTCAAAAAGACGGCCACCATCCATTATTCGAGTCCAGCCCCCTCCTCCGCCATCACGCTCCCATTGGTCTTCGATAAAGACCGCTTTCCCATCTAAGACTTCTAGAGCATGACAAATCTTGTCTTGAAGGGTCCGCAAATAGCGAGCAAAGGATACCTTGGGCGATTGATTCTTGGTTAACATCTTAAAAGCTGTAGGACTTAACAGTATCAACAAAGGCTCTAACATGATCTACAGGAATATTCGGATGAATTCCATGACCTAAGTTCACAATATGATGTAAGCCCTCAAATTCCTTAATGAGCGCTAACGTTTCTCGTTTAACTTCTGCTGGAGAGCTGTGCAAAATACTTGGATCAAGTTTTCCTTGAAAAACCATATCTGAGCCGCATTGGGCTTCAGCCACCTCACGAGTCATCGTCCAAGTTAATCCAATAGCCGATGGATTTAACGCAGCAAAATCTTTTAAGGCAAACCAACCATCCTTAGCGTAAAGAATGGTAAAGACATCCTCTTTGAGGGCAGCATTGATTCGAGCAATGTAGGGTAAAGACCATTTAGCATAATGATCAGGGGATAGAATACCGCCCCAGCTATCAAATACCTGCACAACACTGACACCCGCAGTCACTTGTTGCTTCAGAAAGGCTATACAAGCTTCCGTTATAACATCAAGTAACTTAGCAGCCGCCTCAGGATAGTTGAGGCAAAACGCCTTGGCTTTGGCAAAATTCTTTGAGCCACTGCCTTCTACCATGTAGCATAATAAAGTCCATGGAGAACCACAAAAACCAATCAATGGAACTCGACCATTGAGGTCCTCAAGTGTCGCTTGGATACACGGTGTAGCATAGGTTAAGAACTCGGCACATGCCTCCAAGCTTAGGTTATCGACATCGGCTGCGCTTTCAATAGGGTTAGGCAAGACAGGCCCCTTTCCTGGAATCATCTGTACCTCCATACCAAGACCTTGGGGAATGACTAGAATATCTGAGAAGAGAATAGCCGCATCGACTCCAATTTGGTAAACGGGCATGTTCGTGATTTCAGCAACGAGTTCAGGCGTCTGTACCCGAGTAAAGAAATCATATTTCGCTTTTAAGACTTGATAATCTGGCAGGTATCGACCTGCTTGACGCATAAACCATATTGGTGGTCTTGACGTTTGCTCACGAGCTAGTTTACGCAATAAAAGATCATTTTGAATTGTCATATCGTAGAGATTAAAATGTCTAACAAACTTTGAATTTTGGGGCCATCATTAGGAAAATATATGGTTCGAAAGCCGTGTTTCCATGCTGCAATAGCGGTTTCACGCCCTAGGCAATACATTGGGATACTCGGATTGTTTTTCAAGAGATGAGCGTTGTTTTTTAAAAGACTCTTAATACTTCGCGGACTGAGAGCCACAACCCCATCATAAATGATTGATGGATCGACTACCGGTTCTCTTAAGACCGTTTGGTAGGCCATTACTACCGTCAAATCGATGGTATTATCTGTTGCATATTGCTCGATAAATGGCATGCGATGCTCACCAGCAAAAAAGACATAGGATTGGCCAGGCTTAAGTGCTTTAGCAATCAACTCACTATCGGGATAATCTGACAAGGGTAAATGAGCATATTCACGTTCAAGAATTAACTTGCTAGGCCCATCAATACATAGAATCTCTGCGGGGCTTCCGACAATTTGGTCCATAGCAGAACCCAAAGCATATCGGCTTGTGATAATGAGAGATTTCCCATCAACATTTATCGGTGAATCAGACACTAAACCCTCAGCCGAGAGGGTACGGAAAAAATCAACGTCTACACCTTTACTTTCAAGAAAATCTCCGGCAAAATGCGAGGGCTCACGACCATACAAAAGCCTCTTATTTTCTCTTTCCTCGGAAGGAGCTAAGACTTTAACTATGGCTTCAACAATCTCCTTGTCAGCCTTTTTACCATCTATTAGAGATTGAAACTGAAAGGCTTTCTCCTTGCCTTCTATGAAGCGAATACCACGGACCGAATACGTTACGTCATCACGCTTTACTTCAATCCCTAAAGGTACCGAGCACCCAGCTTCAATTGCCCGCATCGACGACCGCTCTATCGACACACATCTTTCAGTTTGTCCGTGATTTAACTTCAATCGAATCGCCTCACATTGAGGGTGATTCTTGCGCATCACAACCGCTACACAACCTTGACCGGGAGCTGGCACCATCCAATCCAACACCTCAGCATCTTCAGGAAGTAAATCAATGCGCTCAAGGCCAGACTTCGACAAAATTCCTCCAGCACTATCGCGACATTTTTTTAGACGAGTATCCATATTCCCCCGCAGCTCTCCAACCCTTGCATCGGGATAACGCTGTTTCCATTGACGAGCTCTTCGTGGGCTTCCGGTCAAAACATTTCCATCATCTTGACTACCAGGAATAAATACATCGCGGTGATCATCGCGGCGCAGGCAAGCAACAATGGCCAGATCTTCTGGTGGCTGAGTAGGATAATCTTTT
>DLYY01000180.1:4237-4837 GCA_003447535.1 Bacteroidota bacterium | reverse complement strand
GCATTGGTAGTTAACCCAAAACAAATTGCCGACCAGCTCAAAAAGGATGGTGGTTTTATTCCAGGTGTAAAACCTGGTCGTAAAACCGAAGAGTATGTCGACAACGTTATTTCTCGCATCACATTACCTGGATCATTGTTCCTTGGTGTTGTCGCGATTCTTCCGGCATTCGCAATGCTTGCTGGAGTAGATCAAAATTTTGCACTGTTCTTTGGAGGGACGTCTTTACTTATCGCGGTAGCGGTAATTTTAGATACTCTTCAACAAGTGGAAAGTCATTTATTATCACGTCATTATGACGGTTTGACTAAGTCTGGGCGGATTAAAGGACGTCAAGGAGTAGGCGCGGCGTTTTAGTGATGGTGATTAAATCGGTGGGGGAGGTAGAGGTTCTTCGAAAGAGTTCTTTATTAGTATCGAAGACTTTAGCAGAAATTGCCAAGCATGTTAAACCTGGTGTATCAGGGCTTGAGCTAGACAAAATCGCTGAGGATTTCCTCAAGGATCACGGAGCTAGCCCAAGTTTCAAAGGATACAATGGTTTCCCAAATGCTTTGTGTATATCTGTCAATGATGAAGTGGTCCATGGCATACCTAATA
>DLYY01000180.1:0-3935 GCA_003447535.1 Bacteroidota bacterium | reverse complement strand
AGTGGTCCATGGCATACCTAATAACAAATCCTTTCAAGAAGGAGATGTTGTCTCGGTAGATTGTGGAGCCTACATGAATGGTTTTCATGGAGATCAAGCATTTTCCTTTGCATTAGCAGGGGCTACTCAGGAGGTTGTAAAGCTTTTAAGAGTAACGCGTAAATCGCTCGAGCTTGGTGTCGAAAATGCTACTTCTTCAAATCGCGTAGGCGATATCGGATATGCTGTGCAGAACTTCTGTGAAAGACAACATGGATATGGTGTCGTGCGAGAGCTCGTCGGACATGGTCTTGGGTCTTCCATTCATGAGGAACCAGAGATTCCAAATTTTGGACGTAAAGGGTATGGTCGTCGCCTCTTAAATGGGTTGGTTATTGCCATTGAGCCCATGATTAATCTTGGGAGTCGAAGAGTTCGTCTAGCGGAAGATGGTTGGACGATAAAGACGGCCGACGGCAAACCGAGCGCTCACTTTGAACATGATGTTGCGGTAGGACTTAAGGCGGACATCTTGACTACGTTTGATCTCGTAGATGAAGCGATCGCAAAAAATGAAAATGTAATTGAAGTCCCTAGTTGGGATGGAGAAGAAAAAAATAAGGAAAACATCTCATAAAGAATAAAAAGATATGAGTAAACAAGGATTGATAAAACAAGATGGGGTGATCACTGAGTCACTTTCCAATGCCATGTTTCGTGTGCAATTGGAAAACGGACATATCATTACTGCTCACATTTCGGGCAAGATGCGTATGTACTACATCAAAATCCTTCCAGGAGACAAAGTATCCGTTGAGATTTCTCCTTATGATTTAGATAAAGGAAGAATAACCTACAGATTTAAAAGCTAGACATGAAAGTTAGAGCATCAGTAAAAAAACGAACAGCAGACTGTAAGGTCGTTCGAAGAAAAGGTAAGGTTTACATTATCAATAAGAAAAACCCAAAGTTTAAACAGCGTCAAGGATAAGATATGGCACGTATTGCAGGAAACGATTTACCAAAGAATAAGCGAGGAATTATTGCCTTGACTTATGTGTATGGTGTTGGTCTTACGACTAGCGGCAAAATTCTCGATGATCTTAAAATCGATCGGGATAAGAAGGTTAAAGATTGGTCGGATGATGAAATTACTCAGATCAATAAGTACATCGCAGAAAATCTAACCGTCGAGGGAGAACTTCGTACGGAGGTCCAGATGAGTATTAAGCGTTTGATGGATATTGTTTCCTACAGAGGCCTACGTCACCGTAAAGGACTCCCACTACGAGGGCAGCGTACCAAAAACAATTCAAGAACTCGCAAGGGTCGCAGAAAGACTGTAGCGAATAAGAAAAAGGCAATTAAATAAATAACTGATGGCAAAGTCTAATTCAGGAAAGCGCGGACAAAAGAAGCGCAACGTTCAAGTCGATGTTGAGGGATGTGTTTATATCACAGCATCGTTTAATAACATTATTGTAACCTTCACGAATACTGGTGGTCAGGTTATTTCATGGGGGTCTGCTGGAAAAGCAGGTTTCCGTGGTTCAAAAAAGAATACTCCGTATGCAGCGCAGGTTGCAACAGAGGATGCTGGTAAGGTTGCTTATGATGCAGGAATGCGTCGTGCTGCAGTCTATGTCAAAGGGCCTGGTTCAGGACGAGAAAGTGCTATTCGCACCGTCGGAGCATGTGGCATTGACGTTACGGTGATCAATGATGTCACTCCAGTTCCCCATAACGGTTGTCGTCCACCTAAACGACGTCGCGTCTAACATAATAATCTAGAATAAGATGGCAAGATATAGAGGTCCAAAGACAAAAATTGCTCGCAAATTCGGCGAAGCTATTTACGGAGAAGATAAGTCTTTCGAGCGCAGGAAATATCCTCCTGGGCAACACGGAAATTCTCGACGTCGTAAGTCGGTTTCCGAGTATGCTGTTCAATTAAAAGAAAAGCAGAAAGCAAAATATACTTACGGAGTATTGGAGCGCCAGTTCCGAAAAACCTTTGAGAAGGCGAGCCGTAAAGAAGGGATTACAGGTACCAATTTGCTCCAGTTATTGGAGAGCCGTTTGGATAACGTTGTATACCGATTCGGTTTGGCCAATTCAAGAAGACAATCACGTCAGTTGGTCAGCCACCGCCATATTATGGTGAATGGAGATGTGGTAAACATTCCTTCGTACACTGTTCGTCCAGGTGACGTTGTCTCTGTGAGAGAACGTTCACGAACGCTTCTCGTTATTGAGGAAAACTTAGGCCGTTCAACAACGCTTTTGGAATGGTTACGATTTGACTCAAGTCAGTTTCAGGGAGAGATCATCTCCATGCCCGAACGCGAGCAAATTCCAGAAAATATCAATGAGCAGTTAATCGTCGAATTGTATTCGAAATAAATCAGCTTTTTAAAAAAAATAATTATAGCGCAATATGAGTTTCTTATCCTTCATTAAACCCGAAAAAATCATTCTTCAAAAGTCAAGTGACAATCACGGACTTTTTGAATTCAAACCGCTTGAGCCTGGCTTTGGTGTAACAGTGGGTAATGCTCTTCGTAGAGTACTTTTATCATCTCTAGAGGGACATGCCATAGCCGCCATCAAAATTAGTGGTGTTGATCATGAGTTCTCTACAGTTGATGGCATTATTGAGGATATAACTGAGATTATTCTTAATCTAAAACAAGTACGCCTTAAGAAGTTGATTGATGATAATAGTCCTTCTGATAAGATCTACTTAAGTATTTCAGGTAAAGAAGCTTTCAATGCAGGAATGATTGAACGTCACACGAATGTGTTTAAAGTAGTGAACCCAGATCAGCACATCTGTTCTATGGACCCTTCGGTAACTTTAGAAATTGAAATGATTATCGCTCGTGGTCGTGGATATACAATCTCAGAAGATCAAAACCTTGGGGAGTTGGCACTAGGCTTTATCACCGTTGATTCAATCTTTACCCCAATCCGAAACGTGCGCTATTCAATCAACAATGTTCGTGTTGAGCAACGTACCGATTTTGAAGCGCTTGAATTAGAAGTTGTTACCGATGGTACTATTCATCCTGAGGATGCTGTAAAGCAAGGGGCACGAATTCTTATTCAACACCTATTGCTTATCTCTGATGAAAACTTCTCGTTTGGCGTTGCTGAAAAGCGGGAGGATGAATTTGTGGATGAGCACGTATTACAAATGCGTAAGTTGCTCAAGACAAATCTTGAGGATCTGGATCTTTCAGTTAGAGCATATAACTGCCTAAAAGCAGCTAAGATTAACACCTTAGAAGAATTGGTTCATTACAACACCAATGAGTTATTGAAATTCAGAAACTTCGGACGAAAATCTCTTGTAGAAATCGAGGCCTTACTCGTAGAACAGGGATTATCATTCGGAATGGATATTTCAAAGTATCAAATAGAAGACTAATAGGGGATAAATACCCTGAGAATTGTAGATTATGAGACACGGAAAAAAAGTAAACCACCTTAGTCGAACGGCTTCTCATCGCAAAGCGATGCTTGCCAACATGGCTTCTTCACTTGTAAAGCACAAGCGAATAACGACTACGGTAGCTAAGGCCAAGGCTCTTCGCGTTTATCTCGAACCAATGGTAACTAAGGCAAAAGTTAACAGTACACATAACCGTCGTGTAGTCTTTTCTTACCTCAAGGATAAGGAAGCTATCAAGGAGTTGTTTGATGTTATCTCTTCGAAAGTTCAAGATCGTCCTGGCGGGTATTTACGAATTGTTAAGTTGCCTTTCAGGCCATCGGATGGAGCGGAAATGGCTATGATTGAGTTCGTTGATTTCAACGAAATTTACTCCAATGCTAAAGAAGGTAAAGCTGACAAGTCGAAAACACGTCGTTCACGTAAGAGAAAAGCTAGTGGAGGTGGTACAAAAGAAACAGCTCCAGTAACTGAGGCGCCTGCTGTTGAAGAAGCACCTGCT
>DLYY01000124.1 GCA_003447535.1 Bacteroidota bacterium | reverse complement strand
CATTACCACTCTGCCACCTCTCCTGTAGGATATCCTAGGGAAATGTGAATATACACCATCGGCGTAATATCCACTATCTACCCAATACTCATTTGAATTTTCTTCTCGATTTCATCGACCTGCTCTTTAAAGTCTAGGTCGGTATCGATCAGGTTTTGAACCGCTTGGCAGGAATGAATCACTGTACTGTGATCTCGGCCACCAAAGTGCTTTCCAATAACCTTAAGGGAGTTTTTGGTGTAACTCTTGGCGAGGAACATCGATAATTGACGTGCTTGAACGATGGCACGCTTGCGTGTTTTTTCTTTGAGTTGATCTTGAGGAACTTCGAAGAATTCGCAGACTGTCTTTTGTATGTAGTCGATAGATACTTCTCGAGAAACGCTCTTGACAAAGTTTTTAATAATCTTTTTCGCAAGATCTAAGTCGACTTCTTTATTGTTGAGAGAAGACTGGGCTAATAAGCTGATTAATGCTCCTTCAAGCTCTCGCACATTAGAATTAATGTTATAAGCTACAAATTCAATAACATCTCTACTTAACTCGATTCCATCGGAATACATTTTCTTCTCAAGAATTGCAATACGCGTTTCGAAATCAGGCTGCTGTAAATCTGCTGAAAGACCCCAACGGAATCGACTTAAAAGACGCTCCTCCATTCCTTCAAGATCTCTTGGAGGACGATCAGAGGTCATGATCAATTGCTTTCCATTTTGGTGGAGGTGATTGAAGATGTGGAAGAAGATATCTTGAGTCTTAAGCTTATTGGCAAAAAACTGGATGTCATCCATGATTAAGACATCAATGAGTTGATAGAAATGCACAAAGTCATTTATAGCATTGTTTTTTAACGCATCGATAAATTGGTTGGTGAACTTGTCACTGGTGACATAGAGAACAGTCTTGTTGCCATAGTGACGTTTGATTTCGTTTCCAATGGCTTGGGCTAGGTGGGTTTTTCCTAGACCTACGCCTCCGAATAGGACTAATGGGTTGAATGCGGTACCTGCAGGCTTCTGAGCGACCGCGTATCCTGCTGAACGAGCAAGTCTATTACAATCTCCTTCAATAAAGTTGTCAAAATTGAAAGACGATTTGAGTTGCGAATCAATATTGACCTTTTTGAGTCCTGGAATGATAAAAGGATTCTTGATTTGTGTTCCAACAACTAGAGGTACCGTAGACTCTTGGTTTTTTGTGTTCCCTGTGTTGTAGTTAGGATACTCAACAGTGTAAGGGCCTTTATTTACATCACTATTTTCAACAACAATCCTATACTCTAATCGAGCATCTGCGCCTAGTTCTCTTTGCAAGGTTTTTCGAAGGAGAGAGACATAGTGCTCTTCAAGCCACTCATAGAAGAATTGACTGGGAACTTGAATGGTAAGAACGTTATTCTTTAATTCTACCGGAAGAATCGGCTCAAACCATGTCTTAAAACTCTGTTCGCTGATGTTATCGCGAATGATGTTTAGTACACTGGACCAAACTGATTCAGGAGTCCTTGACATAAGTTTTTTTAATTAGAGTTACAGAATTTCTTTTTACCGTTGCGCATTCGAAAATGGGGAAAAGAAATCAAAGAAAAAAATGAAATGCATTTGTTTTTAAGAAAAAATTTCTCTATTAAAAGCCGAGTGCATTTTGCCTTTTAACCGATCGAATATCAGGTCCACTCTTCCTAATTGTATACCTCCCCAGCCTACTTGATTGATAATCACGGGATTGCCCTCTAAATTTTCCACTACAACTGGGGCTTCTAAGAAGGTGTGGGTATGCCCTCCGATGATCATATCGATGTGTTTTGAATTTTTTCCGAGGACTACATCGGATACTTTTTTTGAGGAATAATCAAATCCAAGGTGGGATAAACAGATTACGAAGTGACAATTTTCTTCGTTTTTAAGATGCGCTGCTGTTTTTTCGGAGCACTCCATTGGATTTTGGTAGTTAATTTTTCCATAGAGTTCTGGTAAAACGAGTCCTTCAAGTTCAACGCCTACTCCTGTGACTCCGATTCGTAGATCTCCCAATTGAAAGATTTTATACTCTTTGATCTTATCATGAAGGGGGGTGTCGCCAAAGTGATAGTTTGTATTTAAAAAAGGGAAGCTTGCATGGGGTAGCTGTTTAACAAGCCCATCAATGCCGATATCGAAATCATGGTTTCCCAAAGTAGCTGCATCATACTGCATGGAAGACATCGCTTTAAATTCCAATTCTCCGTGGTAAAAGTTAAAATAAGGGGTTCCTTGCCAAATATCACCGGCATCTAAAAGCAATACATGCTCTTCCTGTTTTCTAATCCTTGACACGATTTTAGCCCGCGCTGATACGCCTCCAAGACCTGGGAATTTACTATCGCTTGGGAAGGGATCAATTCGACTATGGGTATCATTCGTATGAAGAATAGTCAGTTTTTGAACGTCTTTTCCTTGTGCTAAGGCAATGTTTGGAGCCAATAAAAGACCGCCGCCCGCTAGGGTTAATTCTCTAAGGAATACTCTTCTTTTCATCGTACGACAATATGTGGGTCTGGCATAATGGCTTGGCCCGATTGGTTGATCATTATGAAATATTCTATAAAGGCATCGCGTAAGCCTAAACCTGTATTTTTTTGCTCGAATTGCTTTAAAATCGTCATTTTGTCTCCACCATTGGCTATGTAGTCAGATAGAGCCACTTGATACAATCGTTGGCCTTCGATAGGCATGTTGTCAATGGTTATATCCGTTGCTCCTTGGTCATTTATTTTGTAGGAAATGCCATAGGCTGGCCATCCTCCTTTTAGCGCAATGATATTAAGTACTTTTTGCAAGCTATCTCCAGGAATCTCCAGCACAACAAGGTAGTTGTCAAAGGGCATGAGTTCATAGACTCTACCAAGGGCTAGAGGCCCTGCCTTTAGCATCGGAACACGAATACCTCCTCGATTCATAAAGGCACAATCAACCTTTTGGTCCAGGAGGTTTTCCGCTCGATTAATCATAGCCTTGCTCATTAGGACACCTAATTTTCCATTGGCGTCAGCTTTCAGTAAATCTTCTTGCACAAGAGCAATGGGTTGAGTCATGCTATCCGAAAGAAACTCTTGATAGGGAAGCAAAAGCGAATCTAGAAAGCCAAGCGTGTTTTCCGTCCTGTTGTCGATCTGAACTTCAATGTTTTCTTCTTCAAATCGCACAACTTGTAACGACTTTTGGCAGGCATTAAGGAGCAATACAATACCCAGTAGGAGTAGTATTTTTTGCCTGTAGATCATACGTCGAACATGTGTTTAACTTCCACTTGTAGTCTTGTATTTACTTGTTCTGTGGTGATTACGTTTTGATCATTTTCGATATAGAATTCTAAAATTCTTTTTCCTAATTCGAAGCCTGGTGCTTTGGGGTCTAAGTCTGCCGAGCACTTTTCAATAATTTGCCGTAAGCTCTCCTGATAGGCATGTATGGTTTCCCACGCAGTTCTTGATAAATAAATCTGCTGGGTAATGTTATGTTCAAATTCAGCGCGCATTGTAGTAATCAAAGCCTGTTTCAAAGTACTTGCCGTCATTTTTGGTGTTTGTGTTCTTCGGATGAGTTCCGCAGCAGACATTCGATGCATGAAAAGCGCCATTCGTTCATAGGCCTGAAGTCGAATAGGAATTAGATCTTTTCGAGCAAGTTCTCCCAATTCTCGTTTCAATTGAATTTCTTCTCGACGAATTTGCTTTTTGGTAAGCGTATGCACCATGGCTAAACTTACTCCACTAATGAGTATTGCAGGCAAGATGCCTAGTAAAAGGAACAGGGTTAAATCATCCATTTTTGTAACTTTCCGTTAAGGTAATTGTTATTCAATTGTTTATGGAAAAAAACCTTAAAACATTGGCATCTGCTTGCCCGGTCTCTTTCACGCCGATTGCACTTAAAGAACTAAAGCGTTTGGCATCGGATGAAAATGCTCCGTTGCGCATTGGCGTTAAACGCGGTGGTTGTGCTGGAATGGAGTATATCCTCAATTTTGAAGCCAAGAACGAAGACGACGAAATATGGGCCTTTGAGGAACTTGAAGTGGTAATGCATAAAGATCATAGGCAAACATTGCAAGGCGTTGTGATAGACTTTGAAATGGGACTTTCCAATCGTGGCTTTACCTACAACAATCCCAATGCATCAACAACTTGTGGCTGTGGCACGTCATTTAGTTAAGTTTTTATGTTGTTTGTGGGTGACGAACCTGCTCGCTCAGGAGGTTGTTCCACCCATTCCTAATGATTACGCTCAGGTTACATCATTTAACTATTGTACGAATGAGGTGATCATTCAGACATCGTCGATTGGCGCTTTTACTACTCCTGGTAATGAAATTATACTGATTCAAATGAACGGTGCGCCAAGAGAGATCAGCGATGATCAAAATCATGGGAGGCATCTCAATGATTTAGCCACGGCGGGGTACTATGAAATTCATTCGATAAACCAGGCACTCACCACGTCAAATCCAGGCGAGTTACGCTTGCGTTTTGTACATAATATTGAGGCAGTCTTTGACGTCAGCCAATCCGTCCAAGTCGTCACTTTTCCAAAATACACCTCGGCCAATGTTAGCAATGCAGTTACAGGACAATTTTGGAACGGGACTACAGGAGGTGTTGTCGCATTTCAAGCTCAGGATAGCATTTCTATTGCGGCTACGATTAATGCTTCAGAAGCTGGTTGTCAGGGTGGTGAAGTGCAGCCCGACTTTGATTGCTTTGGTATTTCTGGTTTTCCCGGATTTGATGGCACATCGCTAGATAATGGGGGAGAAAAAGGAGAGGGAAGTGGAGATGCTTGGGCTCAAAATGGAAGAGGAAGAAATGGCAGTGGTGGCGGTGGTGGTAATGACCATAACTGTGGCGGTGGTGGTGGTGGTAACGCCGGCCAAGGAGGCCAAGGGGGGTTAACTTCTGGCTTCTTTTGTAGCGCCGGTTTTGGCGGTTTTGGCGGTGATTCTATCCCTTCGAACCAAGGAGATAGACTGTTTATGGGAGGAGGAGGTGGTGCTGCTGATGTGGGCAACGGTAATGGGACTTGGGATGGTAATAATGCAGGTAATGGTGGGGGAATTGTAATTTTATCTGCCCCAACGATTCACGGACTTAATGGACAAATAACAGCCCGCGGGGCTTCAGTAACTCAAACGACCAATGACGATGCAGGAAGTGGCGGTGGAGCAGGAGGTAGTATCTTCTTAGATGCGGAAACTTTATCAGGAACACTTACTATTGATGCGCGCGGTGGCGATGGTGGCGATGTTTTTGACGTTATTCGCTGCCCTGGACCGGGCGGCGGTGGCGGTGGCGGTGCTATCCTTACCAATATGACCATTCTTCCAGCGTCCTTTGTGGTCGATCTCAGTCCTGGTGTTAATGGAGTGAATCTTGTTGCATCGTGTGATGATGTGACAGGGGGTGCAAATGCAGGAGATCAAGGAAAGGTTTTTGGTGAGCGAATATTATCTCGAATGGATATTCCCTTTCAGCCGATCACGTTAAATAGTTCTTTCTTACCGGACACGCTTTGTCCTGGAGATTCAATCGTTTTAGATGCTAGTGCAACGTCAAGTCATCCATTGATTTGGTCTTGGAGTGATAATGCTTCGACACAATCAACGGCAATTTATCAGCCAAGTAATTCTGCATTTTTTACTACAACGATTTCTTATGAAGATCTCATGGGATCTTGTGATTCTTCTTTTGATGTATTGATTACGGTAAATCAAGCTTTGATCTCCTTTGATCAATTTCCTGAAGACCCCTTGCAAATCGGAGACACGGCGAGGGTGACAGCTAATGTAGCCTCAAGCGAGCCCATTGCTCAATGGAATTGGGATATAGGCGAGGGTTTTATTAGTTCCGATAGCAACTTATTATTGGTCAGTCCGCTCTACAGCCGATCGTTTTGCTTAGATGCAGTCGATGAAGAGGGTTGTCTATTCCAAGCTTGTGAATTCGTATTTATTGACCGAATTCTTGTAGTGCTTCCCGGTGCCTTTAGCCCGAATGGCGATGGATTAAACGATGTCTATGAGGTCTTTCCTCACTCAAATCTCCAAGTTGTTTTCCAGAAAATCCATAACCGCTGGGGTGAGGAGGTAGCGTCTATTGACGGTCTCAATTTTTGGGATGGTCGTTGGCAAGGAGTGGACCAACCTGCAGGAACCTACCTTATCTATATCGTTTCGGAAAACATCTATACAGGATTTCGTCAAGCGCAATACGGTCGGTTGAGCCTTATTCGGTGAGGTAATCTAGCTAAAGGTATTTTAAGTATTGAACAATATAACAAATGTTCATATATTTATATTATGAAAGTTGTTCAACTAGCCGATATTGCCTTAGATGATATGGCACAGACCTTAAAGGTGATTGCTCATCCGGTACGGCTCGAAATCTTACTTCATCTCGCCGATAGCACGAAGATTGATGTCACTAGCCTATGTGATAAATTGTCTTGTGGATGTGAGGCTTCTATGATGTCTCATCATTTAACCAAAATGAAGGCTCATGGCATTCTGACTTCAGTGAAAGAGGGAAAGCAAGTGTTTTATCAAGTGGCAAGAAAAGAGGTCCTCAACCTATTTCAGTGTATGCCAAAATCCAATTCGTAGGCTATGGAAGGAATTGTGCCTATTGGGTATATAGCGGCGGTATTTATTGGATTGGTCGTTGGGTTGACAGGCGCCGGTGGCTCCATTTTGGCCTTACCCATTTTAACCTATTTCTTTGGCGTTCCGGTGGAACTTGCTACAGGATACTCCCTTTTTATTGTCGGATGGGTGGCTGCCGTTGGTGCATTGCGGAATGGTCAGAAGGGAAACATTGACTATAAGATAGCGATGGTCTTTGCTCCACCGACAATTGCTGCAGTTTACTTTACCCGGAAAGTTATTGTACCGGCTATTCCTGAAACAATCATTCAGTTTCAAGAAGTTGTCTTGAGTAAAGATTTGGCCATTATGTTGCTTTTTGCGGTCGTTATGCTTTTTGCGGCGATCTCTATGTTGCGTAAGAAGACGCAAAGAATTACTGATTCTGATGATTTCGAATGGGATGTTTCAAGAGTACTTAAAGTAGTCACCGAAGCCATTATAGTCGGTATTCTTACCGGTTTAGTTGGCGCAGGGGGTGGCTTCATCATTGTGCCTGCGCTCGTCTTATTGGCTAAGCTTCCTATCCATCGTGCAGTAGGAACGTCAATGTTTATTATTGCCAGTAAATCGCTGATTGGGTTTTTGGGAGATGTCTCTAACCCAAACATAGAAATCGATTGGATTTTTCTTATCGGATTTACGTTTATCGCCATGCTCGGTCTTGCGGTAGGACTTCCATTTAGTGCCAAAGTACCTGCTCCTAAACTCAAAAAAGGTTTCGGAGTCTTTGTACTCATTATGGCAGTCTTCATATTAATTGATAAAATTTCTTCTTTATAAATCCTGTTTAATGCCAGCTACAATACAACAGATCTATACAAAATGTCTTGCCCAAGGTGCCTACTTTCTTATGAGTGAATCCGAGGCCATCGTCATTGATCCTTTGCGCGAAATTGATTCTTATCTAGCACTTGCCAAAGAGCATGGAGTTCATATCAAATACATTTTAGAGACGCACTTTCACGCTGATTTTGTGAGTGGACACCTCCATCTTGCCGAAGCAACAGGGGCTACCATTGTCTTTGGACCACAAGCTAATCCGACCTATGAAGCCCACATTTCAAAAGATGGGGAAGAGCTTTCTTTTGGACTAGCTAAAATTCGGGTAATCCATACTCCTGGCCACACGATGGAGTCTACAACCTATGCCTTGCTTAATCGCGAAGAAAAGGTAGAAGCCATCTTTACCGGCGATACCCTCTTTTTAGGCGATGTGGGTCGTCCTGATTTAGCGCAAAAGGGAGCTGACTTTACGATGGAGGATCTAGCCGGTATCCTATATGATAGCCTTCGAAACAAAATTATGCCTCTTGATGATGAAGTTATTGTGTACCCTGCACATGGGGCAGGCAGTGCATGCGGTAAAAGCATGTCGACAGACACCTTCGATACACTTGGTAATCAAAAACGCGAGAATTATGCTTTGCGCGCGAACATGACTAAAGAGGAGTTTATTCAAGAAGTCACTGATGGAATTCTAGCCCCTCCTGCCTACTTCCCTCAAAATGTTGGAATGAATAAGCATGGTTATGATACTTCTGATCGTCCGGATTTGTCTGATTTAGCCCTGAGTGTTGAGGCCTTTCAAGAGCTATCGCTTGAAGAGAATATCGTCGTTTTAGATGTCCGAAGTCGTGATGAGTTTGTTCAAGAATTTGTTCAAGGGAGTCTCTTTATTGGCTTGGATGGTCAATTTGCTCCATGGGTGGGTTCTCTTTTGAAAGATGTAAAAACACCTATTCTTCTAGTTGTTAATCCCAATCAAGTCGAAGAAGCTGTAATGCGTCTTTCACGAGTTGGTTTTGATAATGTGAAAGGATATCTCGAAGGAGGAATAGCGGCATGGAAAGCAAGTGGTGGTTCGTTGGATACGATAGCCTCTGTGTCGGCAAATGCAATTGAACCGAGCTTGGAAGATCGTGGATTGCTATTAGATGTTCGTAAAGAATCAGAGTTTACAGCCAATCATGTTATCGGTGCGGTAAGCGAACCACTCGACTATTGGATTGATCCTACTATGATTGCTTCGTATCCAAGCAACTCAACCTATGTGCACTGTGCGGGGGGCGATCGGTCGGTCATCGCTTGTAGCTTACTAAAAAAGCTTGGATTATCGGATGTAATCAATATTGAAGGCGGAATAGATGCCATCGCACTTACGCCAATTCAATGTGCGCAATCTTCTTGTTCAGCTTCGTAAAAAAATACGTGATGTCAGATTGGATACATACTTTTTTAGTTAGCCCTTGGCCATGGTATGTCAGTGGTCCGCTTGTCGAATTGATAATGATTTTATTGCTGTGGCTCGGAGGCTATTTTGGTGTGAGTTCTTCCTTGCGCATGATGTGCTCAATAGGAGGTGCAGGAAGGTTTTCCTCCTTCTTTGCCTATGGACTAGTCAGAGATAAATTACCCCACTAATGGAAGATAAATCAAAGCCCTTTGATCCGGATTTGCTTAAGCGCATGATGATGGGAGATTTTGACCCCAATACCAATGAGAATTGGTCGCCATCCAAGAAATCTTCTCGTACAAATGCTTCCAAGAATAAGACCCCTTTACCAAGTATTGATCTTCATATTCAAGTACTCAAGCCAAGTCTTAAAGTGGCATCTGCATTAGAGATATTTGACTACCAAATTGAAGCATTTCGTGGATTTCTGCGAGATAGTAGGGCGCAAGGTTTAAAGAAGATTAAAGTAATTCACGGTGTCGGCAGTGGTAAGCTTGCGGACACGGTAAGTAGGATAGCCAAGGAAGAGTTTGGAGCATCTATGGTGAGTCGCCATACAAAAAAGAAGTTGCGCAGCGGGGAAACGGTAATTGTATTCTAAGGAGTCTTTGATCTCGTCAAAAGGATTAAAAAACCCATCCTAAGCTAAAGGTTACATTTCTTGGATCACTGGGGAGAATGCCTGGGCCAGGATATCCAGAGGCGCGGCGGGTAAAGTAGCTAGCATTAAGGGCATTATTTACATTGACCTCTGCGCTGAGCTGTTTCCATTGCGCTCTGGCATAGATATCTAAAATTTGATAGGATGGAATAAGCCCATGAACGGCATCAGGGGAGAAGGTGGCATTGGTGGCATCGGCAAATTGCTTTCCTGTCCAAGACCACTGGGCTCCGAGCGTATATCTGTTGTCGAAGTTTAGCGTTAGTGCGGTTCTTAAGATTCCCTGAGGAACAAGTTCAATTTTCTTGCCATCAACGGCAGTATTTTTCTCAAGAGCATATCGCCCATTGGAGTAACTGTAGTTCAGCATGGTGGTGAGCGACCACAGTTGTTGCTCATCGCCGTTGGTTTTTAGTTGAAGCCAGTCGATTTCAAGCAGCGATTCGATACCATAGGTATTGCTTTGACCAATATTTGTTCGAAAACGATAGGTAGATAACAATTGTGAGTCGACTTGAAGCAAAAATCCGATGCGATTTGCATAGCGGAGGAAGTAGGCCGTCATATCAAACCGTATACCTTGATAGCTTCCGCGAATTCCAAGGTCCATATTATAGCCTTTTTCATCTTCGAGGTTAGGATCGATGCGAAAATTTGGATTGACAATACGTAAATCATTAAAGTTTATCGCTCGATAGTTCTGCGACCAGTTCGCATATAAATCTAAGCCATTGGGTAGGGTCTTGCTGAGGCCAATTCCCAGTAAAAAGAAGCTTCTTGGGCTAGAGAACGACTCATCTATAATCGTATCATAAAGTATATTACCGGCTAAGTCCGAATTTAATTGCCGAAATGATCCTTCTCCATTGCTCTTAACAAACTCATAGCGAATGCCCGGTACAATCTTCCATGATTTGGGTAGTCGAAAAATGTGTTCAGCGAATAGTGCATGGTTAATACTTGGAAATTCATATTGCGATCCATCGATGATATTAGGAGTTAGGTATTCATAGCTTGCCGTGCTCAGTGAATCAGTTAATCCTTGTCGTTTCGAGGTGTTTCCTGTGTAGTTTCGAATCCCAATTAGAAAGCTTTGAGGGCGATCTGCCCACTTCCATTGACTGATATAGCGGCTTTCATGGCCGAAATTTCGGTATGTATCCTTGAGTAAGTCACGATTTTCGCCAAAATCGATGCGTGCAATGCTTCCAAGGAAGCCAACAGCGTCTCTACCCGCTCTGAGAATCCAAAATTTCGTGTTGAATCGGCCATTTTTGCCAATTTTCCCATTCAGCGTGACTGCAGGTAGGTGCCAATATATTCTAAAGAAGTTCCTACTGCGAATAGATTGGTTTGGATTTTGGGTGAAAAGGGCATCGGTTAATCCGCCTGGTTGCTGGGCTTCGTAGAGGTAGGTAGTATGTTCTAATTGCGCCGTCCAATTCTTTGATAAAACAAAGGCTAGTTGGCTGTGATTAAATCCCGCTTGGAATCCACTGTTAGGTCTCCAACCATTGCCCTGTCTGTAATTCCCAAAGGTGTAGAAGGCCACTTTATCCCCTCCATAGCCAAAGCCTAAACTCTGATTGTATAGACCGAAGCTACCTATTGACGAGAGTATTTCATGGCGCCATCCACTGCTGTATTCTGCTCCTTTGAGATGATAGTTAATTGTCCCTCCAAATTGCGGTCCATATTGAAGTGAAGATGCTCCACGAACGATATCGATGCGCTCGATAGCTTCAGCGGGTGGGACGTAATACGCATCGGGATATCCAATGGCATCAGCCGCTATATCATATTGATTTTGGCGGACGTTAAAGTTGCTCGATCTAGCGGGATTGAGGCCCCGTGCACCAATTTCTGTATTAAGCCCAGACCCACTACTTTCCCAGACGTTAAGCCCTGCTACTTTGGCATAAATCTGTCGCTGAATTCCGATGGCTTTATTGCCTGTTACCTTATCTAAATCGATGCGTTCAGTCTTACGTGCTGCATAGATTCCCATGCCGTCAATGTCTCGTAAGTAGGTAGAGGTGACATCGGTTACTGTCGTTTCATCCAAGCTTTCCGATTGAATGGCAGGAGGTCGCCGCATATAGAGATTTAAGGTGTCTTTTAGTCGTCCTTGAATGGTGAGATAAAGGTCTTCAAAGCCTCGGTGTTTACACTCGATAAAGAGATCTTTTGTCGTTGTAATTATGCAGGGTTTTGTGGGATTGCTTTTGCAGATTAGGCTGTCTTCATAGACGTCATACACACTAACATTGCGCAGGGAAGTTGAGTCTTCACGGGACATAACATTCAGTATTACTTGGGCATGGCTTAAAGCAGGGAGGAGGATAAACAGCCAAAGGATGATATGGACTCTGTGCAAACGCATTATTCGAAGGACAAAATCCATGTTTTTGGAGAAAAACTGTCTTTTTCTTTTGCAAGATTTATGTCAGAATTAATGTAAGGTGTGCTACCTCGTCCGTTGAGTGAGCACCAACAATGGGCGTAGACTTCCACCTCAGTTTGCCAACTCTTGGAATATTCCCTACTGAGGTAATGGGCATATTGCAAAATCATATCCGGTTGAGTGGCCATCATTTTTTCTTGCTGAGGATTTAGGTGGTCACTGGGTCTTACCATCGTGCGGCGATTACCCGTTGTATCGACAACCTCAAATTCACAGTAACCCGCTTTTTCCATAAGCATTACACGCCATGAAAAGCGAAATCCTTGCTCATGCCAGAAAAGGTTTCCGCTGTAAAGATGATGCCTTAGGGGTATGAATACTTGCAAGATAAAATATAGTGATAGAACATAGGGCACGATGGATTGTAATAAGGGATTAGCAATCTGCTTATTACTTGAGGCGGATGGGATTCGATGCGTCAGATTTGTCCACGGAAAATAGACGAGGGTGCCCATGATCATAACATAGGGGAATACACCAATTTGCGGGAAAATTATGGCGGTGAGCACATGAAAAACTGCTGCCATAATCCAGGTAAAAGTTCGTGTTTTGGGAATCAGCAAAAGGAATCCTGCCAAGACGTCAAATAGCATGCCTCCCCAACTCATTATATAAGCTGTTGCTTCGTAGTCGAGTAGGGTTCCAATGAGTGGAAGGTCCGTTCGTGCCTTCAAC
>DLYY01000179.1 GCA_003447535.1 Bacteroidota bacterium | reverse complement strand
AAACTTTGGTTCTGTAGATGGCGATAGCCCGGCGGCAATGCGATATACTGAAGCCAAAATGGAAAAGATTGCCGACGAGGTACTCAAGGACATCGAAAAGGAAACCGTTGATTTTCAGCTGAACTTCGATGATTCATTAGAAGAGCCTACGGTATTACCAAGTCGTATTCCGAACCTCCTTGTCAATGGTGCTAATGGTATCGCAGTGGGTATGGCTACAAACATGTTACCCCACAACCTCAGTGAGGTGTGTAATGGCGTTTGTGCTTACATCGATGATCCAGAAATCGATGTTGCAGGTCTAATGCAGCACGTAACTGCGCCAGACTTCCCAACAGGAGGAACAATTTATGGCTATGATGGCGTAAAAGAAGCTTTCGAAACAGGACGTGGTAGAGTAGTGGTTCGAGGAAGGGCAGAGATTGTAACGAACGGAGCCAGAGAGCAAATCATTATCTCAGAGATTCCTTATCAAGTGAACAAATCCAGTCTTGTAAAGAAAATTGCTGACCTTGTTAATGACAAGAAAATTAATGGAATTTCAGATATCCGGGATGAGTCAGACAGGAAGGGAATGCGTGTTGTTATCGATGTTAAACGCGATGGCATACCAAAAATCATTCTTAATAAACTCTATCAGTATACGCCACTTCAATCATCATTTGGCGTAAACAACGTTTGCCTAGTCAACGGTCGTCCAAGAACATTAAACCTTCAGCAACTTATCCACTACTTTGTCGAGTTTCGCCATGATGTAGTTGTCAAGCGAACGGAATATGAGTTAAAAAAGGCAGAAGAGCGAGCACATATCCTTAAAGGACTAATCATTGCTGTTGATAACATTGATGAGGTCATTGCCTTGATTCGTTCAAGCAAGACGGTTGACTTGGCCAAGAAAGGCCTTATGGAACGCTTTGAGCTCTCTGACATACAGTCTAAGGCTATCTTGGAAATGCGCCTCTCTAAGCTCACCGGCTTAGAAATCGAAAAACTACGTGCAGAATACGATGAGTTAATGAAAACCATTGCCAAACTCAAGGAAATCCTTGAAAACCGAGGCATTCGGATGGAAATGGTTAAGGATGAGACGCTTGAAATTAAGACCAAGTTTGGCGATGAGCGACGTACGGACATCGATTACTCGTCCGGAAATATTGATATAACTGACTTGATTCCCGATGAATCCGTGGTGATTACCATTTCCCACCTTGGGTATATGAAGCGCACGCCTTCAGTAGAGTTTAGAAGCCAAAACCGAGGAGGTAGAGGCAGTCGAGGGTCTACTACACGGGATGAAGACTTTATAGAATACATGTTCACAGCAACAACCCATAACTACTTGTTGCTATTTACGGAAAAAGGACGTTGTTATTGGATTAAGGTATACGACATACCTGAAGGATCTAAAACTGGAAAGGGTAGGGCGATTCAAAATCTCCTGCAGATGCCATCGGATGATAAGGTTATGGCTTTTATCCCTGTACTTAACTTGAAAGAGGAGGAATATTTGGATAACAATTACCTCTTATTTGTGACCGCTTTAGGTACCATTAAAAAGACGTCGTTGCGAGCTTATTCCAATGTACGTTCTGCTGGAGTCAACGCAATTACCATTCGAGAAGAGGATAAGCTTGAGCGTGTGGTTATGACCGATGGTAACTCCGAGGTTATAATTGGCTCTACAAAAGGCCAAGCTATACGATTTGAGGAGGGTAAAGTTCGATCTATGGGACGAACTGCCACAGGAGTGCGAGGTATTTCACTTCAAGGTACGGAAGACCATGTTGTAGGAATAATCTCAGCTACTGAAGAAAACCGGGCAACGGGTACAATGCTCGTTCTATCTGAAAATGGATACGGTAAGCGAACCTTTATCGATGACCCAGAAACAGGAGATCCTATCTATCGTCGAACTAATCGAGGCGGTAAGGGGGTCCGAACAATGTCTGTAACCGAAAAAACAGGGAAGCTGGTCGCATTACGTTATGTAACGGACATGGATGATGTCATGATTATCACAAAGAATGGTATTACCATTCGAATGGCAGTTGAAGACATTTCAACATTGGGTAGAAACACTCAAGGTGTTAGACTAATCAAGATTGGCACTAAAGACTCTATTGCAGCCCTTGCTATTGTGAAAGATGGTAAGGCTGAGCGAGAAGAAATGGAACGCTTAGATGCATTAGAGGCTGCTGAAGAAGACGTGGAAGGTGCAGAGGGTGGTGAGTCCAATGATGGAAGTCCTGCAGATAATGCATCAAGCGAAGATTCTACGGAAATATCTGATGATTCTTCAGCATCTGACGACACTAGCCAAGACAACTCAGAAGGAGAGGAGACGTTATAAAACCGGCTTTTCTCTCTATTATTGACTAATATTAACTCGTTGCCATAACTTTGGCACCTGATTTGCAAATGCTTACAGGCATTTTATCTAAAGAAAATCGTAAACGAATACTATGAAGACATTACGTAATATTTTACCCATCTTGATTTTGGTAATTACTGTATCCATCTCAGAAGCACAAAAAAACAAGATTTATTCTGCGCAAACCAATATTGACGCTTATCTCTCAAGTAAAAATCCTGATGATTTGCTTAAGGCTAAGCAAATCATTGATGAAGTGGTTAAACATGAGAAAACGATTGGATTCTGGAAGGCTTGGTATACTTACGGTAAGGTGTATCAACTGTTGGGTTCAGATTCTATTGCAAAAAGCGCAGACCCAACTTATCTCTTAACCGCATTAGAAGCTTACGATAAATCGTTTGATTTGGCTGATGGACGAATTGATATGTACACAAAAGATGATATCATCATGTACCTCAAAAGCCTATCTGTAGCCTTTTATAATGATGGAGTAGATTACTATAGTGGAAAAGATTATGAAACAGCA